>SIBH01000077.1 GCA_009695285.1 Pedosphaera sp.
CTCCGGCAATCCCTCTTCTGCGCCGTGGCCTACGGCGTGACCGATTTCCATTTCTGGGCACCATGGCTCGTCGGCCACAAGAAGGAGAAAGACCAGCTCGTCCTGGAGAACGGCCGGCTGGTGCCGACCATCACCGCTCAAGGTGAAGCCATCTCCGCCGCCAGTCTCGACCTGAAATGGATCGGCCCGGTCATCGTGAAACTGCGCAACGAAGCCGTCTATCACACCGAGCCCATGCAGCCCGGAACCGAAAAAGCCCCCGCCGACTACTGGGTCCAGCCCCAGGGCGATTCCTGTCTCGTGAGCGTCTTCGCCGACGACAAAAAGAATCGCTATCTGATGCCGGTCAATCACGCGATCGACCAACCGCGCGAGTTGACCTTGTCGTTCGGCAAAGACGTCACAGGTCTCGAAAAGATGGACCGCAAGACCGGCGAGTGGAAGGAAGTGAAGCTGGACACCGGGAATGACCGCAGGCGGATCGTCCTGACCCTGGCTCCGGGTGATGGCGAGTTCCTGCGCGCGTTGCCCATTCAGAAATGACATTGCCCGCGCGGCGGACTGTCTCCACAGTCTTCCTGCGCCCCCGCGCAGATTACTTTCCCCGGGCCGAGTTTTCCACGCCCGAAGGAGGAGTCCCCATGACTGGAGCCGGCTTGCTCACCTCCACAATTTTCAACTGCCGGGCCGGCACGTTTGTCAAAATCCAGTCACGGTAGCCGGACAACATCGCGCCCGCCGCAAAGGAGCCGAACGGAGTATAGGCTTTGACCGTGCCCCCGATCGTCGTGTTGACACCGAACACAATCAGTTCGCCTTGCTCCACCTGGCCGTTGCCATTGGCATCGCTCCACAGAAAACTGGGACCGCCGGAATCACCCGGGCTGACGATCGATTCCACGTCGTTTCCAAGACCGGGGCCGTCCCCAAACTTGTCAGTCTCCCTGGTGGGGCCATCAAAATCATACTGGAACATCTCGAGCCGGCCGCTGCTCTCGTCATCCGGTCGAAAGAGTGACGCCACGTTGCGCCCAACCCGCTTGGTGCAGAAAGAATATCGGGAGGAATAACGGCTCTCATCTCCCGCGCCGGCCGGCCCGTAGCCGACCATGATGATCAGGAACCCTGCCTTGGGCGGACCGAAGAACAGCGGATAAACGGGGACGTCTTCCGGCGCCGGTGAAGCCAGGGTAACGATCGCCAGATCGTCATTTGGCTCCGGCCGGTTGAAGCCCGTGAAATCGGGATGCAGCCGAATCTCCTTGGCGGCGATGATGACCATGCCCTCGGTCGTGCAATCCGGATTGTTGTGATTGAAGTGAATTTTGACGTGCGTCGTCGGGATCTCCTGCTTGCCATCTCCATTTTGATCAAAGCCGTGGGCCGCCGTCAGGACGTGGTTGCGGCTGATCAACACCCCGGACAAGCCGGTGTTGATGCTGACCACGCCTGCATACGGTGAAGTCTTGACGTTCCGGTCGATATGGGCCGCAGGACTGTCGGGCGGTCGAAGCTTGGCGCCGCCGCCGACCATCGCCGGCAGCCAGTTCGCCTCCGACCAACTCGAACTCCCAATTTTTGCCGGCTTCGTGTCAACCGGCCCGGACAATGCCCCGACGAGGAGAACGACCAGCAAAGCGAGCGACCGCCTGAGGAATGTTCGTCCGACGAGGACACCGTCTCCGCATCCTTGGAACAAAGATGAGGCCAACCTCACGCGAGAATGCCTTTGACCACTTCACCATGCACGTCGGTCAAGCGCATGTCTCGACCGCTGTAGCGGTAGGTCAACTTCTCGTGGTTCATCCCAACCAGGTGCAACATGGTGGCGTGCAGATCGTGGATGCTCACGCGATTCTCGACCGCCTTGTAGCCGTATTCGTCCGTCGCGCCGTAAATCGTCCCGCCCTTCACACCGCCGCCGGCCATCCACATGGTGAAGCCGAAAGGATTGTGATCGCGGCCGTTCCCGCCCTGGGCAAAAGGGGTTCGTCCGAACTCGCCGCCCCAGACCACAAGTGTGGAGTCCAGCAGGCCGCGTGATTTCAAATCTTTCAACAGCCCGGCGATGCCCTGATCCACGAAGAGCGAATTTTTCTGATGGCCGGCCTTCAGGTCGCCGTGCTGGTCCCAGCGATCTCCGCCGCCCTCGGGGCAGGTCAACTCGATGAACCGCACCCCGCGCTCGACGAGGCGGCGGGCGACGAGACATTGCGTGCCAAAGGTCCGAGTCTGCGGCGTTTTCGCGTTCAGACCATAAAGCTCCCGGGTGGCGTCGGTCTCGTTCGTGAAGTTCATGAGATCAGGCACGGCCAGTTGCATCCGGCCCGCCAGTTCATAGTTGGCGATGGCGCTTTCCAAGGCGTCCATCTTGCCGAACCGTTCCAGCACGCCGGCATCGAGCTTCTGCATCAGCGCCAGCTTGTTCTTTTGCAAATCGATCTTCGCCTCGGTGGGTGTGACGTTGGCCACCCCCTGGCCGTTCGCCTTGAAAACCGAGCCTTGAAAACTCGCGGGCAGAAAGCCGCTGTTGAAATTGTCCAGCCCGCCGGGCGGGATCAGTCCGCCGTTGAGCACGACGAAGCCCGGCAGATTCTGACTCTCGCTGCCCAGGCCGTACCCGGCCCACGCCCCCATGCTCGGCCGGCCCTGCAAGCCGCTGCCGGTGTGGAGAAAATAGTTCGCGTTGGTGTGCTCGGAGAAATTGCTCGTCATCGACCGAATGATCGCCATGTCATCCACGCACTCGGAGATGTAGGGGAAAAGGCTACTCACCGGAATGCCGCTTTGCCCGTATTGCTTGAACTCCCAGAGCGAGCCGAGCGCGTTGCCGTTGCTGTTGAACTGCGTCGGCTCCATTTTCATCTTGAACGGCTTGCCGCTGTCCTTGGTGAGCTGCGGCTTCGGATCGAACGTGTCCACCTGCGAAGGGCCGCCGTCCATGTAGAGAAAAATAATGCTGCGGGCCTTGCCCGAAAAATGCGTGGGGCGCGGCGCCAGCGGATTGCGCGCGCTGGCCGGCGCCGTCGTAACCGCTCCGCCAAAGGCCCGGTCAGCCATCAGCGCCATCAGCGCCAGCCCGCCAAAACCGTTGGCGCATTTGAAAAGCATCTCGCGCCGGCTGAGCGGCGCGGGCTGGAATCGGTGGCAGTGGTGCATCAGTTGATAAAAATAAATTCCTTCACGTTGAACATGACGTGGCAAAGGTCAGCCCAGACCCGCTCGTCCGCGGGCGCCTTTTCGCGTTCGACACCGTAGGCCGCCCCCTGCTGCAGCAGGAACTCGGTGGCCGATGCGATTTCCGTCGGGCCGGGCGGACGGCCAAACGCGGTCAAGTACATCTCGCGCAGCAGTGGTTCCGTCGTCTTGCCGGTGCCCGGCGCGAGGCGCTTCGCCCAGAGCTTGGCCTGCTGCACCACGAGCGGATCATTCATCAGAATCAGCGCCTGCGCGGGGACGTTCGAGATGTTGCGCCGGCCGATGGAGTTGAAGGGAATCGGCGTGTCAAACGCCAGCATCATCGGGGAAAGAAAATTCCGGCGCACCGAAATGTAAATGCTGCGGCGGCCATTTCCATCCACCGGGCCGCTCCCCGGCTTGCCGCGACCGTCCATGAACGCCGTCACATGCACCGGCACGCTCGGACCGCCGGCGGCCAGATCGAGCCGGCCGGAAACGGCCAGCAGCGCGTCGCGGATTGCCTCGCCCTCCAACCGGCGCAGGTTCGCGCGATGCAGCAAGAGATTCTCCGGATCGATCTCCTCGGCGCGCGCGTCGTCGGGTTGGCTCGACATCTGATAGGTCTGCGAGAGCATCACTTCGCGGATGAGTTTTTTCTTGGACCAGCCGAGTTCGTTTTGGAATCGCCCCGCGAGATGGTCGAGCAGTTCCGGATGCGTCGGCGGCTGGCCGAGCACGCCAAAATTGTCCACCGTCGCCACGAGACCGCGGCCGAAGAGGTGATGCCAGACGCGGTTGACCGCGACCCGCGCCGTGAACGGATTCGCCGGATCGGTCAGTTGCTGCGCGAGCTGCAGGCGTCCGCTGCCGGGGCCGTAGTCCGGCTGCTTCGCACCGGCGATGGCTTCGAGGAAACGGCGCGGGGCCGGCTCGCCGGGAAGTTTTGACTGGCCGCGCACGAGGAGAAACTCGCTCACGCCGTTGCCGTCAAGAATGGCGGGGGCGGTTTTGGAACCGGCCTTGATCAAGGCGATCTGCTCGGCCCGCTGTTTCGCGACCGGCTGCAAGGCCCGGTCGAAAGCCAGGCGCGCGTCCGAACCCGGCACACAAACCAAATCTAGGTTCTTCGCCAGCCAGTCCGCGAGCCGCGCCCCTTCCACGGCATCGGGCGAGGCCACCAGCCGATCGGCCTTCAACTGCTCGAGCACTCCGAGAAAAACGTCCTGCAAGGCACCCGCGATTTTTTCCGGCGAATCCGCCCCAACGCCGAGGGCCGTCACCAGCCGGCTGGTCACCGGCCCAGCCTTGGCCTGCTTCGGATCGGACTGCACCACCATGGCCACGGCAAATTCGCCCGTACCCGTGGGACTGAATTCCACATGCGTGCGGTGGCCGGGGTAGGCGCTCAAATTGTGTTCGACCCATTGCCACTGCTCATGGCGGCCCAGGTCCCGGATCAACGCGCCGTGCAAGGGGCCGACGACGACGAGATGCGAGTCCACCGGCGCGTAGGCGCGGCCACCTCCTTTAATCAAATACCAGAGACGCCCGGTCTTCAGCGTGAACTCCGGCGTGCGCAACGTCTGCTCACCGCGCTCCCACCCACCGATACCTCCATTATCCTTCTCCGACGCGGTCACCTTCAGATTCTTCCAGGCGTCGTCCCACCACGCCCCGCCCTCGGTGATAAATCCGGGCAACGGCTGAGCGGCGCTTCCGCCCATCCGAAATTCTCCCGCCCGCGCGGGACGCAGGCCAAAGGAAAATCCATCCTGATACCAGTGCTTCGCGGGAGTCTGGGTGTAATCCACCACCAAGTCGTCCGGGGCGAAAACCGGCTGCTCTGTGCTCTTCCGCCAGGTCTCCAGCGACGCGGCGACGGTTTGAATTTTGCCGCCGGCCGGGTTCGCGGGCAGGACGGCGAAGGTGTGGAGCGGATGCTTCGGATCTGCTTTGGCCTTGGCAAGCTCTTTGACCCAGCGGGCGGTGGCGTCCGGTTCCGCGACGGCCGCAGGCTTCGCGGCATTGTCGGCGGTGGTGGCGGTGGACTGGCTGCGCGCCGCGAGAAGTTGCGTGGCCATTTTTTCCACGCCCGGACGAAGCGCGGCGCCGAACTTCTTGGGAAGTTCGGCCTGGCTCTCAGTACGAATGCGGTCTAGTTCGGTCGCCACACGTTTGTTCTGCTCGATCGACTCGAAGCGCACCTGCCGGTAGCTGCTGCTGATCAGAAAACCGGTCAGGCTGTAATAGTCCTTCTGGGAAATCGCGTCGAACTTGTGATCGTGACATCGCGCGCAGGCGACCGTCAGGCCGAGGAAAGTTTTTGCCATCACGTCCAACCGGTTGTCCATGCGGTCACACTCATCCTGACGGATGTCCACCGGCGAATGAACCTCCTCGCCCAAAAACCAGAAGCCGGTGCCGAGCACGGACTCATTGACGCCGGCCGGGGTCACGCGCGGTTTCGCCACGAGATCGCCGGCCAGGTGCTCGGTCAGAAACTGGTCGTACGGCACGTCGGCATTGAGCGCGCGGATGACGTAGTCGCGATACTGGTAGGCGTTCGGAATGATCGGCTCGAACTCGTGTCCCCGCGTCTCGGCGTAGCGCATCGAGTCCAACCAGTGCCGCGCCCAGCGCTCGCCGTACTGCGGCGAGGCGAGCAGGCCATCCACCACCTTCGCGAAGGCCTGCGGCGAGGTGTCGCTCAGAAACGCCTCAATCTCGGCCGGCTTCGGCGGCAGCCCGATCAGATCAAAATACGCGCGCCGCAACAGCGCGGCCTTCTCCGCCGGTGCGGCGGGCTTCAGCTTTTTCTCCTCCAGCTTCGCGAGGATAAAACGGTCGAGGCCGCTGACTGGCCAACGCGTGTCCGTCACCGCCGGAGGTTTCACGGCGGACGCGACCGGCTTCCAGGACCAATGTTCGCGCCGCCGTTTTTCGAGATCGAAAACTTCCTTCGCCGGACCGGCCTTGACGGCCGCTTCCTTCGGCCAGGCCGCGCCGTTCTTCACCCAGGTCGTGAAATCCGCAATTTCCTGCGGCGAGAGCCTGCCTTTGGGCGGCATCTTCACATCCTCGTTCGCGTAATGAATCGCCTCAATGAGCAGACTCTTCTCCGGGTTGCCGGGCACCAGCGAGGTCCGCGAGTCGCCGCCTTTGAGCATCCCTTCGCGCGTGTCCAGGAGCAGGCCGCCCTTGATCTTTTCGCTGGTCGCGCTGTGACATTTGTAACAGCGCTCGGCGAGCACCGGCCGCACGCGCTTCTCGAAAAATTCGAGATCCGCCGTTGCGAAGTCGGCCGGGAAAGCCGGGGTGACGGCGAACAGTAACCACAGCCCGCAGAGCGGAACGGCCAGGAATGACGGAACACGCCGAGTGGCCGGACGCGGTCCGCCTTTCGGGATCAGAAGCTCGGTCGTCATTTCGTTGAACATCGTCAGAAACTGACGTCAGCGGAGCGGCGCGCCTTCAAGGGGCTTGCCGTTGGTGTCGAGAATCTGCACTTCGTGGATGCCGCCGCCCTTCGCCTCGGTGAAGGTCCAGACAACCTTCTTTTCCGGGGTGACCTCGACCAGTTTGGTGCGGTCCGCGCCGATGGCGTAGCTACAAATGACCGTGTTGCCGTTGGGCAGGCGATGAACGCCGCAGGGATCATTCAAGAGCGGCTTGGGGAAATCGGCGTTGGAAATCTGCCAGACGATTTTCCCGGAAGCGTCCGCCTCCACCACCATATTGCCGTGCGTCAGGTTGATGAGCGTGTTGCCGTTGGCCAACCGGACGGCGGTGAACGGCCACGCCTCCTTCGGCTGCTCGGGCGCCTTGAATTCCCACACCACCTTGCCCTGCGGATCGTATTCGCGCACGACCTTGTCGAGCAGTTGCGGGACGAGATAATTTCCGTTGGGGAGCTTGCGGGCCATGCGGCTTTCCATGTGATGGTTCGCGGACTGACCGGTGATGGGCACCTCGACGACGACCTTGCCTTCGCGGTTGATCTCGACGATACGCGGCTTCGGTCCGGCCTCGGTGGCCATGATGTTGCCGTTCGGCAGCGCCTGCGCGGTGTTCACCTCGGATTGCGTGCCCTTCCATTCAAACACTTTTTCGCCGGCTCGTGTGACCTCGACCACGCCGCCGCCGGGAAAATCCTTGTCCTTGTTCACAGCGAGCAGCAGGTTACCGTTGGGCAGCACCCAGCCGTCACGCGTGCCCTTGGGATATTTCCAGATCGTCTTCCCCTCGCCATCGACAATGCGCGTCTCGCCGCCGGTGGCGAGAAACGAGTGCGTGATCTTTTCCGATTCGGCGGCGGCGGCGAACCAGGCGTGGCTGACGAGGGTGAGCGCGAGCAGGCCGGCGGGTGCGAGTCTCCGGGTTCCAATTGGATTTCTTATCATTCTTGAACGATTCCAAAACGTCGCCGCTTTGTCACGGAAGGTTTTCGGAATTCACGGATGACGTGGCGACATCCATTGACCGCCGCCCGACAAGATCAGGTGCGCCTCCGTCCCCCTGAACTTCGTAGCCGCCGCTGTGAAGCGGCGGCTTTATTTCGAGGCGGATGGGCCAGCGAAAAGATCAGCCGCGCCTTCACCGGCGCGGCTACGAGGTTCAGGGGTTCCAGACGCGCAACTTTCGTTCGTCGAATTCTCACCCCGTCCGCCCCCGGTCTCCGGGATGACACCTGCGGATACTTTCCGGGAGCATTTTTCCATCGCCCCCGTCCAACCCTGGCAGATGCAACGATTGATTTGCTTATCGCCTGCAAACTTGGTGTCATAGCCGAAACGAACTAAATCCCATGAAAAAATTGCTCCTCCTCTCCGTGGCCGTCCTGCTGGTCGCCTGCAGTTCCCTTCAGGCGCGGGTCAAACTCGTCGCGCTCCCCGAACGTGCGCGCGTCGTCGTCTCGCTCAATAACCCCGATGCCACGCTCGTCGAGGAGGAGCGCATCGTCACCCTCCAGAAGGGTGTGAACAAGGTCGATTTCTCCTGGCGCGGCGTGAACATTGACGCCACCAGCATCCAGGCGCGAATGCTCAGCCACCCGGACAATGTCACCATTCTCAACACCAGCTATCCGCCCAACGAAAACGCTCTCATCTGGGAGATCTCCAGCCCGGTCGCTCAGGAAGAGCGTGTCCGCATCTCCTATCTCATCACCGGCTTCGGGCGAGACGTGGTTTACAAGGCCGTCTCCGAGCCGGATGAAACCGCGCTCACCCTCCGCAACTACCTCCGCCTGCGCAACAATTCCGGTGAAGACCTGACTGAGGCCGAGATCGGCATCGGCTACGGCGCGAGCTTCAAGAAAACCATAGCCCACGAGGAGGTGCTGGAAGTTCTTTCCGAACGCATCGAGACGCTGCCCATCAAGAAAGTTCTCACTTGGGACGCGGCGACTCTGCCGTGGGATCCGGAGTATCAGAAGGCCACGGTCGGCATTCCGCTCTCCTACGTCATCAAGAACGACAAGGCCTCCAAGCTCGGCACGCACACTCTTCTCCCTGGTAAGGTCCGCATCTTCATCAAGACCAAGGAGCAGGCGGACAAGGAAGGCGACAAACCCGGCGAAGGCGTGGCGTTCACCGGCGAAGACTGGGGCACGCTCACCCCGGTGGATCGTGAATTGAAGCTCTACATCGGCCAGAGCCGCGACGTGAAAGTCACCCAGCGCCAGACCAAGAAGGACCGCACCAACATCCGCCGCAATAACAACGGCAATCAGGACGTGGTCTGGGACACCGACGACGTTTACAAGATCGAGATTGAGAACTTCAAGAAGACCGCCATCGACCTGGTCATCGTCGAGCATCTGCCCGGCTACTGGAAAATGGTCGAGAGCACGCACAAATTCGAGAAGAAGGACGCCTTCACCATCGAGTATAAGCTGACCCTGCCCGCCGAATCCACCGGCGACAAGAAGACCGTCGTCACCTTCAACGTGAACCGCCTCAACGTGCAGGGCAACGAGCCGGCGAACTACTAACCGGAGCCCCGTATGCGAACCTCGCCGGTCATCATTCTGCGGATGAACCTCGTGGACGAACGCATCGTCACCCGCCCTCAACCGCAAGTTCACAAACCCTAGAATTCCCATGAACCCTCGTTTCACCTTCCCCCTTTCCTGCATTCCCACCTGCGCCTTGGCCTTGGCCGGCCTTCTCCTCGCCCCCCACGCCCACGCCCGCATCAACGTCGTCACGCTGCCCGACCGCGATTCGACGCAGCTCACCATTTACAACTCCGCTGATCTCACTCTGGTCAAGGAGACGCGCATCCTCACTTTCCGCAAAGGTCTCAACCGCCTGGAATTTTCCTGGGCCAACACCTTGATCGATCCCACCTCCGTCGAGTTTCGCGCGCTGACGCACGCCGACGAGGTTGATGTCCTCGACGCCAGCTTCCCGCCGCGCGTGGCCAACACTTTGGAATGGGGGATCAAGAGCGAGTTCGCTGGGGAAGTGAAAGTGGAGATTCGCTACTTCACCAGCGGCATCAGTTGGGCGGCGGACTACGTGGCCGAGGCCAGCCAGACGGAGAAGCTGATGGACCTCGCCGGGGCTGTGCGCGTGAACAACAACAGCGGTGAGGATTACGAGAATGCCCAGGTGCGGCTGATCGTCGGCGTCATCCGCCTCGTCGAGAACATCGCCCAGCTTGCCCAGCAAGGACGACCCGGCCAGCCCCCTCCTCCTCCAGTGACGGACATGCCGATGGCACCAGCCCCGCGCATGGCAGCCATGCGCGGGATGGCGGAAGCGAATTTTGCCACCGCCGCCAAACCGAAGGAAATCATCAAGGAAGGCCTCTCTGAGTATTTCATGTATACCGTCGAGGGCCGCGACACGATTCCGACCGGCTGGGCCAAGCGCCTGCCCTCCTTCACCGCGAAGGAAGTGCCCATCACCAGCCTCTACAAATACGAGCGCGAACGCTGGGGCAATGCCGTGATGCGCTACTACAAATTCACCAACTCCGTCCCGAGCAAGCTCGGCACCGAGCCGCTGCCCGATGGCGCGGTGAAGGCCTTCCGCTTCACCACCGAGGACAAGCTTTACGCCTTCGTCGGTCGCACCTCGGTGAAGTACATCCCAATCAACGAAGCTGTGGAACTCGAACTCGGCCACG
This sequence comes from Pedosphaera sp., assembly GCA_009695285.1. Taxonomy (GTDB): domain Bacteria; phylum Verrucomicrobiota; class Verrucomicrobiia; order Limisphaerales; family SIBH01; genus SIBH01. The sequence goes on from SIBH01000077.1 coordinate 10,315, forward strand.
ATCAGGAAATCCTCGTCAAGCCGGTGCTGATGAACTGGGCGAAGACGGACTTGCAGTTCGACAACAACGGGAACGTGAAAGGCTGGGCGACGAAGGAGACGTGGGAGATCGAGGTGCAGAACTCGAAAGAGATCGACGTGATGCTCGACATCCGTCGCAATTTCCCCGGTGACTGGACGCTCGTCACCGACGCGAAGTATGAGAAGGTGGATGCCACGAAGGTGAAGTTCCTTCTCCCGTTGAAATCCCGGGAGAAGCTGAAGCTCACCTACGAACTGACCACCCGCCATGGCAGCAACGTGCAGAAATAGATTGGGCATGGCGTCCAGCCTGGTTGTTCTCTGCCTGGCGATCGCGGCCTGCACCGCGAACCATCCGACGCCTCAGCAGCGCCATGACGCCGCGCTGGCCCTGCTCAATCAGACCACGAAAGATTTTCACCAGCCCTCGGCCGAGGCCACGGGAGCCGCGCGCGACCGGCTTCTGAACCAGGCCGCCGCCGGCTACTCGGAGCTGCTGAAAAAATATTCCGACCAGCCGGACCTGTGTTCCCAGGCCCTCCGCAACCTCGGGAACATCCGCGCCGCGCAGGGCCGGCTCAACGATGCGGTAGGCCGCTACACCGACGTGGCCAGGAAGTATCCGCAACAGGACTGGGAAGTGTTGCAATCATGGAAATCCGCCGCCGATCTCCTTGCGGACGCCAAACGCACCGCCGAGGCGAAAGTTTTTTACGGGAAAATTGTTGAACGATTCGACCGGACGAACGCTCCACCCGTGGTAAAGACCATTGTGCGCGGTTCCAAGAGCCGGCTCTTGGAATAGTTCCGCTGAACTCACCTTCTAATCCGCCGCCGGCACCTTCCAGGACGGGACAACCGCATCGAAGTCCCACTTCAGCCAAAACTCCCCTTGCATCCGCCGCCGCCTTCTGAAAAGTTTTGCGCCACTTTTTATGGCACACATCAAACTGTACATTCCGGGACCGGTTGAAGTCAGCGAAAAAACTTTTAAGGCGCTCTGCTCACCGATGATCGGCCACCGCGGCCAGGGCTTCAAAGATCTTTACGCGAAAATGCAGCCACAGCTCCAGACGCTGCTCTCGACCAAGCAACTCGTCTATCTCAGCACCAGTTCCGCGTGGGGCGTGATGGAAGGCGCGTTGCGCAATCTCACCAGCAAGAAAGTTCTCTGCTGCATGAAGGGCGCGTTCTCGGACAAGTGGCTCGATGTCGCCAAACGTTGCGGCAAGGAAGCCGACGGCCTGCAAGTTCCGTGGGGCAGTCCCATCCGCGCCGAGGACGTGGACAAGAAACTCGCCACCGGCCAGTTCGACACGCTCACGCTGATTCACAACGAGACCAGCACCGGCACAATGTCGCCGCTCGCGGAAATCGCCGCGCTCAAGAACAAATATCCCGACGTGCTGTTCATCGTGGACGCGGTCAGTTCCATGACCGCGCTGCCCATTGGCTTTGACGCCCTCGGCATCGACATACTGCTGGCCGGGACGCAGAAAGCCTTTGCGCTCCCGCCGGGACTGAGCGTGTTCGTCTGCTCGCCCGCCGCGCTGGCCAAGGCCGCGACGATGAAAGATCGCGGCTATTATTTCGATTTGGTGGAGTTCGAGAAGAACGCGAAGGACAGCATGACGCCCAGCACGCCGAGCATTCCGCACATCTACGGGCTCGCGTCCAAGCTGGAAGATTTCTTCACCGAAGGCCTCGAAGCACGTTACGCCCGCCACACCAAGACCAACCAGATGACACGCGACTGGGCCGCGAAACATGGCTTCACACTGTTCCCGGAAAAGGGTTTTGAATCCGTCACGCTCACCTGCGTGAACAACGGCGCGAAGGCCGACGGCGGGCGCGTGGTCGATGTGGCCAAACTGCAAAAGCTCGTTAAAGACCAGGGCTTCCTGATCGACGGCGGCTACGGCAAAATCAAAGGCACCACCTTCCGTCTCTCGAACATGGGCGACGAAACCGAAGCCACGATGAACCAGCTCTACGCCGCGCTCGATGGGGCGATGGCGAAGTTGTGATCGGTGGGTGAAGTTCGGTCAGGCGCAACCAGAAGGTTTGCCAGAAATTAGCCGGGGGTTGAGCGAGTCTGCGAGCGACACCCCCGGTCATCATCGCAAATAGAATGCACCCCGGAGGGGTGCCAGAGTCGTTCGATGTTTCGCCTCACCTTCTGCGACCCTTTCAGGGTCGAGTCGATCTTGGCATGTTTCGGGGGTATCGATACGCGCACCCCCCCGGCTAATTTCTGCCAGCCTTCCAGGCCGGAAGCAGCAGCTGAGTTACACCTCCTGCTTATGGCGAAACCGCCAGCCGCTCCTCATTGCTCTCCGGCCTCATCAGCACGCCCTGCTCCTTGTAAGGCTTGAGCATGAAATGTGTGCCGGTGGAGACAACGCCCTGGATGGTGGCGAGTTTCTCGGAAACAAACGTGGCGACTTCGCGCAGGTTTTTCCCTTCCACCACGACGAGCAAATCATAGCCGC
>SIBH01000078.1 GCA_009695285.1 Pedosphaera sp.
CACGATGTCGTAGCCTTTCAGATCCGTGAGGAACAAAAGGCCGAGCGTGCCTTCGCGCTTCTCCTCGCTGAGCGCATCGGCCGTCTTGAAGATGCCCCCGATGACGGCGTAAAACCACGCCAGCCCCGTCGCGCCGGCGAACAACATTTCCCCCGCCTCCTTGCCCATGCCCATGCGGGAGACGAACAGGAACGACCACGCGCAGATGACCAGCGCCAGCGCCGCCGCCGCGAAGCGAATCCAGTACGTGCTGGGCTTGCGTGCTGTAACGCCCAGCTCGCGGGCGACAACGGGCAGGAAGTTCATGTCGAAATACTAGGGTTTGCCCGCGGCATCGGATGTGCATTTGCCGAAGTAGCCATGCGTCTCCGGGAGGGTGGCCCTTGTTGCAAACTCATTTGCAATCCTTTTCTGGGAGCGACTCGGTGCGGAAGGGCAATGCGGGCAGTCGCCCACTGTTGACCAAATTGTGGCGCGCCAGCGTGTGCCATGAGAAACGAACCTGCTTTGGCAACTTTACCGCTTCCGATGACACTTCGATGGTGTCCGCCGAAACGATGCGGGCCTGGGCTCTCACGTAGTCGGTGCCATCCGAGATTTCAAACCAGGTCAGCGCCTTGTCATCGGCGGCTTGCAAACCGGCATAGGCGTTCTGAAATCGCACCCGGATTTTTCCATCCCGCACTTCATGCGAGTCATACATGGGAGCGAGCACGGGAGCCGGCGGACGGGCATAGGTTTGCACGAGGGCGATGTCCGCCAGACGGCGGGCGATCAGGGGACGTCCAGTCGGATGAGGGTTTCCACCGCCGGCGATCATCCAGCCGGTGACCGGGTCTGCGCGCAATTTGTAGCCGTTGTTTTTCGTGTCGTCGTAAATGTCATTGCTCGGCGCGATGGCCGTATGGGGCATGGCTTTCATCACCTGCTGTTGCGCCGTCCAGACGCCCAGCATTCCGCCCGAGTAGGTCGTCTGGGCGATCTGCGCAAGGTAGAACGACAGTTCGGGGCGCCCCCAGCCTGTGCGCCAGCTTTCAATCACCGTTTTCAAATCGTGGGCGTAGGCGGCATTACGACCGTCATCCTCGCCTTGGTACCAGAACACACCGCGCACGGGAAACGGGAACAACCCGGGCATGCGCACCTGATACAGCAGGCCGTGCTTGTGTGTGATGCCTTGAATTTTTTGATCCCAGGGCATTTTCGCGAGCACGTCCGCCGGTGGCGGACACCAGTCTTTGGCGGTCGAGCCTCCGCAATTCTGCTGGATGATGCCGACGGGCACTTTGAGTGATTCGTGCAATCGGCGGCCAAAGTGGTAACCGACTTCCGAGAACGCCCGTCGTTTCACTTCTCCGTCACCGCAGGTCAGGATGGACTCCGGTGTGCAAACCACCCAACCGCTCACGGCGTCCATGCCTGCAAGGCGCGGCGTGTCGCCGGAGGAATTAAACAGCCGCAATCCCGGCAGGTTCGCCAGTTTTGCGTCCTCGCCGGAGACCGGCTGTCCCATGTTCGACTGCCCGGCGCCTACCCAGACTTCGCCCAGCCACACGTCCTTCAGTTCCACCACCGTCTTCCCGCGCACGGTGAGGGTGTGAGCGACTCCATCGGCCTTCATCGCTGGAAGCACCACCCGCCACGAGCCATCCGCACCAGCCTTGGCACCGGCCGATTTCGTTGCAAACTCCACCACCACGTCCTCGGCTGCGTCCGTCCAACCCGTCACCACCACCGGCATCTCTTGTTGGATTACCATGTGCTCGGAGAACATCGGTCCCAGCCGGATTGCGGCGCCTTGGGCCACCATCACCGGAGCGCATTGGACGCCAGCGAAAACCAGCAGTCCTGACGTGATGAACGGGTGACAAAATCGTGACCGTTTTTCGGAAAATCTGGCCATGAGCTTTGGGATGCAGTCCATGCCCAAGTAAGGTGGAAGAATGACCTCCGGTCAATCACGCTTGGCGGAATTTTGAGCGAAACGAATCGTGTCCGCGAGGCCACGTTGTGCTGCGCACCCCTCGCAACCGGAATGGAAAACGTCTTGCCAGAAAAATCGCGCACGGCCTATCGTCACGGCGTCCATGCCTGCTGAAACACTCAACCGCCCGATGTGCGGCGCGGCCGCTTCGTCGGACGCCACGTCCTGCGAGCATTGCGGCGCGCGGTTGGCCACGGTCGCCTGTCCGTCCTGTTTCGGCATGATGTTCGTCGGGGAAAATTTTTAATTGCACTGCGGCGTGCAGGCGCAGCGCGAGGAACTGCCCGAGGAGGTTCGGGCGGGTTGCCCGCGCTGTCGGACGCGCCTCGAGGCCGTGGCGGTGGGCGAAGTCAAACAGCGCGAGTGTCCGAAATACGCCGGCGTCTGGCTGGACGTGAAGACCATGGAAAAAATCTGCGCGGACCCGGCGCGGCAGACGGCCGTCCTTGGGATTCCGAGGCCGCCGCCCGAACTGGCCTCGGGCGATTTCGAGACGACGATTCGTTACGTGCCCTGTCCGGTCTGCAAGAACTTGATGAACCGCGTGTGCTTTGCCAGTCATTCGCGCGTGATCGTGGATATCTGCAAAGGGCACGGCACCTAGTTCGACCGCTATGAACTGCGGCGCGTGGTGGAGTTCATCTGCGCGGGCGGACTGGAGAAGGCGCGCCAGCAGGAGATGGCCATTCTCGCCGCCAAGCCGTCCACCCGGCTGCCGCCCGATCTGGGCAGCACGCTCAGTTCGACACCAGATCGAAGCATAGGAATGGACATGGGCGACGTCATTTCCATCTGCGCGGGCCTTGCCAGTTGGCTGATGCGCCGTTTATATTTATTAGAACCAATCCAATTAAATCATGAAATTATTGCTAATCCACGTCGGTCTCCTTTCCGTTTCGTTCATCTGCGCCGGTCAGTCCGCCCCGGCGGCGGGCGCGGAAAACTGGACGGAGTTTCGCGGCCCGACCGGCCAGGGCCTTTCTAAGGCGCAACGGCTGCCGAGCAAATGGTCCTCCACCAACGGCGTCGTGTGGAAGCAGGCGCTGCCCGGCACGGGTTGGTCGTCCCCGGTGGCGCAGGACGGGCGGCTTTATCTGACCACGGCGGTGGAGCAGGGGGCCGGCAACCAGTCGCTCCACGTGCTGGCGCTGGAGGCGAAGAGCGGGAAAACCCTCTGGAATGTGGAAGTGTTTGCGAAGCCGGTCACCAAAGGTCACGCGAAAAATTCCCAGGCCAGCCCCACGCCCGTGCTCGAAGGGGAGCGGCTCTACGTGCATTTCGGTCACATGGGCACCGCCTGCCTGGATCTCTCCGGCAACATCATCTGGAAGAATGAAACGCTCAGTTACGCGCCGGTGCATGGCAACGGCGGCTCGCCGATCCTGGCCGGTGACGCGCTGGTCTTCAGTTCCGACGGCTCGACCAAACCGTTCATCGCCGCGCTCGACAAGGCGGGCGGCAAGCTGCTGTGGAAAACGCCGCGCGTGACCGACGCGAAGAGAAAGTTTTCCTTCAACACGCCGCTGCTCATCGAGGCCGCCGGGCGCAAACAGATCATCAGTTGCGGCAGCGGCGCGGTCTTCGCCTACGATCCGAAAACTGGCAACGAACTCTGGCGCGTCCGTTACGGCGAGGGGTATTCCGTCGTGCCGCGCGCGGTCTTCGGTCACGGGCTGGTTTTCATCAGCAGCGGTTTTGATCATCCGGTCGTGATGGCGATCAATCCCGGTGGCGCGGGCGATGTGACCGGCTCGCATGTCGTCTGGACGACGCCCAAAGGCGGACCGTCCACCCCGTCACTGCTGCTGGGCGGGAATGAATTGTATTTCGTCTCGGACGCCGGGATCGCGAGCTGCGTGGATGCAAAGACCGGGCAGTTGCACTGGTCGGAACGGCTCGTGGGCAATTACTCCGCCTCGCCCGTGCTGGCGGACGGAAAAATTTATTTTCAGAACGAGGAGGGCGTGGGCGTGGTCATCAAGCCGGGCATCACGTTCCAGAAGCTTGCGGAAAATCCGCTGGGCGAACGTACGCTGGCCTCTTACGCCGTGGCCGATGGCGCGATCTTCATCCGGGGAGCCAAACATTTGTTCCGCATCCAGGCCGGGCCGTAGCCATCTGGGAGCGCTGGCGTCTCGCCGGCCCGCGGGCGCAAGGGCAGCCGGCGCTCCCAGGGCCGCCTTCCACCGGATGCCTTGACCGCGCCGCCGCCCGGCCTTACTACTCGTCATCATGGGTGTGAAATTCAAAGACTACTACGAAGTGCTCGGCGTCCCGCGTAGCGCGGGCGAGGACGAAATTAAAAAATCCTTCCGCAAGCTCGCGCGCCAGTACCACCCGGACGTGGCCAAAAACAAAAAGGAGTCGGAAGAGAAATTCAAGGAGATCAACGAGGCCTACGAGGTTTTGAGCGATCCGGCCAAGCGGAAGAAATACGACGAGCTGGGCCCGAACTGGAAGCAGGGCGCGGAGTTCCGGCCGCCGCCCGGCGGCGCGGGCCGGCGCGGCGGGTTCAACGGCACCGGCTTCAGTGATTTTTTTGAGCAGATGTTTGGCGGCCGGGCCAATGGTGCGGACAGCTTTCGCCGCGGCGGATTTGCGCCGGAAGACTTCGCCGAGCGCGGCGCGAACGTGGAGGGAGATTTGCTGGTGACGCTCGACGAGGCGCTGCACGGATCGTTGCGCGTGGTGTCGCTGCGTCATCTGGCGGATTGCGGACGCTGCGGCGGCACGGGCGAATCAGCCCAGATGCCCTGCCCGGCCTGCGGCGGGGCCGGGCGCACGGCCCGGACGGAAAATCACAAGGTCAAAATCCCGCCAGGCGTGGTCGAGGGGCAGTTGCTGCGCGTGGCCGGTAAGGGCGAAGCCGGCACGGGTGGCGGTGGAGCAGGGGACTTGCTGCTGCGCGTGGGGTTGGCGAGGCATCCTGACTTCGAGGTGGAGGGGAAAAATTTGCGATGCGAACTGAATCTGGCCCCGTGGGAGGCGGTGCTCGGCGCGAACGTGCAGACCCCCACGCTGGACGGCCCGGTCAGCATCAAGATTCCGCCGGGCACGGCCTCCGGCCAGCGGATGCGCGTGCGCGGGCGCGGCCTCGGCAAGGAAGGGGCGCGCGGCGATCTCTTCGTCGTGACGCGCGTCCAGACGCCGACGGAGATCAGCGAGGAGGAAAAGCGGCTCTGGGAAAAACTCGCCGCCGACTCGCGCTTTCAGCCACGCGAAGTGAAGGAGTGAGCGCCTCGCCCGCAAAAGCGTCTTGCAACTCAGTCTCAATCATTTTAATCTGGCCGCTCGTGAACGATGACATTTCAACGGGAGCTTCTCCGCCAGCGGGCTTGTGCTCGTTGAACGACGTTCGCGCCGGCACGTCGGTTCGCATCAAGCAGCTTTCCGCGTCGGCGGAGGTCTCGCACCGGCTGCGTGAAATGGGTTTTTGCGAGGAACAGCGTGTGAAACTGCTCAGCCGCCATCCGAATCTCATCTGCCAGGTCTGCAACGCGCGGCTCGGCCTCAGCTCGCAACTGGCCGGCCTCATCCTGGTCGAGCCGATTCCGCCCAAACGCGAGGCGGCCTGAACCATGCCTGCCGATTCTCATCCGCTCACTTCGCTCGCGCTCGGACAGACCGCCATCATTACCGGGATCAAAGTCCCCCCGGCTGATCGCGGACGGCTGTTGGAGATGGGCCTGCTCGTCGGCACGCGCGTGGAGTTGGTGCGCTTCGCCCCGCTCGGTGATCCGGTGGAAATCAAGGTGCGCGGCTACAATCTCTCGCTGCGGAAGCACGAGGCGGAGCAGATCATGGTCGCGGGGAAATGACGATGTCCGCCGCGCCCTCCAGTTCGTCTGCCCTCGTCGTCCTCACCGGCAATCCAAATTGCGGCAAGACCACGCTTTTCAACGCCCTCACCGGTTTGCGCGCCAAGGTCGGCAATTACGCCGGCGTCACCGTCGAGCGCAAGGAAGGTCGGCTGCAGCATGCGCCCAAGGATTTCGCGGTCACAGTGCTCGATCTCCCCGGCACCTACAGCCTCAGCCCGCAGTCGCTCGACGAGCAGATCGCTCGCGACGTGCTCTTCCATCGCCTGCCGGAAGTCGCGCCGCCCGAACTGGTGGTCGTGGTGGTGGACGCCTCGAATTTGCAGCGCAATCTCTACTTCGCCACGCAGGTCATCGAGTTGGGCTATCCGACGATTGTGGCGTTGAACATGATGGACGTGGCGCGCGAGAACGGCCACGAGATCAACGCCGCGCAGCTTGGCGTGGCGCTCGGCGCGACGGTCTGCCCGGTGGTGGCGAGCAACGGCGAGGGTCTGCCGAAATTGCGCGAAACCATTCTGGCCGCGCTGCGAGGTGACAAAATCAAAACCGCGCCACGCCTGTTTTGCGAACTGCCGGAGGATTTCGGACGTGAAGCCGGGACGTTGGCCGGGCTGCTGGAGAAGACCTTTCCCGAAACCCATTTTCAGGCGCTCGCCGAGGCGCTGCTCGTGTTGAGCGACGAGAAATTTCTGCCGATGAGCGCGGGACATTATCCCGAAACGATCCGCGCGGCGGTCGTCGAGGCGCGGGGACGGCTGGAAAAACTCGGCGTGGACTGGCGCAGCACGGCCATCGAATCGCGTTACGCGCGCATCGCGGCGGTGCAGCAGGCCGTCACCACCCAGACGCACGCCGAGCGGGAGAATTTCAGCGATAAGCTGGATCGCGTGCTGACGCACAAGTTTTTCGGGCTGCTGATTTTCGTGGCGCTGATGGCGCTGATGTTCCAGAGCATTTTCACCTTTGCCAAAATCCCGATGGATTTTCTGACGGCGGTCGTGGACGGCATCGGCAACCAGGTCGGCGGCCTGATGCCGCCGGGCGATTTGAACACGCTGCTGGTGGCCGGAGTGATCAAGGGCGTGGGCGCGGTCGTCGTTTTTCTGCCGCAGATTCTGCTGCTGTTTTTGTTCATCAGCATTTTGGAGGACACCGGCTACATGTCGCGCGCGGCCTTCCTGATGGACCGTCTGATGAGCCGCGTGGGATTGCACGGCAAAAGTTTCATCCCGATGCTGAGTTCGTTTGCCTGCGCGATTCCCGGTATCATGGCCACGCGCACCATCGAGTCGCCGAAGGACCGGTTGGTGACGATCCTGGTCGCGCCATTGATGAGTTGCTCGGCGCGGCTGCCGGTGTATGCGGTGCTGATCGCGGCGTGCATCCCGGACGTGAAGGTGTTCGGCTTCTGGAAGCTTTCCGGGATCACGATGCTGGCGATGTATCTGCTCGGCATCGTGGTCGCGCTGCTGATGGCGTGGCTCTTCAAAAAAACTTTGCTCAAAGGTCCGACGCCGATGCTCATCATGGAACTGCCGCCTTACAAGCGGCCCGTGCTGACAGTGGTGCTGCGGCACATGTGGGACCGCTCGAAATTGTTTTTGCGCCGCGCGGGCACGGTGATTTTGGGAATCAACATTCTGCTGTGGTTCCTGGCGACGTATCCGAAAAGCGAATCTATCACGAAGGAGTTCGCCGACCAGCGGGCCGTGATTGAATTGAAGTTGGCGGAACAAACGACCATCGACGCAGCCACGCAGTTGAAACTCGATGAGCTCGCCAAGGCAGAGTCCGGTCAGAGACTACGGCACAGTTACGCTGGACGACTCGGTCGCTTGATCGAACCATACATCGCGCCGCTTGGTTTCGATTGGAAGATGGGCATTGGCATCGTGGCATCGTTTGCCGCGCGTGAAGTTTTTGTCAGCACCATGTCCACCGTCTATAACGTCGGCGAGTACGACAAGAGCGAAGGCGGCACGACAAGCCTCGCGCAGACCTTGCGCGCGCAGAAAAAGCCCGACGGCTCGCAAATTTACACGCCGCTCGTTGCCGTGACGTTGATGGTCTTCTATGTCTTCGCGCTGCAATGCGTGAGCACCGTGGCCGTCGTGCGACGCGAGACGAACGGCTGGAAATGGCCGATCTTCCAATGGGTTTACATGGGTGTGCTGGCGTGGGGGTTGGCGTTTGTCACCTATCACGGCGGTCATCTGCTCGGTTTCCATTGATACTGAAGCACCGCATCATGGCTGCCGACGCGCGAGTCATCCATGCCGGTGGGGCGCTACATCCGAAAATATGAAAAAAGAAATTACCGCTTCCAAATAGTTACGATCCGCCTACTTTTTCCACATGAGACTCCAGCTTGCCCTCGCGTTGCTTTCGTCCACCGCCTTCGCCGCCCCAATTTCTATTATCATCGAGGGCGGCGACTTCGACCGGCGCGACACGGTTGTTGAATTCAAGTTACCGTCAAACACGAAGTCAGCCAACATTCTGAACGGCGAAGGCCAAAGCGCGTCGTTGCAGATTGAGCCGGACGGCCAGGCCTGGTTCATTGAACGCGACCTCAAGCGCGGTGCGAAAAAAGTTTACACGCTGGGCAATGGTGGCGTGCCGGAGTTCGCTCAGGCAAAGGCGGAGAAGGGCGCGATCACGCTGCGGGTTGGCGGCAAAACCGCGCTCACCTACCGCACCGAGAAGACGGAACTGCCGGTCGATCGGCCCAACGTGAAGGAGGTTTACAGGCGTGGGGGCTACATTCATCCGGTGCTGAGTCCGGGTGGCAAGCTGCTCACGGACGATTATCCCGCCGACCACAAGCACCATCATGGAATCTGGTTTGCGTGGACGCACACGGAGTTCGACGGGCGCAAGCCGGATTTCTGGAACATGGCCAACGGCATTGGCACGGTTGAGTTTGTCTCGCTCGACAGGACGTGGAGCGGGCCGGTTCACGCCGGGCTCACCAGCCGGCATCGACAGGTCGATCTTTCCGCGCCAAAACCAATGACCGCGTTGAATGAAACCTGGAACGTGCGGCTCTACGCCGTGGGCAATGAAACGAAGAAGCCGTATTTCATTTTCGATGTTGAAGTCACCGATGTCTGTGCGACGAATTTGCCGGTGAAACTTCCCAAATATCGTTACGGCGGCATTGGAGTGCGTGCACCCGGAGCGTGGAACGGAAAGGATAATTTGAATTTTCTCAACAGCGAAGGTGTGACGGATCGCAGCAAGGGCGACAAAAACGAAACGGTCGGCCGTTGGGCACACTTGGGCGGACTGGTTGATGGGATCCTGACCGGACTGGCCGTTCTCGGTCACCCGGACAATGTGCGGGCACCGCAGCCGCAGCGCATTCATCCCACGGAACCGTTTCTTAATTTCGCGCCGCAGCAGGCGGGAGATGTGGAGATCACGCCCGGCCGCCCGCTCGCGTTGCGCTATCGATTCGTGGTCGCCGACGGCGCGCCGGACAAGGTGGAACTGGACCGCCTGTGGAATGACTACGCGCATCCGCCGGTGGTGAAGGTCGTCGCGCCTTAAACTAGAACTCTGAAATGGGAATGGGTGGCACAGGCGACCCGTCCCGCGTGCTGCGGGATCACTGGCCGGACGGAACGGGCGGGAGATTCGCACTGGAAACAGACGTGTAAAAAAGTTTGTGCGCCCTCCCCGTCCCGAGCGGCGGGTCGCCGCTCGGCACAGGCGGGTCGCCCGTGCTACCCGCCGGAGCGGCTACCGCTACTTGCTCAGGCCGCGTTCGCTGCCGCGGGCGAACTGCACGAGGTGTTTGATCTCCGGCAGCGGGGGAAACTCCGCCTCGATCTTCGCGAGCGCATTGCTGATGGTCAGTCCTTCGCGGAACAAAATCTTGTAGGCCTGTTTTATCACCGTCTGCGCCTCCTCGGAAACGCCGTGCCGCTCCATGCCGACCTTGTTGATGGTGCGCGTCTCGGCGGGGTTGCCGGCGGCGAGCATGAACGGCGGGACGTCCTGCACCACCTTCGAGGAGGCGCCGATGATCGACATTTTTCCGATGCGACAGAACTGATGGATCGCAGCCAACCCGCCGATGACCGCGTAATTCTCGACGGTCACATGACCTCCGAGATTGGCGACGTTCGACATAATGATGTGGTCGCCGAGCGTGACGTTGTGCGCGAGATGGCAGTAGGCCAAGATGTGATTGTGCGATCCGACAGCCGTGATTTCCCCGTCGCTGGTGGCACTGTTGATGGTGACGTATTCGCGGAAGGTGTTGCGGTCGCCGATGACGGTGCGGGTGAGGCCGCCCTTCCATTTCAAATCCTGCGTCTTCAGGCCGATGCTGGCGAAGGGAAAAATTTCGTTCTCTGCTCCCAGAGTGGTGTGGCCGTCGAGGACGACGTGCGAATGCAGTTTGCAGCCGTCGCCCAAGGTCACGTGCTCGCCGATGACGCAGTAGGGGCCGACCGCGCAACCGGCGCCCAGCCGCGCTTTGGAATGAATGACCGCAGTGGGATGAATCATTTCGGGGGGTGGTTGAATGGCGGTGCCGGACGCTCGCCGGCTAACGGTCGATCAGCATGAACATCACATCGGCCTCGCTTACCGGCTCGCCATCGACCGTGCAGACGCCCCGGGCCTTGCCGATCTTGCCGCGCGACTTGGTGAGTTCCACTTCGATGAGGATGGTGTCGCCGGGGCGGACGGGCTTGCGCCACTTGACGTTTTCGGCGGCCATGAAGTAGGCGAGCTTCCCGGCGTTCTCCGCCTGGCGCATCATCAGGATGCCCGCGACCTGCGCGATGGCTTCGAGTTGCAGCACGCCGGGCATGATAGGATGGCCGGGGAAGTGGCCTTCAAAATAAAACTCCCCGATGCTCACGTTCTTGAGGGCGGTGATCTTGTTGCCCTCGATCTTGATGACCTTATCGATCATCAGAAACGGGTGGCGATGGGGCAGAATCTGCATCACCTGCATCACATCCAGCATCGCGCCGTCGCGCACGGGATTTTCCGCGGGGGCTTGGGACCCGTGGGCCGGCGCCGACCTGGCCAGCGGCGGCGGGGAGAAGGTTTGCTGCGCGACCAGCGGCTTGAGCATCTGCTCGTTAATCGCGCGAGCCAGGTCGCAATTCGACTGATGGCTGGGCTTGACCGCCATGATGTGGCCGCGCAACGGCCGGCCGAGCAGCGAGAGGTCGCCCACGATGTCGAGAATCTTGTGCCGGACAAACTCCTCGTCGTAACGCAGCGGCTCGTTGGTCAGCACGGCGTCGTCGCGGATCATGACGGCGTTCTCCAAGCTGCCGCCCTTGATCATGCCGTTCTTGTAGAGGTATTCGATCTCCTCGAAGAAACAAAAGGTGCGCGCGTGGGAAATTTCCGCCGCCCACGTCTCCGGTGAAAGTTCCACGCTGAAGAACTGCGTGAAGCGCCCGCCCTTGTCCGCGCTGGTGCAGGTGATCTTGAAGCCGTCGTGCGGGAAGACGGACATCAGCGTCTCGCCATTCTGCAATTGCAGCGGCGTGGTGACGGCGTACGGCTCGCGCTGCTCGGCCTGGGGCACGATGCCCGCCGTCTCGATCATCTGGCAATACTCGCGCGCGCTGCCGTCGGCGATGGGCGGTTCGTTCGAGTCCAGCTCCACGATGGCGTTGTCCACTTCCAGCCCCGCGAACGCCGCCAAGACGTGCTCGACGGTGTGAATCTTGGTGCCGCCCTTGCCCAGGGTCGTCGAGCGGTTGGTCTCGGTGACGTGTTCGATGCGCGCCTCGATCTCCGGCTTGCCCTCTAGGTCCACGCGGCGGAAGCGGATGCCCGTGTTGGCCGGCGCCGGCAGGAAGGTCATGTTCACGCGGTTCCCGCTGTGCAGGCCGATGCCCGCAAAGCTGGCGGTGCGCCGAAGAGTTTGCTGCTGTAACACGGGGGGATTAAACAAACTGCCCGCGTGCTTGGCAAGCGGGCAGATGGCGGGGGCGCGTTTCTCCCTCTCCCAGCGGGAGCGGGCAGGGGTGAGGGTGAACGCCCAGCCTCGTCACCGGAAAACCAATTACCTCCCGCACGTTCTGGCCCGCCGCGCCACCTAAAAGTTTCCGGCCCGCCGCGATGATTTCCTTGCCATCGAAATTTTTTCCGCAACACTGGCACGATGCTATTTTGGATCATCGCAGGGTTCGTGTTCGGCATCGTCTTCGCGTCCTTCTTTGAATGGACGCTCCACCGCTACGTGATGCACCAGCCCGTGGGCCGGTTTGACTACGCCTTCCAGGCCCACGCCGTCGTCCACCACCAGGTTTTCAAGGCCGACCCCACCTACCATCTCATCCACGAGCAGGACAAAGCCACCATCCCGATGGCCTGGTGGAACGGCCCGGTGCTCGCGCTCATCATGCAGATGCCCTGCCTCGCCGTCGCGCTGCTCACCGGCCATTACTGGCTGCTGCTCGGCACCGGCCTCGCCTTCCTCGGCTACTACGGCACCTATGAATACATCCACTGGTGCATGCACCTGCCCCGCCGCCGCAACGTCGAGCGCACCGGCCTCTTCTTCCGCCTCAACGGCCACGATCTCCTCCATCACCGCTACATGCACAAGAACTTCAACGTCGTTTTCCCCCTCGCCGACCTCCTGCTCGGCACCCTTCTGCTCCGTTCGAAGGTCAGCTTTGCCCAGGCCCGCGGCGCCTCCGTCCCCGACGTCCAGCCCCACGTGAAAAAATTCCGCCCCCAGCGCGCCCTCGCCACCGTCGAATAACTCCGCCGCATCCTCCGACCTCCGCAACCCCTCCCGCCCCATGACCAAGCCGCTCTCCAAGAAATTCGCCGCCTATCCCCGTCTCAACCCCCTCGCCATCGGCCGCGACATCTCCGCCGCCGACCTCAT
>SIBH01000079.1 GCA_009695285.1 Pedosphaera sp.
CTGCCGGAGCGCAGTCTTGAGGATTTTCCCGGTGGCGTTGCGCGGCAGGGCGGGCAGAACGATGACCCGCTTGGGCACCTTGTAGTCGGCGAGTTTTTCGCGGACGAACTGTTGCAGCGCCTTTTCGTCGATCGTCGCACCGTCATTTGCGGAAACGAAGGCCACGGGCTGTTCGCCGCGACGCGCATCGGGCACGCCGATGACCGCGGCCTCCTTCACGCCGGGGAACCGGTAGATGACCTCCTCCACTTCGCGCGGATAAACATTGATGCCGTTGACGAGCAGCATGTCCTTCTTGCGGTCGGTGATGTAGTAGTAGCCGCAGGCGTCGCGATAGCCGATGTCGCCGGTGAGCAGCCACCCCGCGCGGATGGTGCGGGCGGTTTCCTCCGGTTGGTTCCAATAGCCTTGCATGACATTGCCGCCGCGCACGCATATCTCGCCGGTCTCGCCGGTGCCGAGGAATTTCCCGTCGTCATCCTGCACGCTCATCTCCACGTCGGGAATGGGCAGGCCGATGGAGCCGGCGATCCACGGCCCGGGCAGCGGGTTCATGCTGACGACGGGGCTGGCCTCGCTCAGGCCGTAGCCTTCGAGCAGCGGCACGGGGACCTTCTCGTTGAACTCGCGCAAGATCTCGCCGGGCAGGGGCGCGCCGCCGCTGATGCAGATGCGCAGCGGCAGGTCCGCCGGCAGGGGCGCGCCGGCCAGGGTGCGGAAAAATTGCGGCACCGCCGGGAGGATGGTCGCGCGGCGATGGATGATTTCCGCGAGGATGTTTTTCGGCTGCTGCAGCGATTTGATGAGCACGAGCGAACCGCCGACGAGCAGCGGTAGAAGCACGCCCACGCAGAGCATGAAGCTGTGAAACATCGGCAGCAGCACCACGAAACGGTCGCCGTCGAACGCGGCCAGCACCTGCCCGCAACTGTTCACGTTGCTCAACAAATTCCTGTGCGAAAGCATCGCGCCCTTCGGATGCCCGGTGGTGCCGGACGTGTAGATGATGATGGCCAGGTCGCCCTCCGCCCGCGCCGCCTGGCTGGCCGGCGGCCCGGCTTCCTCGACGAACTCCTCGACGCGCAAACTTTTCAACTGCGGACGCGCGGCGGCAAGTTTCGCCAGTCCCTCGCCCATCGTCGTGTCGGTGATGATCACGTCCACGCCCGCGTCGGCGAGGATGAAGCCGACCTCGTCGGGCTTGAGGAAATTATTGACCGGCACCGCCACGCCGCCCGCCTCCAGCACGCCGAACAGCGCCGGGATGAACTCTGGGCAGTTCTTCAGCCAGAGCGCCACGCGATCGCCAGGCCTGATGCCGAACTCGCCGCGCAACCGGCCCGCGACGTGCCGGGTCTGCGCGTGCAGGCGGCCGTAGCTGAATTCGTGTTCGCCCCAGAAGACGGCGGTCTTGTCGGGATGTTTTAGGGCCGTGGCGGCGAAGGCGGTGGCTAAGTTCATGGTGCTGGTGTGGGATTAATTGAAATCGGGCGGCGGAAGGGGTGTCAAGCTTCCACTCGCCGCCGTCGTCCCAGGAAAAAATGTTTTCATGGCGCGGAGTCTGGCCGGGGCGCGGCGCGGGCGGTGAATCAAAAAAACTGCCGGGCGCACCCCGGCCGGTCGATGCCATCAATGTCGGGCGGCCCGGTCTCCGGCCCAACTTTCTTGGCGTTGCCGCGATTTTGTCTATAGTGCGCGCGTGATTGACACGGATGAACAACTGGCCGCGCTCCTTCCCCGGCTGCGCGCGGCGAAATGGATCGCGCTCGACACCGAGGCGGACAGCCTCCACGCCTACCCAGAAAAGCTCTGCCTGCTCCAGGTCGGCATCGAGGGCGAGGACGCGCTGCTCGATCCGCTGTCCGCGATGAACCTCGCGCCGGCGCTGGAAATCTTCCAAGGCCATGAGCTGATTTTCCACGCCGCCGACTACGATCTGCGGCTGATGCGCAAGGCCTGGGCGTTCCGGCCCACCGCCATTTTCGACACCATGCTCGCCAGCCGCCTGCTCGGCTTCGCCCAGTTCGGCCTCGGCAATCTCGTCGAGCAATGTCTCGGCGTGAAGCTGGAGAAAGGCCCGCAGAAGGCCGACTGGGCGCGGCGTCCGCTCACCGAGCGCATGGAAATTTACGCGCGCAACGACACGCGCCATCTCAAGCCGCTCGCGGACATTTTGCGGAAGGAACTCATCGAGAAAGGCCGGCTCGCCTGGCATCAGGAGAGCTGCGCGCGGCTGATCGAGGATTGCTCGGTCATCCGCGAGCCGGACCCGAACGCAGTCTGGCGCGTGAAAGGCTCCCATGTGCTCGTGCCCGCCGAACTGGCCGTGCTGCGCGAGATCTGGCACTGGCGCGAGGGGGAAGCCACGCTCGTCAACAAGCCGCCGTTCTTCATCCTCTCACCCGAGACGATGGTCGGCCTCGCGCAGGCGGCGGTGCTGCAGCGCGACTGCGAACCGCTCCTGCCGCGCCGGTTTTCTCCGCGCCGCGTGGGCGGCGTGCTGCGGGCCATCGAAGTGGGATTGAAATCACCGGACAAGCCGCAGCGCCCCCGCATTACGCACGACCGCCCGACCGAACCCGAGCGCCAGCGTTTCCGCGATCTGGAAAAACACCGCGACCGGCACGCCGCCGAACTCCACATCGACCCGACGATCATCGCCAGCCGCGCCACGCTGCTCGCCCTGGCCCGGAACGGCGCGTCCCCCGCCGAGGTCAATCTCATGAAGTGGCAGATGGACCTGCTCCAGTGACCGGCCCGCCCATCCGTGCTAATCTGACCTCACCTAAATTGTGATTGCGCTCATCTCCACCCCCGCTAAAAGGACCGAACGAGTTTTTCTCGTCGGCCTGGAATTCAAGTCCCGCTCCACCTGGGAGGTGCAGGATTCGCTCGACGAACTTTCCGAGTTGGCGTCCACCGCCGGCGGCGTGGTCGTCGGCACCGGCACGCAGAAGCTCGAAGTCCCCGTCTCCGCCACCTTCATCGGCACCGGCAAGGCGAACGAATTCGCCCGCGAATGCAAGGAGCAGAATGTCGACACGGTCATTTTTGACGACGAACTTTCCCCCGCGCAGAGCCGCAATCTCGAGGTGGTCTTCGACTGCAAAGTTCTCGACCGCACCTCGCTCATTCTCGACATCTTCGCGCAACGCGCCCGGACGCGGGAGGGGAAATTGCAGATCGAACTCGCCCAACTCCAGCATTTGCTGCCGCGCCTGACGCGCTACTGGGGCCACTTGTCGCGCCAGAAGGGCGGCATCGGGATGCGCGGTGACGGCGAAACGCAGCTCGAGACCGACCGCCGCCGCGTGCAGGACCGCATCTTGAAGATCGGCCGCGAACTCGAAATCGTCCGCCGGCAGCGCTTGACGCAGCGCCAGGGCCGCCAGCGCAATCTCTGGCCGCTCGCCTCCATCGTCGGCTACACCAACGCTGGCAAATCGACGCTGCTCAACACGCTCACCGGCTCGACCGTGCTGGCCGAGGACAAGCTGTTCGCCACACTCGACCCGACCACGCGCCGGCTGCGCCTGCCGACGAACCAGAACGTCCTGCTCTCCGACACGGTGGGTTTCATCCGCAAACTGCCGCACGGACTCGTCGAGGCGTTCAAGGCCACGCTCGAAGAAGTGGTGCAGGCCGAGTTGCTGTTGCACGTCGTCGATCTGAGTCATCCGCTGGTCGAGGAACAAATTCTCGCGGTTAACACCGTGCTCGATGAACTCGGCGCGGCGGGCAAGCCGACGTTGATGGTCTTCAACAAAATCGACAAGTTCGAGTCGCGCGAACTGCTGCGGCAATATCTGGAGCGGTTTCCGAACTCCATCGGCGTGTCGGCCAAAACCGGCGAGGGCCGGCCGGAATTTCTCGCGGAACTGGGCGCGCAGTTACGACCGGTGCGGGAGTTTGTCGAGCTGTCGATCCCGCACGAGCGGGCGGCGGTCATCGCGCGGCTGCACGCAGTCGCGCAGGTGCTCGAACGCGATTACGAGGGCGCGACGGCCCGCTTCAAGGCGCGCATTCCGCCACATCTGCACGAGGAGTTCGCGGCGTTCATCAAGGCGAAGTTGAACGGTGTGGGGACGAAGAAGCCGAAGGTGGCGCGGCAGAAGAAGGCGCCGGCCAGCCGCCCGTAGCGGCGACGCCCCGTCGCCGAAGGAGGACCTGGGAGCGCCGGCAAGATGTCGGCGCTCCCAGGCTCTCACCCAAGAACCGTGTCCAGATGCACCCCCGTGCCGCCGCTCCCGCGTTTCTTTCTCGACGCGGCGGCGCGGGAACGGAATCGTTTCCCCTCGTGACGCAAAAGAAAATCCAGCCGCCCCCCGCCCCCATCCTGCTCGGCATCGAGTGCGGCGGCACGCGCACCGTGGCGCTGCTCGTTCACGGCCGCGAGGTCCTCCGCCACGAAGCTGGCCCGGCCAATCTCCGGCTCGTCACCGACCCGCAATTGCTCCGGCACTTTCGCGCGCTGCGGAAGCGGCTGAACATTTCCCCCGACGCCATCGGCATCGGCATGGCCGGCGCGCGCACGGCGGCTTTGCAAAAAAGAATTCTCGTCGCCGCCGGAAAAGTCTGGCCCGGCGTCCCCTGCCGCGCGACCAGCGATCTGGAAACCGCGCTCGCCGCCGCGCCCGCCGCCGGCCGCACCCATCAGGTGCTGATCCTCAGCGGCACCGGCTCGTGCTGCTTCGGACGTGACGCGGGCGGACGCACCTTCCAGTTCGGCGGGTGGGGCCATCTGCTCGGCGACAAGGGCAGCGGTTACGAGATCGGACTACGCGCGCTCAAGGCGGTGGTCTATTACCTCGACCGCGACGGCGCATTGTCGTCGCTGGGCCGGCGGATTCTGCGGACGCTCCAGTTGAACGAGCCGAACGAACTGATCGGCTGGGCGCAGGCGGCGGGCAAGACCGACCTCGCCGCGCTGGCCGTGGAAGTCTTCGCGGCCGCGCGTGACCGCGATCAGATCGCGCGCGACATCCTCGCCGGGGCCGCGCACAGCCTCGCGAAAGACGCGGCCCATTGCGCGCGCCGGCTGGTGAAGCCATCGGCGCCGGTGCAGTTCATCCTCGCCGGCAGCGTGCTGCTCCGGCAGCCGCGCTTCGCCCGGGCCGTGGCCGCGCATCTCAAAAAGCTCCGGCCCGGCTCGACGGTCACGCCGCTGGAGCGGGAGAGCGCGTGGGGGGCGGTGGAACTGGCGAAGGAGGGGAGACGGAGTGCTCAGTGCTCAGTGCTCAGTGCTCAGTGCAAAAGCAGCACCGGGGGCGATTCGCTGGCTACTGACCTGGGCCAAGCCTCGCCGACCGAGCAGCGGCATCCGCTCTCGATGAATTTTGACACGCTTTCCACCGGCGCGGCCATGACGCTGATGCTGCGCGAGGACGAGAAAATTCCGGCGGCCATTCTGGGCGAGCGAAGGAAAATCGGGCGCGCGGTGCAATGGATCACGCGTTCGTTTCAGCAGGGCGGGCGGCTGTTTTACGCGGGCGCGGGGACGAGCGGGCGGCTCGGCGTGCTGGACGCCAGCGAGTGTCCGCCCACCTTTCGCACGCCGCCGGAAATGGTGCAGGGGATCATCGCCGGCGGGCAGACCGCGCTCTGGCGTGCGGTGGAAGGCGCGGAGGATGATCCCGGCGCCGGCGCGCGGGCCGTGGAATTTCGCGGCGTGAGCCGCGGCGACGTGTTCGTCGGCATCGCGGCCAGCGGACGCACGCCGTTCGTCTGGGGCGCGCTGGCGGAGGCGGCGCGGCGCGGCGCGAAAACCATTCTGCTCTGCTTCAATCCCAACCTGAAAATCCCGCGCGCCCGCCGGCCATCGCTGGTCATCGCGCCCGCCATCGGCCCGGAAATTTTGACCGGCTCCACCCGGCTCAAGGCCGGCACGGCGACGAAACTGATCCTCAACATTTTCACGACCCTGGCGATGACGCGGCTCGGCAAGGTCTCGGGCAACCTGATGATCGACATGAACCCCTCGAACGCCAAGCTGCGCGAGCGCGCCGTGCGGATCGTGCACGAACTGACCGGCGCGGACGCGGATGGCGCGCGCTTGGCGCTGGAAAAATCCGGCTGGGTGGTGAAGGCAGCGCTGGGAAGGCTACGGAAACGCCGGTGAAGGCGCGCGGATCTTTTTCCTGGCCGGCGGGACACCGGCACCTGGGAGCGCCGGCATCTTTGCCGGCGCTCCCAGGGCTTCCGCCAGCCACCGTGTCCAGGTGCGCCCCGTGTTCCTTTTCCCGAAAATAGGGCTTGCACCCGCCCGGCCTGCCCCTAGTGTCCACCCCGCCTGAACGCCGCGTGTGCGGATGTTCATTTGGGCTGAGAAAAAACAGTCAACCAGCAACCTAACCTTCAACCTCCGTTGCCCTGCAACGTCTGGTCCGTTAGGCAATGGAGTCTTCAAGGGGAATTTGTTTCCCCGACCAGGCCTCCCGCAGTCATCCAAGTAAAGTTATGCTCACCATGGAAGAAGCCATGAAGCAAAGCGCCACCCGCTTTGCCGCAGGCGAAATCGTCAAAGGTACCATCATTGAAGTCCGTCCCAAGGAAGCCCTCGTGGACATCGGCTACAAAAGCGAAGGGGTCATCGGCGGCAACGAGTTTGTCGATCTCAAGACCGTCAAGGTCGGCGACGTCATCGACGTGCTGATCGAGAAGCTCGAAGACAAGGACGGCATGGTCGTCCTCTCCAAGGAAAAGGCCGAGTTCAAACAGAACTGGGACCGCATCCTCACCATTTGCAACGAAGGCGGCACCGTCCTCGGCAAGGTCAAAAGCGCCGTCAAGGGCGGCCTCGTC
Source organism: Pedosphaera sp. (assembly GCA_009695285.1). Lineage (GTDB taxonomy): Bacteria > Verrucomicrobiota > Verrucomicrobiia > Limisphaerales > SIBH01 > SIBH01. The sequence continues at coordinate 6,802 of SIBH01000079.1, forward strand.
GTCCACATCGGCGTGGAGGCCTTCCTGCCGGCCTCGCAGATCGACATCATTCCGCCGAAGAACCTCGCGCCCTTCATCGGGAACACCTACGAATTCAAAGTCGTCAAGATCAACCAGGAACGCCAGAACATCGTCCTCTCCCGCCGCGAACTCATCGAACAGGAACGCTTCGACCGCCGGTCCAAGCTGCTCTCGGACATGACCCCGGGCGACATCCGCAAGGGCGTGGTCAAGAACCTCACCGACTTCGGCGCGTTCATCGACCTCAACGGCCTCGACGGTCTCCTCCACATCACCGACATGAGCTGGGGCCGCATCGGGCATCCCTCGGAAATCCTCAAGGTCGGCCAGGAGATCGACGTCGTCGTCCTCGATGTCAATCGCGAGAAAGAACGCGTCAGCCTCGGCCTCAAGCAGAAGCTCGCCAATCCGTGGGAACAGATCGAGGCCAAGTTCACCGTCGGCCAGAAGGTCAAGGGCAAGGTCGTCAACCTCGTCCCCTACGGCGCGTTTGTGGAACTCGAACCCGGCGTCGAAGGCCTCATCCACGTCACCGAACTTTCCTGGACCAAGCGCATCGCCAAACCGGCGGACGTGCTCAAAGTCGATCAGGAAGTCGAGGCGATTGTTCTCGGCATCAACCGCGACGAGCAGAAGATTTCGCTCGGCATCCGCCAGCTCGAAGCCAATCCGTGGGACCAAGCGATGGATAAATACGCCCCCGGCACCAAGATCAAGGGCAAGATTCGCAACCTCACCAGCTACGGCGCCTTCGTCGAGCTGGAGGAAGGTTTGGACGGCATGATCCACGTCACCGACATGTCCTGGACCCGCAAGATCAACCACCCTTCCGAAGTCATGAAGAAGGGCGACGAAGTCGAGGCCGTGGTGCTCGAAATCGACAAGGCCAACCAGCGCATCGCCGTCGGCGTGAAACAGCTCTCCGAAGATCCGTGGAGCAACATCGACAAATATTACAAGGTCGGCGACCTCGTCACCGGCCAGGTCACCAAACTCGCCAGCTTCGGCGCGTTTGTCGGCCTCGCCCATGACATCGACGGACTCGTCCACATCTCGCAGATCAGCGAGGAGCGCATCGAGAAGATCAAGACCGTGCTCAAGCCCGGACAGGAAGTGAACGCGCGCGTCATCAAGATCGACAAGAGCGACCGCCGCATCGGTCTCTCCATCAAAGCCGCCAACTACTCGCCAGACCAGTTGAAGGCCGAACAGGCCATCCTCGATTCGCTCAAGCCGGGCGAGGATCTCGTGGCCCTGCAACATGCCTTCGACGCCGCCGACGTGGGAGAAGGGACCAAGCAGAACTGATCGAAAATTCAATTCACCACGGGCGGGCTGGAAACGGCCCGCCCTTTTTCTTTACCTGGTTTCGGAGCGTCGGCCTTCCGGCCGCTGCGGGATTTCCAAAGAATGAGCTTGTAAGCTTTTTCAGGGCGGCGAGATATTGGCCACAGCATGATCAACAGTTCAAATTGATGAAAACTGTACGCCTCGGAATCGTCGGAATGGGTAACATGGGCAGGTTCCATGCGGACTATCTGCTTCAGCACAAGGTCAACCGCTGCGCACTGACCGCCGCGAGTGACGCCTTTCCCGCTAACCTCGAGAATTACAAACAGCTCAAGACATTCGCGAGCAGCGAGGAGTTGATCCGCTCCGGCACGGTGGACGCCGTGCTCATCGCCACGCCGCATTTTCTCCACACCTCCATCGGCATCGACGCGCTGCAACAGGGCCTGCATGTCCTGGTCGAAAAGCCCATTTCCGTCCACAAGGCCGATTGCGAGCGGCTGATCGCGGCACACCAGAAACCCGGACAGGTCTTTGGTGCCATGTTCCAGCAGCGCACCGAGCCTAAATATCGGCGGTTGAAAAAACTGATCGACGCCGGGGAACTGGGCGAAATCGTTCGCGTCAACTGGATCATCACCGACTGGTATCGCACCGAGGCCTACTACGCCAGCGGCGGCTGGCGCGCGACTTGGAAAGGCGAAGGCGGCGGCGTACTCCTCAATCAATGCCCACACAATCTGGATCTGCTCTGCTGGTTTCTCGGCCGGCCGGCGCGCGTGCGCGGCTTCTGCCAGCTCGGCCGCTATCATGCGATTGAAGTTGAGGACAACGTCACCGCCTATCTGGAATATCCCAACGGCGCGACCGGTGTTTTCATCACCTCCACCGGCGAGGCGCCCGGCACGAACCGGCTCGAAATCACCGGCGAGCTCGGCAAGGTCGTATTGGAAAACAACCAGCTCACCTTTACCCGCAACGAATCCTCCATGATCGAATTCAGCCGAACCAGCCAGACCGGGTTCGCACGGCCCGAGGCATCAACTCTCGACCTTCCGATCGAGGCGGGCGGCGGTCATCACTCCGGGATCGTCCAGAATTTTGTCGATGCCGTGCTCGACGGCGCGCCCCTCCTCGCGCCCGCCGCCGAGGGCATCAACTCCGTCGAACTGGCCAACGCCGTGCTCTACTCCTCGCTCACCGGCCAGACCGTGGAACTGCCGCTCGACAGTGCGGCCTACGAAAAGAAACTCAACGCCCTCATCGCCGGTTCCAAATTCGAGAAAAAAGTCGTCAAGACCGGCGGCGAGGATTTTTCCAAATCATTCAACCGCTGATCCACCCACTCCGCTCCACCATGTATTTTTCAGGCATCGCCGACGAGGCAGGCGCGAACATCGACGTGCAAATCAAGGCCACGCAAAGGCTCGGCTGGCAACATCTCGAGGCACGCAACGTCGAGGTCACGGGTTTTCCTAAGGCCAACCTGCACGACATCCCGGAGCCGGCCTTCGACCTCGTCGTGGGAAAACTCGCCGCCGCGGGCCTCAAAATAAATTGCTTTGGCTCGACCATCGGCAACTGGTCGAAAAAAATCGAGGATCCGTTCGACCTCACCCTCGGCGAAGTGCGCCGCGCCATTCCCCGGATGCAGCGGCTCGGCACGAAGTTCATCCGCGTGATGAGCTATAAGGTGAGCGAGGGCGGGGAACAGATGGAGGCCGAGCGTTTCCGCCGGATGCGTGAACTCACCAAAATGTTTATCGACGCCGGCCTGCAACCCGTTCACGAAAATTGCATGAACTACGGCGGCATGAGCTGGCAGCACGCGCTCAAGCTGCTGGAGAATGTTCCCGGATTGAAATGGGTTTTCGACACCGCCAACCCCGTCTTCAATGCCGACCGTTCCAAACCCGCGCCGCATCCCCGGCAAGATCCGTGGGAGTTTTATCTCAAGGTGAAGCCGGCCGTCGTCCATGTTCACATCAAGGACGGGAAATGGAACCCGGCGAAGAACGACGCCGATTACACCTGGCCCGGCGAGGGTGACGGCGCGGTGCGCCCGATCATCACCGACCTGCTGGCCGGCGGTTACGACGGCTGCCTCTCCATCGAGCCGCATCTGGCCGTGGTCTTTCACGACGCCACCGTGCAGGCTTCCGCCGAGGCGCAGTTCAGCAGCTATGTGGAATACGGTCGCCGCCTGGAACAACTGGTCGGCGAAGTCCAAGCCGGGCCGGGCCGGGCGCCAACCGAAAAATCAAAATGAGATGTTGACACCCCCCTGCCTTTTTGATGCCATCACCGTCCCTTAATTGGGGAAAATCTATGTACGCTGTAATTGAAACGGGCAGTAAACAATATCGCGTCGCGCCCGGCGACACCATCGAAGTGGAATATCTGGACACCGAGGCCGGCCAGACGGTCACGCTGGACCGGATTCTGTTCCTCGCCAATGATGGCAAGTTCACCGTCGGCCGTCCCACGGTTAACAAAGCCTCCATTGTTGCCGATGTTATCAAACACATTCGCGGACCGAAGAAAGTCGCGTTCAAAATGCGCCGCCGCAAAGGTTATCACCGCACGGTGGGGCATCGTCAGGAACTGACGGTCCTCAAGATCAAAGAAATTAACGCTTAATTGTATGGCACATAAAAAAGGACAAGGCAGCGTCCGCAACGGTCGGGACAGCGCCAGTAAACGGCTCGGAGTCAAACGATTTGGTGGCGAGCAGGTCAGCGCCGGCAGCATCATCGTCCGCCAGCGCGGCGCGAAGTTCACCGCCGGCAGCAACGTCGGCACCGGCCGCGACTGGACGCTCTTCGCCCTCGTCGATGGCAAGGTGCTCTTCGACAAGCAGAGCCGCCGCATCAACATCGTTCCCGCCGCCGCCCCGGCGAGCAACTAGGCCGCCCGGCTCCATTCTCAAGGCGAGGTCAACAGCCTCGCCTTTTTTGTTTCCCGAACCCGCCGCCCAAGCTAAGCCTGTTCTTTTTTCAAAACGCCCCTAAACTACCCCGCTCATGTTCATCGATGAAATCAAAGTCTTCGCCCACGCCGGCCACGGCGGCAAAGGCTGCGTGGCCTTTCATCGCGAAGCCTACATCACCAAGGGCGGCCCCAGCGGCGGCAACGGCGGACGTGGCGGCAGCGTCATTCTCCAAGCCGACCACGACCTGAACAATCTCATCGGCCAGTATTACATCCCGCGCCTCATCGCCCCGGCAGGCGACGCCGGCATGGGCAAGGGCATGGATGGCCTCGCCGGCAAGAACCTGATCGTGAAAGTCCCCTGCGGCACGCTCGTCTGGAAACTCCCCGCGCCACCCAAGCCGCTTGAAGAAGTCGAAGAGGAAGTGGAGGAGCCGTATTCCAAGAAAATTCTATCGTTAAGCACCAGCCACCGTCCGGTCATCCGCCACTCCGGCAGCGAGCGCGCCGTGGAAATCAACCTGGCCAACGAACCCGAAGACGAGAGAAAATCCCTGGCGGACTACGACCGGGACAAGGGCGAACTCGTCGCCGACCTGACCGAAGACGGCCAGCAGTTCGTGCTCTGCAAAGGCGGACGCGGCGGCCTGGGCAACCGCAATTTCGCCACCTCCACGCGCCAGACGCCGCGCTTCGCCCAACCCGGTGAAGAAGGCGACGAAGGCAACTATCTGCTGGAACTCCGCATCATGGCGGATGTCGGCCTGGTCGGCTATCCGAACGCCGGCAAGTCAACCCTGCTTACCGCTATTTCCCACGCCCGCCCGAAGATCGCGCCCTATCCCTTCACCACCCTGCATCCGCAGATCGGCATTGTGGAATTTCCCGACTGGCACCGGCTCACCGTCTGCGACGTGCCAGGTCTGATCGAAGGCGCGCACAACGACGTCGGCCTCGGCCACGCCTTTCTCCGCCACATTCAACGCTGCAAAATCATCATCATCCTGCTCGACATGGCCGGCACCGACGCGCGCGAGCCGTGGGACGATTACAAGAAGCTGCTCGCGGAACTCGAACTTTACGATCCCGCCATGCTGAAAAAACCCCGCTACGTCGTCGCCAATAAAATGGACGAGCCGGTGGCCGAGGCGAACCTGAAAAAGTTCAAGCGCAAGATCACCAAGACCCCGGTGCTGCCCATCGCCGCCGCCTTCGACGAAGGCATCGAGAAATTCAAGCAGACCATCCGCGAAGCCGTGGCCGTCGCGACGAAATAAATTAAAGCTCGGGGCGGGAAGATTCCGGCCATTCCTGGCTGGCTCAATTTGAAATCAGCCGGGGAAAAAGGATTGGAAATGTTTCCCCCAACCTTTGATTGCAAACCTCACAGCAAACCGGCCAGAGCTTCCTTCGACAAACCAGACTGGTTGAGAATGTCGCTTAACGTGCCGGGGCGGATTTCCCCGTGCATCGGCACAATCGTCCGCCAATAGCCGGTGGCCGTGCGTTTTTCCAACGGGACATGACTGCCCTTTTGCCGCAGCACCACAAAGCCTGTGCGCCGCAACGCCCGGATCAATTCCCGCCGGAGACGGCTGGCAGATGCCGGCTCAT
>SIBH01000080.1 GCA_009695285.1 Pedosphaera sp.
GCTCGGCGCCGCCGCCGGACTGGGCGCGGCGACGAACGAGTCGTGGTTCGCGCGAGCGTGGCAGACGGACGAGGGATTGCCGGACAACGTGGTGGTGGGCATCACGCAGGCGCCGGACGGTTTTCTCTGGGTGGCGACGCAGGGCGGGCTGGTGCGTTTCGACGGGAATCAGTTTCGGGATTTCGCGCCGGTGACGGAGGCCGGAGCGCCGAGCGGACTGATGTATGGGGTGACGGCGGACCGGCGGGGCCGGTTGTGGGTGACGAAGGATGGCGGCGTGCTGGCGGGCGTGGAGCAGGGGCGGACGAGTTCGTGGCTGCTGCGCCGCGGGGCGGCCAACCCGCGGGCGTCAGCGCCGGGGCGGCGGGCGGCCTATTATAGTCACGTTCCACCGGGCCGGTACCGGTTCCGCGTGACCGCCGCGGATCAGCACGGGAACTGGCCCGAGACGGGCGCGGCGCTGGACATCGAGGTGTTGCCGCATTTCTGGCAGACATGGTGGTTTCAAGTTCTCGCCGCCCTGGCCCTGCTGGGCACGGTGGGCGGCCTCGTGCGCTATTTGGAAATCCGCAAGATGCGCGGCCAGGTGGAGCAGGCGGAACGGGAGGGAGCGGTCGAGCGGGAACGCGCGCGCATCGCCAAGGACATCCATGACGATCTCGGCGCGAGCCTGACCGAGATCACGCTGCTCAGCGAACTGGCCCAGGGCGGGGAGGCCCCCGGCGAGGTGCAGGCGGACATGCGCAAGATCGCCGCCCGCCCGCGGCATTTGACGCAGTCGCTGGACGCCACCGTCTGGGCGGTGAACCCGCGCAACGACACGCTCGAAAGCTTGGTGACCTACACCTGCCAGCACGCGGAGGATTTCTTGAAGGCGGCGGGCATCCGCTGCCGTCTCGAGGTGCCGGACCGGCTGCCGGCCCGGGCTTTGACCGCCACCGCGCGGCACAATGTTTTTCTCATCGTCAAGGAGGCGCTGCACAATGTCGTCAAGCACGCGGCCGCGACCGGGGTCACGCTCCGCCTCACGGTGCGGCCCGACGGCCTGACGCTGGTGATCGAGGATAATGGCCGGGGATTTGATCCGGCGCGACCGGCTACCTGTTGAAGCGGACGCCGCCGGCGGAACTCCTCGCAGCCATCCGCGACGTCCATGCCGGCGGCGCGCCGATGAGCAGCCAGATCGCGCGCAAGGTCGTGCAATCCTTCCGCGCCGCCGCGCCCGCCGGCGCGCCCGCCAGCCTGTCGCCGCGCGAACAGGAAATCCTCGGCTGGCTCGCGCAGGGTTTTCTCATCAAGGAAATTGCCGACCGGCTCGGCATCAGCTTCGACACGGTGCGCACGCATATCCGGCGCATTTATGAAAAGCTCCAGGTGCATTCCCGCGCGCAGGCGGTGGCCAAATACCTCCGGCCCGCCGGGCCGGCTGTCCTGAAAGGCCCCCGCCGAACGCCGCGCCCCGCGTGTCACTCATTCAGCCGACTTGATAGGAAGCCCGCCTTCCTACATTCTTCTAGGTGATTCCCACGAGTGCGCAAGTGCGGGTGCGGATGCCGTCTTGGGGCAGAGTCTGCGGTCAGCAACCAAACCATCAGTCCAAACTGATCATGAAAAAATACTTCTGGCTTTTCCTCCTTGTCGCCGGCCTGAGCCTCGTCGCCGGCGTGCGCGCCCAAAACACCTGGCTGAATTCTCCGGATGGCGATTTTCGCTGGACCAGTGTCAACTGGACCGCGCCGACCACCTGGGCGGGCGGCGACGATGCGATTTTTGGACCCAATGGCGTTGGCCCGGTCAGCATCTCCTCGCCGGTCACGGCCCACAACCTCACCTTCAACTCGCCGGGCTATGCCATCACGAACGGCACGCTGACCCTGAACGGCGCGACCCCGACCATCACGGTCAACGAGAACGCTTCGATCAGCTCGATCATCACCGGCGGGAGCGGGTTGACTCTGCTGGGCCTGTCCAGCCTCACTCTGCTGGGCGCGAACACCTACACCGATGGCACCTATGTGCGCAGCGGCACGCTGATTCTGAGATCAGCCGGCGTCAACGGTTCAACCGCCTACTCCGTGGAACGGATTCAAAGCATTGACCCCGGGGCGAGGGTGGAAATCGGCACGCTGAACGACGGCTCCGACCTGGACGGCGCTACCAGCAACATCCGCCCTCCCGACGGACAACTGCAGCGTGGCGGCAGCACGGGGCGTCTGAATTTGACCGGCGGCACCTTCGACAACAAGGGAGACAACAACGGCATCAATTACCCGCCGCCGGAAGGGACCGGCACGATCATCAACAGTTCTCCCTACCAGCGGGCCGTGTTGAAGATTTCGAAGAGTGACGGCGGCACCTACGTGTTCAACGGCCAGATCATGGACGGCGGCGTGACCATCAGCAAAACCAACGGCGGCCCCGGCTACCAGCAGAGCGTCGACATGAACGGCGGCAATTTCAAAATGATCTGGGGTGGCTCCAATTCCTTCTCCGGTTTCATCCGGATGAACAGCGGCCCGACGGGCAATACGATCATTCTCACCAACCAGGGGACGCTCGGTTATCCGGCTCCGATCAACTGCCCGGCCCGGCATATTCTGATGAACAGCGGCACCATTGATCTGAACGGCACCAGCCAGAAGGTCGGCTACGTTTACACCGGCAACGACGCCAACTCGAAGATCGTGAACAGCACCCTTGGCACGGTCTCGACCCTGACGGTCGGCTTCAACTGCACCAATCTGGTCCCGTTTAATGGTGCGGCCACCCCTCGGGGCATCCGCTCCGCCCTCCTCGACGATCCGACGACCGGCGGCACCCTGGCGCTGACCAAGGAGGGCGTGTGCATCCAGCCCCTCGGAAATTATTCCGGTGACGGCACCCCGGCACCCAACAACTACCACGGGGACACCACGGTCAACAACGGTATCCTCCAAGTGCTCTCCCTGGGCGGCATCAGCCCGAACAGCCATTACCGGCTGAACACGACGAGCGGGACCTTGCAGTTGAGCTACACCGGCATCGCCCCGGTAAAAGGTCTCTCGATCAATGGCGTGGCGCTGGTCAACGGGGTTTACGGCAGCAGCACCGCCCCCATCACCGGGCCGGGCTTCGTTCGCGTGACGGGCAACCCCGTCCTGCGCATCACCGAGGTGAAATACGACGTGGGCGCGGATGGGCTGGTTCTTCGATGGGACTCGGTGCCCGGGGCGATCTATGCCATTCAAAACAGCCAAAATTTGGTGGACTGGGATTCATTAACCATCGGCATTTCGTCCGGCGGCGTCACGACCACCAACACGATTGATTTCCCGCAGCCCGGCACCTTCTATCGCATTCGCAAGGATTAGCGCGCCTGGAGAAACCGCCCTGCTTCCTGGACCACGCTTTCGGCGACCCCTGCTGGCACGCGTAATGTGTCACTTTCCAACACGGTGGGGGCGCCGTGCGCCACGCGCGGAATTCGGCGCGCAGAGGAGCGCGATGGCATGAGTGTGTGGTCGAACAATTCGATTCGCCTTTGCCGGGCGACGTTGAAGCGGCGTGAACGCCGCGCCTTCGACGAGGGCGATTTCTTCGGGTGTGAGTTGGTCGAGTTCGTACACGAGTTGATCAATTTGCTGGTCGGTGGTCCCGCGCCTGCGGCAGCGATTTTGCAGCACGGCCTTTTCCGAATCCGCCGTGGCCGCGGGCAGCTTGGGCATCATGGGCGGAGATTTTAGGGTTCCCCTGACACGTCGCAAAGAGAATTGTGAACCGCGCCGCAACTCACGGCTTCTGCCCGGCCTTCGCGAGCACTTCCGCTAGCGACACCGGCTTGCCGCCCTGCCGCTTGCTTTCGTCCGCCGCCTCCATGAAGGCGAACAGTTCGATGGTTTCGGCGGCGGGCACGGGGGACTTCTGCGTCTGGAAAAATTTCACGATCTCCACCACCAGCGGCGCGTAGCCGTCGAAGGTCCCCACGGCGGCCTCGCCTTTTTCACCCGTGGCCTTGCCGCTGTATTTGGCGTCCTCGCGGAAGATGCCGGTGCGACCGCCCTTCCACTTGCCGGTCACCAGGATCTTGCCGTCGGCGGTCTGGCGGCGTTCGACGGTTTCGCAGCCGGTGCCCATGACGGTGAAGAGGGATTCGCAGCCGTGAACGCCGTACCAGAAAAGGTCGGGATGGTGTTCGTCGATGGTGGCCGGGCTGGTGGTCTCGGCGCGCAACACTTTGCCGAGGCTGCCTGCCCGCACCGCCTGGGAGTCCTTCGCGAACCGCAGCGAGGACGAGGTGAACAGCGGGACGCCGGCCGCCTCGGCGAGCCGGAAGATTTCCAGCGCGTCACGTAGGGTGCCGGCCACGGGTTTGTCGATGTAGAGCGGTTTCTTCGCCGCGATGACGAGGCGGGCCTGGGCGAGATGCGGCCGGCCGTCCACGCTCTCGATGAGCACGGCGTCCACCTCACCGCAAAGCTGCTCGATGGTGTCGCAGATTTTCACGCCATACTTGTCACGGAGTTTTGCGGTGTAGCCTTCCACGCGGTTGATGCTCGACGGAATGTCCGCGCTGCCGCCCTTGAACGCCGCCACCACCCGCGCGCCCGGCACATGATCCTTGGCCTTGGGATTGTTCAGCAACTCGGTGAAAGCGGTGACGTGCGAGGTGTCCAGCCCGATGATGCCGAGGCGAAGATCAGCGGCGCGGGTGATGGCGGGGGCCAGGCAAAGGGCGGTCATGGCGATGAGGAGTTTCATGGATTGGTTCATGGCTGGAATGGAGTGGTTGCGGTTCGGTGAATTTTTTTTGGAGCGCAGCCGGTGGCGGGCGGCGGCGGCTCACTTCATCGGCCTGCCCGGCTCCGGTTGGCCGTTGGTGGTGAGGATTTGAAAGTGACGTGCGCCGACGGCGAGCGGATGGAGAATTGTGGTGTTCATGGCTGGAAAGGGTAGGGGGGCGGAAACCATCCGTCCAGCCGCAACGAGACGCGCGCTCCGGCGGAATTTCTGATTGCCTATCCGCCGGGGATGAATCTTAATTTGCGCGCAACGAAACCAAATCCAATCAGCCCAACCACCATGTCCACTCCGCTCCAAGTCGAGTCCGCCGTCAAAAGCCGCTACAGCGCCGCCGCCCAGATCAAGGTCGAGGCGCTCTGCTGTCCGGTGGAATATGACCGGCAGTATTTGAAGGTCATCCCGACCGAGGTCATCGAACGCGATTACGGCTGCGGCGATCCGTCCAAGCATCTGCGTCCCGGCGAGACGGTGCTCGATCTGGGCAGCGGCACGGGCAAAATTTGTTTCATCGCGTCGCAGGTCGTCGGACCGACGGGCCGGGTCATCGGCGTGGACATGAACGACGACATGCTGGCGCTGGCGCGGCGTCATCAGAAGCAGGTCGGGGACGCCATTGGGTTTCACAACGTGGAGTTTCGCAAAGGGCGCATCCAGGATCTCGCGCTTGATCTGGAGAAGCTGGACGCGGAACTGCAGGCCAGTCCCATTCGCGACGCGAGTTCCTTCCTCGCCGCCGAGGCGCGGGCCGGGGAATTGCGCGTCACGCAGCCGCTGGTCGCGGGCGGTTCGGTGGATGTGGTGGTCTCGAACTGCGTGTTGAACCTGGTCGATCCGCGCGCCAAGACGCAGCTCTTCCAGGAAATTTTTCGCGTGCTGAAAATGGGCGGGCGGGCGGTCATCTCGGACATCGTGAGCGACGAGGTCGTGCCGCAGGCCTTGCAGGATGATCCGGAGCTGTGGAGCGGCTGCATTTCCGGCGCGCTGACGGAGGCGGAGTTTGTCCGGGGATTTGTGGAGGCCGGATTCGACCGCGTGCAGATTTTGCAACGCGAGGCCACGCCATGGCGAACGGTGGCGGGGATTGATTTCCGGTCGTTGACGGTTGAGGCGGGCAAGGGTGCGGCGAGGGCGGACGGGACGTGCTGTGATGCCGGCAAGTGCTGCTGAGGATGCATTGCGACTGGGAGCGCTGGCTTCGCGCCGCCGTGTTCATGGGGGAGGGAACCAACTTGCCGGCGAGACGCCACCGCTCCCGCGGAATTTTATAAGCTCAAGGTGGCGCAGGGCACGTCCTGGCGGGCGACTTCCACGTGGACATGATTCGCGCCGACGCCGTGCAGGCTTGTGCTGACGACGCGATGGGCGAGTTCCGGGCGGTTGCAGTCGCCGCTGAGGTGTCCGAGATAAAGCTGGCGCAAATCGGCGGTGACAATTTGCAGCGCGACTTCGGCGGCGGCCTCGTTCGAGAGATGGCCGTGCCGGCTGAGGATGCGCTGCTTGATGCTCCACGGGCGGCGCGTGTCTTCCTGCAACAGTTTCAAATCATGATTGGCCTCGAGCACGAGGACGTTCGCGCAGCGCACGCGTTCGATGACGAGCTTCGTCGCGTGGCCGAGATCGGTGAGGAAGCCGATGCGGCCCGCGTCGGTGCGGATGAGAAACCCCACCGGATCGGAGGCATCATGCGGGACGCTGAACGTGTCCACGGAGACATCGCCCACTTCAAAGCTCGCGCCGGTGCTGAAAATGCGGCAGTCAAACTTGGTGGCGAGCTGGCGCTCGATGGCCTCCTGCGTGAGCCGGTTGCAATAGACCGGGATGTTCAACCGTGTGGCCAGCACGGTGAGGCCCTGGACGTGGTCGGAATGTTCGTGGGTGACGAGGATGCCGCTCAGGCCCTCCGGCGCGCGGCCGATGGTGAGCAGGCGCTGGCGAATCTGCCGTCCGCTCAGGCCGGCGTCGATGAGCAGGCGCGTCCCGCCGGTTTCCAGAAAGGCGCAGTTGCCGCTGGAACCGCTGCCGAGAAGGGTGAGCTGGGCGGACACGAGCGGACGTTAGGACGGGCGCACGGGACGGGCAATGATTTTGATTTCCGGCCCGGCGAAAATAATCTTCAAGCACCCGCGCAAGAATTCCGATGGGAAAGTTGTCCTTGAAACCAGACTGGCACCGGTTTTGAAAAAGCAGCGTGCGTGCCGAGGAACTTCTTGAGCAAAGATAAACGGTCGTTACATTCAACCCAATGCCGCAAGGCTTATATTTATCGCAGAAGTTGCAGCTCTCCCAAGTGCTGTCGCCGCAGATGCAGCAGTCGCTGGCATTGCTGCAGGCGCAGACGCTGGAACTGAAGGCCATGGTCGAGCAGGAACTGCAGCAGAACCCGGTGCTGGAGGAGATCAATTCCGAAGAGGCGGTTCCCGCCGAAAAGGGCGAGCCCCCCAGCGAAGCCGCCATGGAGGCCGCCGCCGCCGCCGATCCCGCCGAGCCGCCGGCGGACGTGACCTTCGATCCGTCCGTGGAAAAGCCGGGCACCGATCCGGTGGATGACTTTCAAGCCGAGTTCGAGAAGCTCGCGCAAATGGACCAGGATTGGCGTGATCAATACACGCAGTCGAACGCGCCGATGCGCGCTTCGCAGGAAGACGAGGAGCGGCGGCAGTTCATGTTCGATTCGCTCGTCGCCGGAACTTCCCTCCAGGAACAACTGCTCGAACAGGTGCGGACCTCCGAACTCACGGACAACCAATATCCCATCGCCGAGATGCTGATCGGCAACATCGACGACTACGGCTATCTGAAGACCAGCGTGGAGGAGTTGGCCGTGACCACCAACCTGCCGGCGGAGAAGATTCTGGGAGTCCTGCAGGTCATCCAGACGTTTCATCCGCCCGGCGTGGGCGCGCGCGATTTGCGCGAATGTCTGATGTTGCAACTGGAGCGCAGCGACCACGCCGACACGCTGGAATATCGCATCATCCGAGATCACATGGAGGCGCTGGGCAAGCGCCGCATCCCGGAGATCGCGCGCGGGACGGGTTACGAGATCGAAGACGTGCAGGAGGCCTTGGCCCGCATCAGCCATCTGGAGCCCCGGCCGGGCCGCGCCTTCCTGCCGGATGACGACCGCTATGTTTCGCCGGAAGTGTTCGTGGCGAAGGAAGGGGAGGAGTTCGCCGTCACCACCAACCACGACAATGTTCCGCACCTCCGCATCAGCAACACCTATAAAGATCTGATGGCCCAGGCCGACAGCTCGCCCGAAGTGCGCGACTACATCCAGGAAAAAATCCGCGCCGGAAAATTTCTCATCAAGAGCCTGCACCAGCGCCAGTCCACCATCCTGAACATCGCGAAGGAAATCGTGAAGCGGCAGCGCGAGTTCATGGACAAGGGCGTGGCCCACCTGAAGCCGCTGACCATGGTGCAGGTGGCCGAGGTGGTGGGCGTGCATGAAACGACCGTCAGCCGCGGCGTCTCCGGCAAATACATGCAGACCCCGCAGGGCATTTTCGAGATGAAATATTTTTTCACCTCCGGCCTGCAGACCGCCAGCGGCGAGGGCATGTCCAACACCAGCGTCAAGGACCTGATCGCCGATCTTTTCAAGAACGAGAACCCGCTCATGCCGCTCTCCGACCAGGAGGTCGTAAAAATGGTGACCGCCAAGGGCATCATCATCGCCCGCCGCACGGTGGCAAAGTACCGCATGGAGCTGAACATCCTTCCGTCGAATCTTCGCAAGACCTACTGAGCCGAGTGGCTGCGACGCCCTCGTCGCAGAAGGTGGGCGCGATTATTTTCCCGACTGATAAAGCTGCCGGATTTCATCCGCCGTCAGCGCGCGCTTGAAAATCATCAGTTCGTCCATCACGTCGTCGAAGCCGACGCGGTTGGGATGATGTGCGGGATCGGGACCGCCGATGAAGAGATCGTTGGGGACATCGGAGTTGACGCTTTTGATGTCCTTCGCCTCATTCACCTCCTCCGCCGTGGCTTCACCATTGACGAAAAATTTAGTGGTTCCCCGGTCAGGACTTGTGACCACCGCCAGGTGAATCCATTCCTGCAAGTGCTGATTGACCCAGCGCCCACGGGGGTTGCGGGTGTATCCATAATAGCAGCCGCTGACGAACATCAGATCGTTGGGGCCGGCGCCGTTCAACGTAAATTCATAACCACCGAACGCCGTGGGCGGATGATTTCCGCCCTTGCCGACCAGCACGGGAAAATCGCGGGCGAGCGCCCGGGGCTTGATCCACAGGGCGCAACTAAACTCCTTCGTCTTCTGCATGGAGACGAGCGATTCGCTGTGCGGCACCTGGATGAAACCGCCGTTGTTGAAGCCCATTCCGCGGCCGACTTTCCCCTCCGCCGCCGGCCGGGCGCTGCGGACTTTACCGTGATTACCAAACCCACTTTTGTTCAAGACCAACTCGGCGGTGGCCTCATCGAAGGAAAAGTGGAGCACGAGGCCGTCGCCGGTGCGGGCGGTCGGACCAAAATTTTCCGCACGAGATTGAACGTGACGCTGACGCGGCCAAAGACCGTTTGCAATTCCACCGCGCCGAGGTTCGGCGCGACCTGCATCTTGTCGCCGTTGCGCAGCGCGAGGGCGACCGTTTCGTTGTCGCTTTTGAATTCCGCTGATTGCACCAGCGCCAGGGCGATGTCCATCCGCCCGAACGCCGCGCGCACCGGAAGGTTCGTGATGCTGGGTGTAACAATGATCCGCGCACCGTCGTGCAATTCGAACCCGAGGCTGAGGGCGTTAGATTATGCCCCGCCGTCCACCGCGTGCGCGCAGACCGTCACTGTGGGCAGCAGCAGGGGTAAAAGTTTTTTGGTTATGCGGACAGTGTGGCCGTCGCGCTGGGATGCCGGCTCAAGTCTCCTCCGGCACTTCGCTCAACAGGCCGATGGCGTCCTCCGACGAGCCCGCCCCCTTGCTCTCCATGAAAATGAGGAACCCGATGATTGCCTTGCGCTGCTCCAGCGTGAACTGGCTCATCCGCACCGCGAAATATTCCCGGTGCTCACGCAGATATTCAAAGTGCGAGCGGACCGAATCAGGAATGACGTCGAATTTGTCGTAGCCCTCGACGGAGGCGAGCATGAAGGCGGGCAGAAAATAATGAAACGCCTCCGGGGTGAACAGCGCCAGCGCGGTGTGGTGGGTACGCAAGTCCTCCACTGAATTGCCCTGCCACGCCCGGCCCTTGAAAAATTTGGCCACGTCCCGGCACTCCGGGCAGTCATACGGACAGCGGGTGATGTTGCCATCGCCGGGGTAGGGGACGCCGGCGAACACCGTTTCAATTGTTTGTTTCAGCGACATGCGAATTGATTTTGATTTCCCTCACTGCGTCCGAGCTGCGACGAGCTTGCTGCCGGCTGCGCCGGAAGTAAAGCGCGGAAGGAATTCCGGTGGTGTCCGAATTTGCATGGAGCGCGGCTGTGTTACACAGCCGCGCTCCGGCGAAATGTAAATCAGGACGCCATCCGATTTTCCTCCGCGCGGAATTGTCAAAGCCGCCGCGGCCTGTTTCACTTTCCGCGTGCAGTTTGATTTTCTCTTCCGATCACCGCCCACGCCACGCACCAGTGCGGCGGACACGCTCCTCGTCGGCTCGCGCGCGGTGCCGCTCCGGCTGGTGCCCATTGCTCGGGCGCGCCGTTACGTGCTGCGGCTGCAGCCCGACGGCACGGCGCGCGTGACCATTCCGCTCGGCGGCACGCAGAAATTTGCGCGTGAATTCGCCCGCCAGCAGACCGCGTGGCTCGAGGCGCAGCTTCGGCGGCGGGAAGAAAACCCGCTCGTCCGCGACTGGACGCATGGCACCGAGATTTATTACCGGGGCACGACCACACCGCTCATCCTTGACCCCACCGCCGGCACGGTGCGGTTCGCCGACCAGATGGTGCCGCTCCCCGGGGCCGGCGCGGTGCGGGTGACGGTGGAGCGGCATCTCCGGCAACTGGCCGCCGGGGAACTGCCGCCGCGCACGCTCGCCCTGGCCGCCGCGCACGGGTTGACCGTGCGGCGCGTGACGGTGCGCGACCAACGTTCGCGGTGGGGTTCGTGTTCGCGCGCCGGAACGGTTTCCCTAAACTGGCGGCTGATCCAGGCGCCGGAGCCGGTGCGGGACTACATCATTCTGCATGAGCTGATGCACCTGCGGGAGATGAACCATTCGCGGCGGTTTTGGCGGCACGTCGCGGCGGTCTGCCCGGATTTTATCGTGGCGGAACGCTGGCTCAAGCAGCACGGCAAGCTGCTGCGGTGAGAAGTTTTTTAACCGCAGATGAACGCGGATGAGCGCAGATCAGGAGGAACCGGAAAGGGCCAGTCCGGAAAAAGCATTTAACCCGAAAACCGAAGCCGGCTGACCGAAGAGAACGGAGAGAACGAAGCGGGAAAGAACTGGCCCAGTCCGCCGTGAAAAGAATTCGCCAAGGCCGCTCCAGTCGGAATGCCTCGGCTCTTCGTTCTCTTTGTTTCCTTCTGTGAATCGTAGTTCGTATTTCGGTTTTAACCATCCGCGTTCATCCGCGTTCATCTGCGGTGCAAATCCTGCCGGACTTTCCCGCTTGCCGCCCAACCTCCGCCCAAGCAATCTCGCCCGCATCAATTCAAATCCATTTATGAAAAAATATCTTCCTCGTTCTCTGGCCGGATTGTTTCTGGCCGCCGCCCTGGTCGGGGGCGTCATCACCAACGCTTTGAGCCAGCCGGATACCAAGGCGATCAGCCTGTTCAACGGCCGCGACCTCACCGGCTGGGGTTACAAGACCAATAATTTTGACGGCAAAATGTCGAGCATCGACGGGCGCTACTCCGCCAAGGACGGCATCCTCACGGTGAATCCCGGCAAGGGCCTGGCCCAACTTTGGACCACGCGCGAATTCCCGAAGGATTTCGTCCTCACCCTGGAATTCCGCGCCGACGTGAATGCGGACAGCGGCATCTTTCTCCGCAAGCCGCAGTTGCAATGCCGCGATTATCTCGTTGCCGGCCCCTACAAGGCGTTGAAGAAATACAAGCCGCAGGACTGGAACGAAATTGTTGTCACCGTGAAAAACGGCGTGGCCCACTGCACCTGCAACGGCGAAGTGCTCGAGGCGGCGCTGGCCCTCCCCGCCACTGGCCCCATCGGCCTCGAGGCGGATCGCGGGCAGATGGAATATCGCAACCTCCTCCTGCGGCCGACGCCGTAGGCGGGCGCGGTGGAGTTCGCGGCCCATGGGACTCCGCAGCCTTTCACCCTCCCCGGGATCCTCGTGGCGCGGCCGTCCCGGCTGCGAGTTCGGGCGGCGTTCCGCCGCTCCGAAGAACACGGGGCGGGACGCCCCGTGAACTTGCAGGCGGGGACGCCTGCGCCACCCCTGAGCCGTGGCAGCCGACGTGAGCGGGCTTCTGCCTTCCTTCGCCCAAATTAGAGTGAGCTTCCTCACGTCGACTGCTACTAGGTTCATGGGGAGGGAGAACGCCCACCAAACGCCCAGCTACGTTGCAACAAACTAGGGGCTCTTCACGGTCTATAGTGGGTAGCATCCAGGCCGAGAACGACCCGGCTGAATTTCCATGGGACGGGACAGAGAATTCCTCGAACCCGGCCCCACCCCACCCAAACGCCCCAAAACTCACAGTGGGGCAATGAAAAGCACCACACCAGTGCGGGTCTTCCA
>SIBH01000081.1 GCA_009695285.1 Pedosphaera sp.
GATGCGCGAGGCGCCATGACTTGACCGCCTGGCCGGTGAGCAGCAGCAGGATGATAGCGCAAAGCACCAGTTGCTGTTGTTTCGTCAAAAATCCCACGCCGCGCACTGTGCCACAACCGACCCGCCCGGAGCCAAGCAAAGTTATTCGCCGTTTAAGAGACCTCGTAGCAGCCGAGGTGACGAGGCTCATTATTTTGCGGGCGTGTCGTTCGGAGTTCCGCGTTTACGCGGCCAGCGATGATGAAAGCCCCGAACCGCGTAAACGCGGAACTCCAAACGAGGGCAGCCGGATGCACCCTCATCAGGCCGCCACGATGTTCACTAGCTTCTTCGGCACCACGATGATTTTCTTAACCGTCTTGCCTTCGAGGAACAGCTGCGCGTCCGGGCAGGCGAGCGCGGCGGCTTCGAGTTGCGCCTGCGGCAAGTCCGCCGCCACGGTGATGCGGCCGCGCAACTTCCCGTTCACCTGCACGGGAATTTCCAGCGTCGATTCGACCAACCGCGCGGGATCGAACTTCGGCCACGGGGCGTAGGTCAATGCGGAATGCGGAATATGGAGTGCGGAATGAAGTTTGTCCCAAAGCTCCTCGGCGAGGTGCGGGGCGAACGGCGCGAGCAGTTGCAGGAACTCACGCATCACGCCGGACGGTTTCACGTCCCACGTAATCGCGTCGTTCACGAACACCATCATCGCGGAGATCGCGGTGTTGAAGCGCAGCGCGTCGAGGTCTTCGGTGACTTTCTTGATGCAGGCGTGGAGCGTTTTCAACTGCGCGGGTGTGGCGGGGACGTCCTGGATGGCGGTGTTCAGCTTGATCAGTTTCAGCAGTTCCTCACGGCTTCCTGCGGTCGTCTCCGCCTGCTCGAACTCCGTCTCGCTGGCCTCGTCCACGAACAAGCGCCAGACGCGGCCGAGGAATCGATACACGCCCTCGACGCCCTTGGTGTTCCACGGCTTCACCATTTCAAGCGGGCCCATGAACATTTCGTAAAGGCGGAAGGCGTCCGCGCCGAACTCGGCGAGCACGTCGTCGGGGTTGACGGTGTTCCCGCGCGACTTGGACATTTTCTGCCCGTCCTCGCCGAGGATGAGTCCCTGGTTGACGAGTTTGAAGAACGGCTCCGGCGTGGAGACGTGGCCGAGATCGAACAGCACCTTGTGCCAGAAGCGGGCGTAGAGCAGATGCAGGACGGCGTGTTCGGTGCCGCCGACATAGAGATCAACGCCGGGAGCCGGCTGCTTGACGGGCGGGAGAAATTCGCAGAGATTCGCCACAGCCCGGTCGTTTTCGGACGTTCCGAAAGAGGCCCCTATGGCGGTATCTTTCGCCGGGTGCAACTCCATCTTCACCGGCAACACATAGAGCGTTTTCACCGCCAGATACTCACGCGCGGCCAGCACTTCCTCCACGACGACGAGAATGCCGTTGATGCGCTTCTTGAAACGGATGACCTCCAATCCAGTGGAAGATTTGCCCGCCGGTTCGATTTCGTCCGGCGCGGCCAGCACCGCAGGAAGCAGGGCAAAATCATCCGCCGTGATGGCCCGCTGGCCGCGTCGAGCCTCGGCATCCTGATCACCGTGCTCTTTGAACGCGTGGCGGATGCCGTAGGTGTCCAACGCGTGACAACACCCCTCCAGCTTCCGGCCGGTAGCTTGCAGCACCCGCGCCGCGGCCTGGGGTCCAACTTTTCCGAGGAACACGCGGTGACGCCGATTGCCCGGCTCATGACGCGCTTCTTCGACCAAAGTTCGGATGGCCTGGTCCAGTTCAGCCGGACTGTCCGGCAGGCGGGGAAAGGAAGTTCCCATCCAGTATCGCTCGACGGAACTGTTCCAGCCGCACTCGCGATTCTTCGCGTCGAGGAAACGAAGATAATACCAGCAACTGCCGGCCCATTGCGGCATGGTGTTCGTCTCGCGCACCGAGCCGTCGGGCAGCGTGACCCAGTCCTTGGCGCGGGCGAGCGGGGGTTGGCCGTCGGGCGTGGGCTTGTAGTCGTCGAGCGGCGGCGGGAGCAGGGGCAGCGCGCTTTCGGGCAACGCCTCGTGATAAAGATTCCCGCTCCCGTCGGGCTTCCAGACGATGGGGAACGGCTCGCCCCAGTAACGCTGCCGGCTGAACAGCCAGTCACGGAGCTTGTAGTTGATGGTCTTCTTGCCGAGGCCGCGTTCTTCGAGCCAGGCGGTGATTTTTGCTTTGGCTTCGGCGGTGGGAAGGCCGGAGATGGAAATACCCGGGCCGGTTGAGTTCACCGATGTGCCGTCACCAACAAATCCGCGCCAGTCAGTCTTTGCGTCGGGCGGTTGGACTACCTGCACCACCGGCAGGTCGAACTTCTGCGCGAACTCAAAGTCGCGTGTGTCGTGTCCCGGCACCGCCATGATTGCGCCCGTCCCGTAGCTGGCGAGGACGTAGTCGGCGATCCAGATGGGAATCTTCTCGCCGTTGACGGGGTTGATGGCAAACGCGCCGGTGAACACGCCGGTCTTTTCCTTCGCGAGTTCGGTGCGTTCGAGGTCGGATTTGCCGGCAACCTGAGTTTTGTATTTTGCAATCGCGCCGCGCTGTTCTGGCGTGGTGATTTGCTCAACGAGCTTGTGTTCCGGCGACAGCACCATGTAAGTCGCTCCGAAGAGCGTGTCCGGCCGCGTGGTGAAAACTGTGATGACCTGGCTGTCTGAGCACTGAGCACTGAGCACTGAGAACTTCACCTCCGCCCCTTCGCTGCGGCCAATCCAGTTCCGCTGCATTTCCTTGAGCGAATCGCTCCAGTCAATCGTGCCGAGATCGTTGAGAAGTTTTTCGGCGCAGGCGGTGATGCGGAGCAGCCATTGACGCATCGGTTTGCGGACGACGGGAAAGCCGCCGACTTCGCTCTTGCCGTCGATGACCTCTTCGTTGGCCAGCACCGTGCCGAGTTCGGGACACCAGTTCACTGGCGCTTCGCTGACGTAGGCGAGGCGTCTATTATCGCGATGTTTTCGTTTGTCGCCTTCACTCCAATACTCTAGGCATTTGAGCGTCTCAATCGGCTCAACCTTGTTCGTCTCCGGGTTGAACCACGAGTTGTAAAGCTGAAGGAATATCCACTGCGTCCACTTGAAATATTCCGGGTCGGTGGTGGCGAGTTCGCGCGACCAGTCGTAGCTGAAGCCAAGGCTTTTGATCTGGCGCGTGAAGTTCGCGATGTTTTCCTCGGTGGTCTTACGCGGATGCTGGCCGGTTTTGACGGCGTATTGCTCGGCGGGCAAACCGAACGAATCCCAGCCCATTGGATGCAGCACATTGAAACCTTGCGCGCGACGGTAGCGGGCGAGGATGTCCGTGGCGGTGTAGCCCTCGGGGTGGCCCACGTGCAGGCCCGCGCCGGACGGGTAGGGGAACATGTCGAGGATGTAGAATTTCGGCGGCAGTTCGCTCGCGGCGGCAGCTTTTCCTTCAAGCTGGTGACGCTGCGCGAACGGGTGGCCGTGCGGCAGCACCTCGCCGGGATTCCACGCGCGAAAGGTCTGCTGCGCGTCCCAGTGCTGCTGCCACTTCGGCTCGATCAAATGAAATGGATACTGTCTGCGACTCGACATAGGGCCGGGAATATTGGGGAAAGTGCGGAGCGAGGCAATGGCAGAGTTTGGCGTTGGCGTCCTGCGGACGCAGCTTGACCCTGCTGTTGGCGGAAGCCCTGGGAGCGCCGGCATCCTTGCCGGCGTGTTCGTGTTCACCCCACCCATCGTGCCGGCAGGGATGCCGACGCTCCCAGATGCGCCCGTGTCCCGCCCCCGGATTTTTTAAAGACTTCGAGGGTGTTTGGAACCTTTCGCGTCGCGGTCTCTTCGTGGCTTTTTTTCCGCCGGGCTGGAAGCCGCGGCTCTACGGCAGGCGGGACGCCCGCCGCTCCGATCGGGCCGTCATGCGCCTCGGCGCGGGATGAAAGCACGGGTGAATTTTTCGTAGAGTACCCGCGACCGTTGGCCTAAATTCCCGCCATGCAATTTGCCCAGCTTCTGTTTGGCTTGCTGGTCGTCGTCTGCGCCGGCCGGCCGGCCCTTTCCGCGCCGGCCGCCGAACTGCCTCCGGCCGCAAAGCAGAAGATCGATTTCGTCCGCGACATCCAGCCGATCCTCGCGAAGAGCTGTTACGAATGTCACGGGGCGCAGAAACAGAAGGCCGAACTGCGCTGGGACGTGAAGGCCATCGCGCTCAAGGGCGGCGAGCACGGCCCCGTCATCGTGCCGGGCTGGAGTGCGGAGAGCTTGATGATCCAGCTCGTCGCCGGACTCAAGGGCGATGACCGGGTGATGCCGAAGGGAGGCGACCGGCTGACGGCGGAGCAGATCGGCCTGCTGCGCGCGTGGATCGATCAAGGCGCGAACTGGCCTGACACCGCCTCGGCGAAAATGGCCGACCCGCGCGGGCATTGGGCTTTCAAGCCGCCGGTGCGTCCGAAAATTCCCGCCGTCAAGGACAAGT
This sequence comes from Pedosphaera sp., assembly GCA_009695285.1. Classification (GTDB taxonomy): domain Bacteria; phylum Verrucomicrobiota; class Verrucomicrobiia; order Limisphaerales; family SIBH01; genus SIBH01. The sequence continues at coordinate 4,476 of SIBH01000081.1, forward strand.
CCTGGACGCGCGGGGCCATCGACAACTTTGCCCTCGCCAAACTGGAGCGGGAAAATCTCAAGCCCTCGCCGGAGGCGGACAAGATCACGCTGCTGCGGCGTCTGGCCCTCGATCTGACCGGCCTGCCGCCGAGCATCGCGGAGGTCGATGCCTTTCTCGCGGATCAGTCGAAGGACGCCTACGAGAAGCAGGTTGACCGGCTGCTGGCGTCGCCGCATTACGGCGAGCGCTGGGGCCGGCACTGGCTGGATGCGGCGCGATTTTCGGACAGCGACGGTTATGAGAAGGACATGTCGCGCCAGGTTCATTTCTATCGCGATTACGTGATCAACGCCTTCAATCGCGACCTGCCTTACGACCGGTTCCTCATCGAACAACTCGCCGGCGACCAGTTGCCGGACGCGACGCAGGACCAGATCGTCGCGACCGGTTTTCTCCGCAACTCGATGCTCAACCAGGAGGGCGCGATCGACCCGGAGCAGTTCCGCATGGACGCGATGTTCGACCGGATGGACGCCATCGGCAAGGCGATGCTCGGCCTGACCATCCAGTGCGCGCAATGCCACAACCACAAGTACGACCCGATCTCCCAAGAGGAATATTACCGGATGTTCGCCTTCATCAACAACGACCACGAGGCGCGGCCGGCGGTTTACACCCCGGAAGAACAGGCGAAGGTTGCGGCCATCCGGCGCGGGATCGCGGAGACAGAGCAGGAGATCCGGCGCGGCGCACTCGGCTGGGAGAAACGGATGGCCGCGTGGGAGAAGGAAGTTTCCGCGGGCCAGCCGGAATGGTTCGTCCTGCCCTTGGAACATCTCGGTGAAAACGAGCAGCGGTATCTGCTCCAGAAGGACGGTTCACTGCTCGCCGCCGGCTACGCACCGACGAAGTTCACCACCCGCTGGCAGACGACGAATTTCCTGACCGGCATCACCGCCTTCCGTCTTGAACTGCTCACCGATCCGAACCTGCCCTACGGCGGGCCGGGCCGCAGTTTCATGGGCACCTGCGCCCTCACGGATTTTTCCGTCGATGCCCGTTCGTTGCAGCAGCCAACGAACAAGACGAAGGTTAAAATCATCGCCGCCACCGCCGACGTTGACCAGGTGGAGCGCGCGCTGGAATCCAACTTTTACGACAAATCCAAGACCAGCCGCAGCACCGGCCTGGTTCAGTTCGCGATCGACGGCAAGGGTGAGACGGCGTGGGGCATCGACGCCGGGCCGGGCCGCCGCAACCAGGATCGCAAGGCGGTCTTCCAGGCCGGGCAGCCGGTCGGCTACGCGGGCGGAACCATTCTCACGATCAGCCTCCAGCAGAATCACGGCGGCTGGAACAGCGACGACCACATGAACAACAACCTCGGCCGCTTCCGTCTTTCCGTGACGACGAACGCCGGGCCGGTGGTCGCCGATCCGTTGCCGAAAAAAGTTCGCGACATCCTCGCGAGTGTTCCGCGTAACCGCCGCACGCCGGAACAGACCGCCGCCGTTTTCAGCCATTGGCGCACGACCGTGCCGGAGTGGAAGGAGGCCAATGCGAAGATCGACGCGCTGCTGAACGACTGGCCTGCCGCCGCCAGCGCGCTCACGCTCCTGACCCGCGAGGAGCCGCGTGACACGCGCATCCTCAAGCGCGGCGACTGGCTCCGGCCCGCCGCGTCCGTCACGCCCGGTGTTCCGGCCATCCTAAATCCGCTGCCGAAGAACGCGCCGGCTACGCGCCTCACCTTTGCAAAATGGCTGGCGGACAAAAAATCGCCGACCACCGCGCGCGTCTTCGTAAATCGCGCGTGGCAGGCCTACTTCAGCCTCGGCCTCGTCAGCACCTCGGAGGATTTGGGCACCCAGAGCGAAGCGCCGAGCCACCCTGAACTGCTCGACTGGCTGGCCGTGGAATTTATGGACCACGGTTGGAGCGTAAAAACCTTGCACCGCCGCATCGTGAACTCCGCGACCTACCGCCAGTCTTCCCGGATCACGCCGGAGCTTTACGAGCGCGATCCGAACAACCGGCTGCTGGCGCGCGGCCCGCGTTTCCGCGTCGAGGGCGAGATCGTCCGCGACATCGCGCTGGCCGCCAGCGGACTGCTCAACGAGAAGATCGGCGGGCGCAGCGTGATGCCGCCCGCGCCGGCGTTCCTCTTCCAGCCGCCGGCCAGCTATGCGCCGTTCCCGTGGAAGGACGAGGCGGGCTTGGAGAAATATCGCCGCGCGCTCTACACCTTCCGCCGCCGTTCGACGCCCTATCCCGCGCTGCAAACCTTCGACGTGCCGAACGCCGACCAGGCCTGCGTGCGCCGTCTGCGCTCGAACTCGCCCTTGCAGGCGCTCGTCTCGCTCAACGAACCGATCTTTGTCGAATGCGCGCAGTCGCTCGCCCGCAAGATACTCGAAGAGGGCGGCCCGACCGACGCCGACCGTGTCACCTACGCCTTCCGCCGCGCACTTTCGCGTCCGCCGACCGTGGATGAAAAACAGGAACTGCTCGCCCTGCTGGATAAGCAAACCCGGCGCATTGACGGCGGCACGCTGAACGCGAATGAAATTGCCACCGGCGTGAAGGACGCGCCCCAGACCCTTCCCGCCGGGGCGACCGCCACGCAATGGGCCGCCTACACCGTCGTCTCCCGCGTGCTGTTGAACCTCGACGAAACAATCACCAAAGAATGATGCCATGACCAGACAGGAACATTTTTTTAACGAGCGGCGGAAGGAGATCACGCGCCGGTGGTTCTTCAAGGATTGCGGCGTCGGGCTGGGGGCCATCGCGCTCGGCTCGCTGATGAGCGGCGGGAAACTTTTTGGCGCCGGCCCGAACGTGGGCGTGAATTCGCTCGCGCCGAAGCAGCCGCATTTTGCGCCGAAGGCGAAGCGGGTGATTTATCTTTTCATGGCCGGAGCGCCGAGCCACCTGGAGCTGTTCGACCACAAACCGGAGCTGGCGAAGTGGGACGGCAAGCTGCCGCCCGCCGAACTGCTCAAGGGTTATCGCGCGGCCTTCATCAATCCGAATTCAACGCTGCTTGGGCCGAAGTTCAAGTTCGCCAAGCACGGCAAGAGCGGCGCGGAGCTTTCCGAACTTCTCCCGCACCTCGCCGGAGTGGTCGATGACATCGCCATCGTGAAGTCGATGCACACGGACGCGTTTAATCATGCGCCGGCGCAGATTTTCATGAACACCGGCTCGGTGCAGTTCGGGCGGCCCAGCTTTGGCGCGTGGAGCACCTATGGTCTCGGCAGCGAGTCGCAGGATTTGCCGGCCTACGTCGTCTTCAACACCGGGCAGAAAGGCACGAGCGGCGGCGCGTCGAACTGGGGCAGCGGTTTCCTGCCGTCCATTCATCAGGGCACGCTGTTCCGCAACACCGGCGACCCGGTGCTTTATCTCTCGAACCCGAAAGGCGTGGACGCGCAGATGCAGCGCGACTCGCTCGACTCGATCCGGACGCTGAACCAGAAACATCTGGACGTGGTGGGTGATCCGGAAATCGCCACGCGCATCAACTCGTATGAGATGGCCTACCGGATGCAGACCAGCGCGCCGGAGCTGATGGATTTGTCGAAGGAGTCGAAGGAGACGATGGCCATGTACGGCGCGGAGGCGGGCAAGACGAATTTCGCGACGAGCTGCCTGCTGGCGCGGCGGCTGATCGAGCGCGGCGTGCGGTTCGTGCAGATTTTTCACGAGGCGTGGGATCATCACGGCGGGCTGGTCGGCGGGTTGAAGGAGCAGTGTGGCAAGACCGACCAGGCCAGCGCCGCGCTCGTGAAGGATTTGAAGCAGCGCGGTCTGCTCGACGACACGCTGGTCATCTGGGGCGGCGAATTCGGGCGCACGCCGATGGTGCAGGGCGGCAACGACGGACGCGATCATCACCCGAATTGTTTCACGATGTGGATGGCCGGCGGCGGCGTGAAGCCGGGCCTCACGCTGGGCGAGTCGGACGAGTTTGGCTTCAACGCCACGCGCGACAAAGTTCACGTCCACGATCTGCACGCGACGCTGCTGCACCTGCTCGGCTTCGATCACGAGAAGCTGACCTACCGTTCGCAGGGCCGCGATTTCCGCCTGACCGACGTGCAGGGCGAGGTGGTGGAGAAGTTGCTGGCGTGACGTGGACTTATTCTTGTCAGGAAAAGCGGAAAGCGGGAAAAGCGGAAAGCGGGAGAAACTGTCGGCCTGCCAGTGTCCTCTCTCCCTTTCCCACTTTCCCACCCGCCCCCGCCGTCACCTTTTCACCGGCGTCTTCGGCTCGCTCGTCATCGTGTGGGTGTCGATGATTTTCCCGGCGATGTTGAGGAAGCGGATGGTGAGGTTGGTCTCCGTGGCGTCGATGCGCAGCGCGCCATACTCGTTGGTGTGATGAAACTGGCTGCCGGCGACGAGCGGTTCCTGCACCGGATCAAGCCGCGAGCCGCCTGTGCCGCAGACGAAATAATTGAGGCCGTTGGTGAAGACCCGTTCGTAAATGTGGTCGTGTCCGCTCAGGACGGCGGACGCGCCCCACTCCTTGAACGGCCAGTTCATCTGGGCGGTTTCCATGCGCCAGGTGCCGTGGGCGAAGCCGGAGCTGAACGGGGCCTCGTGAAAATAAACCAGCCGCCACGGCGCGGTGGAGGCGGCGAGCTGTTTCTGCAGCCACTGGGCCTGCTTGGAAGTGGCGGTGTTGCCGTCCGGCTCGACCAGGTCGCTGTCGATGGCGAACAATTCCATCGGGCCGTGGCGATGCCGGTAGTAGCGGCCGTTGCCCGGCGGGCTGAAAAAGGCGAGGTAGGGCGCGACCGTGTTCGGCGCGTTGAACTGGTAATGATAAAACCAGTCGTGATTCCCGAGCGTGGGGAAGAACCGGTTGCTGCTTGCGCCCGCGCCGAAGACGCCTTTGTAGGGAAAAATATACTCGTGATAAAACTGCCCGACATTGGTGTCGAACGAGCTAAACGTGTTCGGGCCGTAATTATTGTCCCCGACGGTGATGATGAAATCCGGCGTCCAGCTTTTGACGAGCCGGGCCACGGCGAGCTGGTTGGAGACGTAAATCGGGCTGAAGATGGCCGCGCCGTAATCGCCGATCACCCCGAAGGTGACCGTCTCGGCGGCGAGCCGTCCGCCTCCCAGGAATACCGCTCCCGCGTGGAGCAGAAACTTCAGGAGGGACGAACGCCGGAGTCGCATGAAAACTTTCTCAACGCTTGCGCCGCCGGGTCGGGCCGAAGTAATAGCCGCCGCTCAGGCGCACGCCCTTGACCTGCCGCTCGTAGGCCGAGCGCTTGTCCTTCGCCTCGTCGAAGAGCGCGGTGTAGTGGTAGTTGAAACCCTCCAACTTCACCCGCTCGATCTTCTGATTGATGAACCGCTCGATGGCGGCCATGTGCGTGCCGTCCTCGGCCACCATCAGGGTGAAGGCGTCCCCCGCCGCCTGGGCGCGTCCGGTGCGGCCGATGCGGTGGATGTAATCCTCCGGATGCTGCGGCACGTCGTAGTTGACGACGTGGCTTACGTCCGCGATGTCCAGCCCGCGCGCGGCAATGTCCGTGGCCACCAGCACCTCGTAAAGCCCGTCCCGGAAACCCTTCAACGCCTGCTCGCGCTCCCGCTGCGTGCGGTTGGAATGTAGCACGGCCACGGAGTGATTGTTCTTCTTGAGCAACGCGGCGATCCGGTCGGCGCGATGCTTCGTCCGGCAGAAGATGATGACCGAATCATATTTAATGTGGTCGAGCAGGGCCCGGAGCAGATCGGACTTCTGATCCTCCGCCACGGGATAGACGACGTGCTTGACCGTCTCGGCCGGAGTGCGGCGCGCGCCGATCTCGATGGTCTCCGGAGACTTCATCGCCCACTGGATGAGCGTCTCGATCTGCGGCGGGATGGTCGCGGAGAAGAGCGAGGTCAGGCGCTGGCGCGAGCATTTCTCCACGATGCGGCGCACGTCCGGCAGGAAACCCATGTCCAGCATCCGGTCCGCCTCGTCGAGCACGAGATACTTGATCTGGTCCAGCCGGCAGGTGCCGCGCTCCATGTGATCGAGCAACCGGCCCGGCGTGGCCACGATGATGTCCACGCCGGCTTTGAGCGCGTCCGTTTGCGCACCGTAGCCGACGCCGCCGAAGATCACGGCCACCTTGATGTCGGTGAAGCGGGCGAAATCGCGGATGGCCGTCTCGACCTGCGCGGCCAGTTCGCGCGTCGGTTCGAGGATGAGCACGCGCGAGACATTCGCGCCGCGGCCGAGCTGCGAGAGGATGGGCAGGGCGAAGGCGGCCGTCTTGCCGGTGCCGGTTTGCGCGCTGCCGATCACGTCCGTGCCGGCCATGAGCAGGGGGATGGCGCGGAGTTGGATGGGCGTCGGCTCGACGTAGCCCATCGCCTTGACGCCCTCCAGCACCTGGGGGGAAAGACCAAAATTAGTGAATGCCATAGGGCGCGAAGCTTAACGGCGGTGCGGAGGAAGGAAAGAAAATGTTCGCGTCGAATTGCGGGCGGCGGGCGGAGAGCCAGGAGCAAAGCGGAAATCGGGAAGGCGGAAACACAACGGGCGCGCGCGGCGGAGGGCGGCGCCGGTGGGAAAGGGCCGTGGCGGCTGGAGGAGAGACGGAAAAGCAAAAGGCTAGGGCGGGACGGACGCAAGAAACTATGCCGGGCGGGTTCAACCACGGATGGAAAGGACGCTCCGCGCGATGACGCCCTCAACCAATCCCACATCCCCCGCGCGCTCCGGTCCTTCCCATCCTTTGGTGGAATTGGTAATAGGTGCTTCCAAATAAGTATTCTTGAAAGGTGAAGCATCAATGCCGTGAAGCGCGTCCTCGGCCAAGCACTCGTAACGACTCAAGCTTGTTGGAGTCATCCTGATGCCGAGACTGCCAGCTAAGACAGTAAGCGGCGCAAAATATGCGGAGTAAAAATCGGAATGAAGCGAAATAGCGAGGAATGCCGGAGTAGCGGAAAGCTCGGCTTCGGCTCGTGTCGCAAGCTCGTAGCAATTCTTGCCGAGATTGTAGCGGGGGTTCAATCTGTCTGTGCGCGCCTGATAGCGATTCCGAATCTTCACGCTAATCACATACTTCTGCTTGCCCCGCTCTGCGTATATGTCGGCAAAAGGGAAGTTCTGTCTAATCTGATTGAGGTTTCTGATTTTCGTGAAGCCTGCGTTCTGTAGGATTCGACCAGCCAGCGCCTCGCCGAAGCTGCCCAGCTTTTGGAAGCGAAGAGCTACTTCTTTGTTGAGGATCACGATTCTACGCATGGTGCGAAATGACGCCTAACGACCCCAAGCTCAGCGACGGCGGAGGCTGGCGCGGCCCGTGCATGGCGGGTGGAAAGGCGGCCGCGGAAGCACGGGCCGTGACAGCCGTAGCCGTTCGCTGCAGCGCATGGTTAGGCCGCGGTGTCGTCAAACTCAAGTCTTCCCAAAATACCGTTTCGTCTCTGGTTTCAGCCAGAAAATCAGCAGTGGAATGCACGCTGGCAGAAAGCACGCACTCGTCATGCCGAGGCAGATGACTACAAGGTCGAAAGTCCAAAGCCAAGGTCGAGGAGCGAGAATGAGCGGGAGCAAGCAGACGCCGAACAATGCAACACCTATCACAAGCAAGAGAACGCCGGTGACACGAGCCGCAGTCTCTGACATCTCGGTGTCGCTCGGGTCTGCGAAGAAAAAGAAAAGTGAAAAAGCAGCGGTGGCGAGGTAGAGCAAACAGAGGAAGCCACAGTAAATCTTGAACCACAGAAGAACCTTCGGTGGCTGGTTGATGGCGGTGTCTGGAGTCATGTGGCGTGTAGTGGCCTAACATTGTTATTATGCGGCAAACTTGCCGCCTAGCGTTTGATTTGGTTGCCAGTAGAAATCGCGGTATGCTCCTTGTCCAGAACCAATTTCAGTGCAAACCGAGCACAATATGGAACCGGCAAAGGCGGCAAGATTCCGCCGGGC
>SIBH01000082.1 GCA_009695285.1 Pedosphaera sp.
GCACGGAGCCATTTTTCCATTTCACGGAGCCGCCTATTCCTACGCGGCCGCGGTGGATGACTTGAAGGCGATCTGGCAGAAGGTGCATCGCGATCTCTCCGAGGCGGGCTACCCGACGCTTTACAACCAATTCACCGTCCGGGGCGCGCAGCTCGACCGGATGTCGATCATCGACTGGATCAACGAGTCCGTGCCCGGCGGTATCGGCTCGCGGCTCGGCCAACTCCTCGATGTGGCCTACAACATCGAATACGGCGCGGAGTGCGACCAGCAGAGCGCGTTGAGCCTGCTTTATCTCCTCGGTTACAACAGCCCCGGCCAGTTCAGCCTCTTCGGCGCGTCGAATGAAAAATATCGCGTCCGCGGCGGCAACGACCAGATCGTCACCGCGCTGGCGGCGGCGCTCGGCCCGCAAATCGTCACCGGGGCCGCGCTCGTCGCCGTGCGGCGCACGGCCGCCGGCAGTTGTACCGTCACCTTCCAGAGTGGACGCCGCACCTTCGAGGTCACGGCGGACAAAGTCGTGTTCGCGCTGCCGTTCTCGATTTTGAACAGCGCCGTGGATCTCAGGCGTGCGGGCTTCGGCGACTTGAAAATGACGGCCATCCGCGAACTCGCGATGGGCGCGAACTCGAAGCTCAACGTCCAGTTCAGCCGCCGGCACTGGCACGCGCTCGGCAACAATGGCGACACCTTCGCCGACACCGGATATCAGGTGACCTGGGAGGTCACGCGCGGCCAGCCGGGCACGGCGGGAATTCTGGTAGATTACACCGGCGGCAACATCGCCGGCACCTTCGGCAGCGGCACGCCCGCGTCGCGCGCCGCGCAATTCCTCACCCGGATCGAGCCGGTGCTGCCCGGTTTGGGCGCGGTGTGGAATGGCCGGGCGACGGTTGATTACTGGCCAGGCGATCCGTTCAGCCGCGGCAGCTATGCGTTCTGGCAGGTCGGGCAATACACCCGGTTCGCCGGCATCGAGGGGGCGCAGGACGGCAACGCCCACTTCTGCGGCGAGCACACGTCCATCGACGCGCAAGACCACCTCGAAGGCGCGGTGGAAACCGGCGAGCGCGCCGCCGGCGAAATCCTCGCCCAGCTCAAGGCCTGACGCGGTCGAGGGGCCGTCGGAGAATTTTCGCTCAAGTTTCCGAGGGACGTGACGATGGGTTAAGAGGCTGCTCGTTTTTCGACACGGAGTGAACAGCGTGAGCCTGAAAGGGGAGCAGCTCCTTTCATTACGCGGACCCGGCTAATTTGGGCGCAGCGGTGACTGCGTAACTCGATCACGTCGCCATGATGGCGGCGGTCTCCGGACCGCCGCCTTCTTCTTTGCCGTCATTTCGTCTGCGAATAGTCGGTCGGATTCATGAAGACGGACTTCACCCCCGCCATGCCGCCTTCGGTGAGCGGGCCACCCGCCTTCTTCTCGGATGCTTCTTTGGCCGCAATCCAGTCTGGATCAGCGCGAAACGATTTGAACGACGCCTCGGCGGCGGCCTTGCTCTGGTGGGCGATGATGTAAAGCAGCGTGTGGTCCGCACCCTGCCGGGCTTCCAGCGGCGTCCAGTAGCCGACGTGTTCCATGCCGTGCTTGGTGAAGAGCGCGAGCGTGTGGTGGCGGAAGCGGTCGTTGAGCGCGGCGAGATTCCCCTTGCTCGCGGTGTAGGTGCGGAGTTCGAACACCCGATTCTCCTTGGCGGAAGCGGGCTTGATCGCGGGCGAGTAATCCGCAGCGGTGAGGAAGGTGCTGTCAACTTTCGCGACCAGGCCGCCGTTGACCTCGGACGCTTTCTGCGCGGCCTTCCAGTCGGGATCGGCCATAAAATCCGTCCAGGACTTTTTCGCGGCGGCGCGGCTGGCGTGGGCGATGATGTAAATCAGTTTGCGGTCAGGATTCTCCTGCGGCACCCAGTAGCCGATGTTCACCATGCCGTGCTTCTCGAACAGCTTGCCGGTGTGATCGCGGAAACGCTTGTTCAAGTCATCGAGCTTGCCGGGCGCGGCGTAATAGACGCGCAGTTCGTAGGCACGGGTGTCTGGGGCGGCGGCGTGGAGGGAGAGAGTGGTCATGAGTGTGAGGAGGAGGGCGGTGAGGATGCGTTTCATAGTTGGCGCGGATAGTGAACGGACGGGGGAAGGGGGCAAGTGTTTTCCAGTGCTCAGTGCTCAGTCAATGCGCCATGGAAACTGAGAACTGACAACTCTCCCCATCCCCCCTACCCTCTCCCCCATGACCGACTCGATTGAATCACTGGGCATCATCGCCGGGAACCGTTCCCTGCCCCTGCTGCTGGCGAAGCAGGCGCGGGCGCTGGGCGTGAAAAAAATTGTCGCCGTCGCCTTCGAGGGCGAGACCGATCCGGCCTTGGCCACGCTCGTGGATGAGATCGTCTGGCTGCGGGTGGGCCAGCTTGGAAAAATGATCACGGCGTTCACCGAGCGCAGCGTGAGGCATTGCTGCATGGCCGGGCAGATCGCGCCGAAAAATCTCTTCGACCTGCGGCCCGACCTGCGGGCGATGGCCGTGCTGCTGCGGTTGAAGGAGAAAAACGCGCACACGGTTTTCGGCGCGATCGCCGACGAGTTGAAAAAGGACGGCGTGGAACTGATCGAGGCCACGCCCTGGCTGAAACCGCTGATGCCGGCCGCGGGATTTCAACTCGGCCCGAAGCTGACGGACGAACAGCGCGCGGACGTGGCGTTTGGTTTCCGCATCGCCAAGGAAATTTCGCGGCTGGAAATCGGCCAACTCGTGGTGGTGAAAAACGGCACGGTGCTGGCCGTGGAAGGTTTTGAAGGCACGGACCAATGCCTGGCCCGCGGCGGCGCCCTGGCCGGCAAGAACGGCGGCGCGGTGGCGGTGAAGGTGGCGAAGGAGAAGCACGATCTGCGCTTCGACATCCCGTGCATCGGCACGCAAACCATCGAGACGTGCGCGCAGGCGGGGATTGCGGTGCTGGCACTGGAGCCGGGGAAAACGCTGGTGCTCGAACAGGAAGCAGTCGGCGCGCTGGCTCGGACCCACCGACTCACGCTCACCACCATCGCCGGGTGAGTTGAACTAACCGGACGGACTGTTTAGCCGGAACCATTCGGTCGAAACCGGTGCGTCTCACGCCAAGTCCGCCAAGGACGCAAAAGTTGGAGAGGGATTTGTACGGTTCAAGGAACCACCAAACAGCGAGTGAAAGGCTGGCCCCCGGATCCTGTCGGACGCCTTTTGCTTTGCGACCTTGGCGGCCTTGGCGGGAGATTTCTTCCGCATGGATTCGGTTTAGAGAAACGGGTTGAGGGTGGGCACGCCGGGAAAATCATCCGTGTCTCGCGTTACCACCGTCAGCCCTCGCGACAAGGCAATCGCCGCAATCAGACTGTCCGCGTAACCCTTTGGCTCGCTGACCGGCGCGGCGCAGTCCTGGGTTGGACAGTTCGTCGGCATGGTCAATGGTTTTGGGTGGCGGACACGGGCGCACCGGTGAAAATATTCTTTGCTAAAAGAGAACCCATGCCTCTAATTGCGGCCGTTCCTGAACAAAACTGAAATACGAAACTGCGGCCCCGCCGCCCGCCCACAACTCAACCGGAAATCATGACCGCCCATCAACTCTTCGCCGCCATCTCCCCGGCCCTCGCCGCCCAAATCCTCGAAACCGTCCACACCGCCGACCGGGACCTTTACCGCGTGGCCTTGCACACCGTCGCCCAGGCCCGCAAGGTCCGGCCCGTCTTCCTCGAACGCCAACCGCGCGAAGATCGCCACCGCACCATGACCGCCGCGCTCGGCCGACCCGACATGAACATGGTCGCCGGCAACGTCCTCAGCGGTTGGCTCGTCAAAAACCAGTCCGCGCTCCTCGGCGATTTTCTCGACGGCCTCAAGATCGCCCACGAAAAGGGCGTCGTGGAAAATCTCCCGCCGTCCGTGGACGACGCCGCGCTGCAGGCCACCGTCGATCAACTGCTCGCCAAACATCCGCCGGAGATCGTGGCCCTCTACCTGCACGCCTTTTTTGGAATGAACGAAGCGCGGTGGCCGAACTTGGAGGCGCTGCTGATGAATGATTCCCGAGTCGCGCTCGGCGGGGGGAAGTAAGCAGTGCTCAGTGCTCAGTCGGCTAACAAGAGTGGCGGCACCCGGCCGGCCGGCCAGCCCACTTGGACTGCCCCCGAACTCGGACGGAGCGCGGGTTTGTGACCCGCAGCATTTGTGAATGGGATGGCGTGTGGAACCCCTCGCTGGGTCGCGGGGTGCACGCGCGGCTGTGGGTCAAAGACCCGCGCTCCGGGGGCGGGGTCAAGATTGGCCCCGCCCCCTTCGTCACTGGATTGTAACTTTGTAACTTTCCCCGCCACCCGCTACGCTGCTGCTCCGTTTTTACGTGAAGAAAGAAATCACATCGTTCGGGCCGGCGCATTTTCTCAACCGCGAACTGAGCTGGCTGGAATTCAACCAGCGCGTGCTCGGCGAGGCGCTTGATCCCAGGAACCCGCTCCTCGAACGGGTAAAATTTTTCTGCATCGTCAACTCGAACCTCGATGAGTTCTTTGAAGTCCGCGTCGCCGGCATCAAGCAGCAGATGGAAAGCGAGGTGGTCGAGCGGAGCATCGACGGGCTGACCGCCACCCAGACGTTCCAGGCCGTCACGCGGCGGGTGCGGCGGATGGTCGAGCAGCAGTACCGCTGCTGGCGCAAGGAACTGGTGCCGGCCCTCAAGGCCAGCGGCATCCGCTTCCTGAACATGTTCGAGACCGGGGCCGCCGATCAGGAATGGCTGGAGGACTATTATCACGCGGAAGTCCGCCCGGTGCTCACGCCGCTGGCCATCGATCCCGCGCATCCCTTCCCGCAACTGCTCAACAAATCGCTGAACATGATCGTCCGGCTCGACCTGACGAAAGCCGGCGAGACCCTCCAGCATCTAGCCGTGGTGCAGGTGCCGCGCGTCCTGCCGCGCCTCGTCAAGCTGCCGCGCCAGGACGGCCGGCAGGACTACGTTTTTCTCGGCCACCTCATCGGCTTCCACCTGGCCGACCTTTTTCCCGGCACGAAAATCCTCGGTTACTGGCATTTCCGCGTCACGCGCAACAGCGAGCTCTACATCGACGAGGAGGAGGCCTCCAACCTCCTCAAGGCCGTCGAGAACGAGCTGCACAACCGCCGCAAGGGCGACGCCGTCCGGCTGGAGGTCGATCACGAATGTCCGCCGGACATCCGCAAGGCGCTCCTCGGCACGCTGCGGCTCGGCGCGGATGATCTCTACGCCATCAACGGCCCCCTCAACCCGACGCGCCTGATGGCCATCTACGAGGGCGACCATTCGCCGGAGCTGCGCGACCCGCCGTTTGTCGCGCCGGTCGCCTCCGCCTTGCGCGGCCAGCCCGACATGTTCGCAGCCATCCGCGAGCGCGACATCCTGCTGCATCATCCCTACGACAATTTCGACAGCGTGGTCCGGTTTCTGGAAAACGCCGCCGAAGACCCGCGCGTGCTGGCCATTAAGCAGACGCTCTACCGCACCGGCGGCGACGTGCGCATCACCGGCTCATTGATGAACGCGGTGAAGAACGGCAAGCAAGTCACCGCCGTGGTCGAACTGCGCGCGCGCTTCGACGAGGCGAACAACATCCAATGGGCGCGGCAGCTCGAAGAGGCCGGCGTGCATGTCGTGTATGGACTCGTCGGCTACAAGATTCACTCCAAGATGTGTCTCGTTGTGCGGCGCGACAAGGACGGCATCCGCCGTTACGTCCATCTCGCCACCGGCAATTACAGTCCCACCACCGCGCGGTTTTACACCGACGTCGGCCTGCTGACCTGCCAACCCGCCTTCGGCGAGGACGCGACGAATCTCTTCAACCTGCTCACCGGCATCTGTCAATTTCAGGGGATGAAAAAGCTGCTCGTCGCGCCCTTCGAACTGCACGACCGGATGCTCACGCTCATCGAACGCGAGGCCGGCCACGCCCACCAGGGGCTGCCCGCGCGAATCATCGCCAAGATGAATTCCCTGGTCGACGACCGCATCATCGCAGCGCTCTACCGCGCCTCGCAGGCCGGCGTGACAATCGAGTTGATCGTGCGCGGCATCTGCTGCCTGCGACCAGGCGTGCGCGGCGTGAGCACAAACATCACCGTGCGCAGCATCGTGGACCGTTTCCTGGAACACAGCCGCATCTTCTACTTCGAGAACGCCTGCGAACCGGAAGTTTTTGTCGGGAGCGCCGACTGGATGCCGCGCAATTTTTTCCGCCGCATCGAAGTCGTCTTCCCGGTGCTGGATGGAAATTTGCGCGATCGCATCATCACCGAACTGCTGGCCGTAACCCTGGCTGACAACACCAAGGCGCGCTGGCTCCAGCCTGACGGCAGCTATCGCCTCGCAAAACCCGGCCAGGAAGAAAAGCCGCGCCGCTGCCAGACGGAATTCATCAATCTCTCGAAAAACGCGGGGAAGAACCACCAGAAGTCCGCGCGCAAGAAGACGAAATACGGGGAGGTGCGGATCGCGCCCCGGCCATTTGCCAGGTAGCCGGCCTTCGTAGCGTCGGGCGTCCCGCCTGAAGTAGAGGGCGCGCGTCCCGCCGCCCGGATGGAACTGTGAAATTTTCGAGAGCGTGCGCTTCCTTCAACGCAATGCCCGGGAACCACGCTGGCTTCCGCCAGGCGCGACGCCTGACGCTACAACGCTACTTCGTCTCGCGACGGGCGAGCACGGCACCACCGGTGATGCCCGCGTTGTCGCCCAGCTTGGAGGCGAGGATCTCGATCCCCATGAGTTTGCCCAGCAGCACCGATTCTTTCGCGCGCTTGATGATGATCGGCATCATCTCATTTTCCAGCGCCTCGATGATGCCGCCGCCCAGCACCACCACTTCAGGATTGAGGATGTTGATCAGGTTCGCCACGGCGATGCCGGTATAGTCGGCGGCCTCTTCGACAATTTTTTCGACGAACTTGTCGCCGCGCTTGATGGCCTTGCGCAGGTCGCCGCTCCGCAAATCCTTCAAGTCATCGCCGAGCATTTCGGTGAGCAGGGTTTTCTGGCCATCCTTGATGGCCGCCTGGATTTTCCGGAAGATCGCCGAGCGGCTGGCGAACGTTTCAAAGCAGCCCTTGTTGCCGCAACTGCACTTCGGGCCGTTGACGTCGATGACCATGTGGCCGATCTCGCCGGCCATGTGGTTGAAGCCGTCGAAAAGCGAGCCGTTGACGATCAGTCCTCCGCCGATGCCCGTCCCGATAAAAATTCCGGCCAAGGTGCGCGGCTTGGATTTCAACTCGCGCTCGTAAACGCCAAGCGTGCAGATGCTGCAGTCGTTCGAGAGGAAGACCGGCAGGTCGAGCTTCTTCTGGAGTTCCTTGACCAGCGGCACGTCCTCCCAGCCGAGGTTGACGGCGCGCAGGACCTTGCCGCTTTCGGGATCGACCGCACCAGGCGCACCGATGCCGATGCCTTTGATCTGTTTCAGGCTCAGGTCGCACTCATCGACCACATCGCGCACGCAGCGATCAATGCGCTCGATGACGGCGGTCGCGCCGCGCTCGGGTTTGGTGCTGACCTTGGCCGTGCCAATGAGTTCGAGGGAGTTGTCAAACACCCCCGCGAGAATTTTCGTCCCGCCGAGGTCCACGCCGATGAAGTGATCTTTGCTGTCCGCCATAATGATGCCTGGTCACACCACGCGCCCGCTCGTAAGCAGCGCGGTGATTTTCTTCCGCAGCTCAAGGTTGACCGCCTCCACGGAGCGGTGTCCGTCCACGATGCTGAAGCCGTAGCCGGCCTGAAGGCGCTTGAATTGCGCGGCGACGAGCGCCTGGTATTTCAGGAACGAGTCGAACATGTCGCGCGAGAGGCCGAGGTCCATGCCGCTTTCCCAGTAGTCGAGCGCGCTGTTCTTCGCGAAGGTGCGCTGGACCAGTTCCTCCGGCGAGACGTTCAGGTAAAAAACCGCATCCGGCACCAGGGCCATGCCGTAAAGATTTTTCAACCACGACTCGTTCATGCCGCGCACCATGTCCCGCGCCATCAGCGTGTAGATATACCGGTCGGCCAGCACCATCACGCCGGCCTTAAGCGCGGGCAGGATGATGTTCTCCAACTGGTCGGCGAAGTCGGTCGCGTAAAAAAGGCTGAGCGTGGTGTGGCTCAAAATGTTTCCCTCCTGCGCGCGTTCCAGTTCCTCGCTGACGAGGGTGGAGCGCTTGAGGCCGACTTGCACCGAGGCATGGCCGCAGCCTTCCAGCCACGCGACCAGCCGGGCGATCTGCGTGGAGCGCCCGGAGCCGTCGGCACCTTCGACGACGATCAGCTTGCCGGCGAGCTGCTCCAAGTCCACGCCGGGAATGCCGTGGCCATAGAATCGTTTGGCCGACGGACGCGGGACGACGATCTTTTCCAGGCGGCGCAGTTTGATCCGAGGGGCGGGAGATTTTTCCATGGGGCGGCGGGGTTCAGGCTTTTTCACGGGCGAAGGAGGCGAGGTCCAGCCGGGCGGCGACGGTGCGGCGGACGATGTTTTGCTGCGCCTCGATCTGCTGGTTGGCGTCGATGAGCAGGAAGTTGGATTCCGCGCTCATGGCCAGGTACTGGTCGAGGATGCGCCCTTGGAAAATGCGGAAGCTTTCATATGGATCGTGGGAGAGCCGCAAGTCCATGCCCGCCTCGAAGTGCTTCAGCTCGGGACGGCCGTCGAGGATCCGGCGCAGCGAGACCTCGAGATCGGCCTTGAAGAAAAACGTCAGGTCGGGCTTGGCGGCGTAGCTGTAGATGCCGCGCACCCATTGCGGCGGACAGCCGCGCACTGTGTCGCGCGCGAAGGCGGTGTAAATGTAGCGGTCGCACAACACGAGATGGCCGGCGCGCAGCAGCGGCAGGAGCTGGCGCTCGTAGCGGTCCGCGAAGTCGGTGGCGTGGATCAGGCTGAAGGTGGTGGGCGTAAGCAGCTCGCGTTTCTTGCCCTTGCTGGTCGCGGCCTTGACCAGTTCGGAGGAGTTCCATTCGCTGAAAAAAACTTTCAGCCCCTGCAGCTCCAGCCAGCGTTGCAAAAGGTGGATCTGGGTGGACTTGCCGGAGCCGTCCAGACCTTCCACGGCAATCAGGCGTCCGGGAAATTTTAATTCCGCAAAAGTTTTCATCACGCGCCCCGGAGGCTAAGGACTGTGGATGGGAAAACAATATTTTTTCCGGCCCCGTGGCGGCGACGGGCGCAGCCGCGTACCGCCCCCGAACTCGGACGGAGCGCGGTTGTGTCGCGGAGACCAGCCACAGCAGGTCCGAAGGTCGAACCGTGTGGAATGCTCTTAACGCGCCAAGCCATGCGGAGCTGCTGCGGTTGGTCGAGGACGACACAGCCGCGCTCCGGGGCAGGGTGCGGATGCGCCGCGGCTGTCAAGGGCGCGTCTCGGTTTATTGCACGGCAGCTTGGTCGTCGTCGTGTTCGTGGCCCCTAGGACTCCGCAGCTTTTCACCCTCGCCCGGCCCACGCCGCGCCGTGTCCGCCAAAACAATCCACTTTTGCGTTTGACCGGCGGCCCAGCGGCCAGTTAGCTTGCGCCCTCATTTTTTAACCTATGTTTTCAAGCATTCGTCGGCATCAGAGTTGGATTTGGATCATTGTGGTGGTGCTGGTCAGCATCAGCATGCTCTGGTTTTTCACCGATCAGCCCCAGGGCGGGCGCGGCGACACGCCGAATTTCGGCTCGATCAAAGGCCGCCCGAATACCTTGAAGGAATACCAGGAAGCCTTCACGGAAACGCGCCTGCTCTATTTTCTTAATTTTCAAAAATGGCCCGATAAAGACACCAAGCTCGCGCAAAATTTCGACGTGGAGCAACAGGCTTACTACCGCCTGCTGCGCCTCAGCCAGGCCAAGGAATCCAACATCCAGGTCAGCGACCAGACCGTGGCCGAAATGGTCCGGCGCATCCTCGGCCCCGATCCGAAGGCCTTCGACACGTTCGTCAACCAGCAGTTGAAGGAGGGCCGGATCACCGCGAATGATTTTGAGCGCTTCCTCCGCCACGACGCCGCCATCCAGCAGTTGGGTACCTTGGGCGGCCTGAGCGGACGCTTCATCACGCCGCGCGAGGCCGAGGCCATCTACCGCCGCGAACACCAGGAGATTGAGGCCGACGTCGTGTTCTTCAACCCCTCCAATTATCTGGCCGGGGTCAACATGTCCCTGACCAACATCAATCCCTGGTACACCAACCGCATGTCCACCTTCCGCATCCCCGAGCGCGTCCGCGTCAGCTACGTGGAATTTTCCCGCTCCAACTTTCTGGCCGAAGCCGGCAAGGACATCGCCAAAGACACCAACTACCTCAAGCGGGTTGAGGATTTCTATTTCAAGGCCATCAATGAAAAGGGGACCAACACTTTCACGGACACCAACGGCGTCGTCCTGGCCAAGGCCGTCGCCATCGAGCGCATCAAAGACGATAACCTGAACCAGCGCGCCGCCACGCTCGCCTACCGCAAGGCCAACGACTTCGCCAGCGTGCTCGCGGACAAAAAACCCCATCGCGCCGAAGACCTCACCAAGGAGGCCGCCCTCCAGGGCTTGAAGATCCAGGTCAGTTCGGCGTTCGAACAGTTCGACGGACCGGCCGACCTGAAGGTGTCCCCGGGCTTCACCCGCGCCGCCTTCGCCCTGACCAAGGAGGAACCCGTCTCCTTCCAGGTGCTCGGCGGCGACGCCGGTTTTTACATCATCGCGCACCATGAGACCGTTCTCAGCGAGAATCCTCCGCTCGAATCCATCCGGGCCAAGGTGAACGAGCAGTACCGGCTCGAAAAGGCGCGCACCCTCGCCGAGCAGGCCGGCACCAATTTCCACGCCAAGGTCAATCGCGCGCTCCTCACCAAGGAAAAAAGCTTTGCCTTCATCGCGCTCGAGGAAAAACTCAAATCCACCCCCATGCTCCGCTTTTCGCAAAGCACTGAAACGCTCCCCGACCTGGAGGATCACGTGGACTTGCGCCAGTTCAAATCCGTGGCCTTCCAGTTGGAACCGGGCCGCGTCAGCAACTTTGTCCCCACCCGGCCCGACGGCGGCTTCGTCCTCTACGTCCGGTCCCCCCGCCCGCCCTTCAACGAAGCCAAGCTCCGCATGGAACTCCCGGCCTTCATGGGCTCCATGCGCCACTACCGGCAAAACGAAATCTACAGCAAATGGTTTAGCCGCGAAGTCGAACTCGCCGGCCCGCCCTACTACATTCCGCCCGGCAAGCGCGGCCCCGGCCCCAACTAGCCGACCGTCGCCGCGATCCGTCCGGCGACGCTCCTCCCGTGAGCGACCCCATCAAACTTTCCTCGCCCGCCACGCGCGAGTTCTGGGAGATCACCGTCCTCTTTGAAGACGAGCACCTCCTCGCCCTCGACAAACCGGAGCGCCTCCTCACCTCGCCCGACCGTCTCGAACCGGCCCGGCCCAGCCTGATGCAACTGCTCCACGCCGGCCTCGCCGATGGCAAGCCGTGGGCGAAGCAACGCGGCCTCTCCTACCTCGCCAACGCGCACCGGCTCGACGCGGAGACCAGCGGCGTGCTGCTTTTCGCGAAAAACAAGGCAGCCCTCGTCGCGCTCGCCAACCTCTTCGGCGCGGAGAAACCGCTGAGCACCTGTCTCGCCCTCGTGCAGGGCGCGCCCGAAAAAAATTCCTTCGACATCGAAGTCGCCGTTGCGCCGCATCCGCTCCAGCCCGGCCTGATGCGCGCCGACAGCCGCCATGGAAAACGGGCCAAGACCCATTTCGAGCTGCTGGAAAAATTTCGCGGCCGCAGTTTGCTGCAATGCCAGTCGCTCACCAACCGCGCGCAGCAGGTCCGCGCCCACCTGCAATACTGCGGCTGCCCCATCGTCGGCGACCGCGCGTATGGCGGCCACGAACTGCTCCTGTCCTCGCTCAAACCGGCCTACCGCCTCAAGGGCGACCGCACCGAGCGTCCGCTCCTTTCCCGCGCCGCGTTGCACGCCGAAAAGCTCGAACTGCCCCACCCCATCACCGGCCAGCCGCTGGCCATCACGGCGGAGTGGCCCAAGGATTTGAAGGTCGCCGTGAAATATCTGCGGCTCTACGCGGCTGGATCGCGCCCCTCTCCGGACGCAGCCGCGTGAGGCCACCGGCGGAACGTTGCCGTTGGATGCGCGCACCTGCGGAACGCCCTACACGTCGCACACCCGCACGCCGTGCCGCAGCGCCGCCAGGCGATCATCCCACGTCGGAATGAACTCGTGCGCGGTGTAGCCCGAGTATCCCAGTTCGAGCAGCGTGCGCATGATCGCCGGATAGTTGAGTTCCTGCGTCTCATCAAGCTC
>SIBH01000083.1 GCA_009695285.1 Pedosphaera sp.
AACGAGGAACAGTGCAGCGAAGCGAATTGTATCTATGGCTACTTCAACATTAGACCGAGTTCTGACCGAGGCCGCAGCATTGCCTGCGGACGAACAGGAAATGCTCGAAGCCCTGCTGCGCCAGCGCCGCATTGAAGCGAGGTGGCAGGACACGGCGGCGGAAGCCGGGCACGCCAGCAAAGCCTTTCGCGCCGGCAAACTCAAAAGCCAGCCGGTTAAAAATCTCATTGTCAGTCTTGCCAAAATCAAGTGAACCATGAGCGCGCTTGGTTCCACGCCCAAGTTTGAACGGCGTTCCGTCGTCTGGTCAGAAAAAGCCCCGCGCTCCAACCGCAAATCGAAACGACCTTGCGGCGCATGGCGGAAAACCTCGGTGATCCGCGTTTGAAAACACACCACTTGAACGGGCAACTGGCCGGGCTGCACCCGTGTTCCCCCGTTTAAATCCGCCGCTTGTGTGCGCCCGCCCCGCTTGCTAGTCTCGCCCCGCCAGTGAACATCAACTGAAAATAAAATTATGCCCCACGAACTCCCCGTTCTTCCCTGCGCGCACGACGCGCTCGAACCCCACATTGACAAAGCCACGATGGAAATTCATCACGGCCGCCATCACAAGGCCTACGTGGACAACCTCAACAAGGCCCTCGCCGGCTCGCCGGTTGAAGCGCAGTCGCTCGACCAGTTGGTCAAAGGCATCGCCTCCGTCCCGGAAAACATCCGCGGCCCCGTCCGCAACAACGGCGGCGGTCACTGGAACCACTCGTTCTTCTGGAAAATTCTCGCGCCTCAGGCCGGCGGCGCTCCGACCGGTGCGGTGGCCGACGCCATCAACGCCGCCTTCGGATCCTTCGCCGAATTCCAGGCCAAGTTTGAAGCGGCGGGTCTGGGCCGGTTCGGCAGCGGTTGGGCCTGGCTCGTCGTTAACGGCGGCAAGCTCGAAGTCGTCTCCACCGCCAACCAGGACAATCCGCTCATGGGCAAGGCCGTCGCCGGCTGCGAAGGCACGCCCATTCTCGGCTGCGACGTCTGGGAACACGCCTACTACCTCAAATACCAAAATAAGCGCGCCGACTATTTGAAGGCGTTCTGGAACTTGGTCAACTGGGCGGAAGTCGCGAAGCACCTCGCGGCGGCGAAGTAATTCAATCTCCCAACCCCTCTGCAAAACCGCACGCCGGTGAAAGCCGGCGTGCGGTTTTTTTGGCGCTCCGGGCGGACGGAGCGCCGGGCCAGCCATCATTCACGGCGCCTGCGTCACCACGTTCAGCGTGTCCACTTTCAGCGGTCCCGCCTTTTGCACCGCGCCGCCCGGCCAGGTGATTTCCACGCTGTCAACATTGACTGACTGGCCGAGGCCGAAGGTGAGCGGCAGTTCGGATTGCGAGAGATAGCCTTTCGTCGGCATGACCTGCTGGGAAATTGTCCGCCCGCTGGCCCGCACCCGCACCCACGCGCCGATGGCGTCACGATTTGATTTCGTGCCGGCCAGCTTCAACCGCAGCCAATGATGGCCGAGCGTTTGATCGTTGCGGAGCAGGAGCGGCGGGCCGTTGATCTGCGTCAGCACCGCGTCGGGATCGCCGTCGCCGTCGATGTCCGCGAACGCGGACCCGCGTCCGACAATGGGTTTGAAAATATCGCCGCCGCATTTTTCCGGTGGCACGGGGACGAAGCCGGCGCCCCTGGCCGCGCCGCCGTTCCAGAAGAGTTGCGCCGGCTGGCGGTAACTCTGGCCCGGCTGATACAGCGCGATGTTCTCCTCGATGTGGCCGTTGGCCGTGAGCACGTCGGGCCGGCCGTCGAGATCGTAGTCGAAAAAGAACAGGCCGAACTTGAGCAGTTGCCGGCTGGCCGGGCCGACGCCCGCAGTCACGGCCTCGTCGGCGAAGATCAGCGCGGCGTTTTGCGAGACGTAGAGCGCGTTCGGCTCGTTCGCGAAATTGCCGATGGCGATGCCGAGCGCGCTGTCATTGCGGAACCGGGCGGAGTCGATGCCCATGGCGCCGCGCGCCACCCCGTAGGCGTCGTAGGCGATGCCGGAACGTGCGCCGATTTCCTTGAAAGTCCCGTCGTGCTGGTTGCGAAAGACAAAATTCTGCACCGTGTCATTCGCCACCACCAGGTCGATCCAGCCGTCGTTGTCGAGATCGACCGGTGCGACGCCGAGCGCCTTGGCCAGCGGCCGGCCGGTCGCAGGCTCCCGGACCTGCACGCCGGCGGCGGCGGAGACATCGGAGAATTTTCCCTGGCCGTCGTTGTGATAGAGCAGGGGAAAGCTGCCCTCGAAGTTCTTCGGCGGTCCGTAGGCGCGCGTCGAGCCGTCGAATGTGAAGTTCACCTTCAGATCCAGTTCGCGCGACCACTGGACATAATTGCAGACGAACAAATCGAGCCGCCCGTCGTTGTTGTAATCAATGAACGCCGCGCTCGTGCTCCACAGCGCGGGCGATCCGCCCACGCCCGACTCCGCCGTCACGTCGGCGAATTTTCCATTCCCCAGATTGTGAAACAAACGATTGCCGCCGACCGCGGTGATGAAAACGTCCGGCCGCCCGTCGTTGTCGTAATCACCCACCGCCACGCCCATTCCGTAAAAGCTCACGTCGAGTCCCGAACCCGCCGTCACGTCCGTGAATTTTCCAGGACCGTCATTGCGATAAAGCTTCATCGTCGCATCGGCCTTGCGATTCGCCGTCTGCCACGGCCAACCGCTGCTGTTGATGAACAGCAAATCCTGCGCGCCGTCATTGTCGAAATCGAGGAAGGCCACGCCGCCGCCCATTGTTTCCGGCAGAAGTTTTTCGCCGGTCGCGCCGTTGAAATGGGTGAATTTGATTCCTGACTCGCTGGTGCGGTCGGTGAATTTCGCCGTGGGAATTTCGGCGGACGTTTGGGGTCGTAAGCGCAGGAACCAGACAGCGCCCGCGATCCCCGCGAGCACCAGCAGCGCGAGAAGAATCGTGGGGAAGGCGCGTCCGGGTTTGGATGATTCACTCTGCTGACTCATGTGTCTGGGTGCGGAGTTTAGCGGAAGCGGGCATGACGAAACAGAATTCGTTTTGGAAGATTTAAGGCCGAAGATTGTTGGCCAATCCTGCGGGTAGCACAGGCCACTAGCCTGTGCTACCCATTCCAACTTCGCAGTTCGGTTTTTAGCGATGCCTGCCCGGTGAGGAAAACGCTGTTTAATTTCCGCAATTCCGGCCAAGGTTTCCGGGATGATTTCCCGTGAACCAGCGCCGCGCCGGGTTTGGAAATGGGCCGCAGCCTTCGGCTTGTGGACGCTTCTTGGCCTTTCCTTCGCCAGCCAGTTCTATTTTTCCAGCGCGAAGTTCGGCAACCCGGTGACGTGGAATCAGGCCGTCAGTTGGGCGCTGGGCGACTGGTATGTCTTCGCGCTGCTCTCGCTGCCGGCGCTGGCTGCGGCCCGGTGTCTGCCGCTGGAGCAGCCGCGTCTCTGGCGCAACCTCGTCGCGCATCTCGCGGCAGGCGCGGTCTTCTCGCTTGCCTACATGCTGCTGCGCGCCGCCGTCGCCGTGGCGCAGGGCTGGATGACGGGCGAAACGATCACCTTCGCCGAGGCGTTTCGTCCGCTGCTTTTCAAAACATTTCATTTCAACCTGCTCGTTTATTTCGTGATCGTCGGTCTGAGCAACGGGCTGGGCTATTACCGGAAACTGCAGGAGCGCGAAATTCGCACAGCCGAACTGGAGCGCGGGCTGGCCCAGGCGCGGTTGCAGGCGTTGCAAATGCAGCTCAATCCGCACTTCCTGTTCAACACGCTGCACGGCATTTCGTCGCTGATGCACCGCGACGTGGAGGCCGCCGACCGGATGCTGGTGCGCCTGAGTGAACTGCTGCGGCGCGCGCTGGAGAACACCGGCACGCAGGAGGTGACGCTGCGCGAGGAGCTTGATTTTCTGTCGCGCTATCTCGACATCGAGCGCACGCGCTTTGGTGAACGGCTCACGGTGAAAATGAACATCGCGCCGGACACGCTCGACGCGCTGGTGCCGAATCTGGTGTTGCAGCCGCTCGTGGAAAACGCCATCCAGCACGGCATCGAACCGCACGCCCGGCCCGGGGTGATCGAACTGTGCGCGCGGCGGGGGCCGGGGACGCTGGAACTCGAAGTGAGCGACAACGGCGCGGGCCTACCTAGCGGCCAGTTGAAAGAGGAAGGCGTCGGCGTGTCGAACACGCGGGCGCGGTTGCAGCAGCTCTACGGCGCGGCGCAATCGCTGGAATTCAGCAACCGACCCGAGGGTGGCGTTTGCGTCGCGGTCAAACTGCCCTGGCGCGCGAGTCCCGGCGGCAGATGAAGGCGCGCCGGGTCCGCCATTCGCTGGCATTCCTGCATTTTCACTTTCCACTTTCCACCGCCAACCCTAGTCTCCGCGCATGGCTGCAACGAAAATTGATGTCAAATATGTCGCGCATCTTGCGCGGCTTTCGCTCACGGCGGAAGAAGAACAAAAGTTCGGCGCACAGCTCGGCCAGATCCTTGGCTACATCGAGAAGCTCAACGAACTCGACGTGAGCCAGGTTGAGCCGACCGCCCACGCCGTGCCGCTCGTCAACGTCACGCGCCTCGACGAGGTGCGCCCGTCCCTCTCGAACGAGGACGCGCTCCGCAACGCGCCCGCCCGGGCCAACGGCCTGTTCATCGTGCCGAAAATCGTGGAGTAATCTTCCGCTGCTTCGCCGAAAGAATTTTTTCGATGCTCAACCACCTCACCATTTCCGAACTCACCGCCAGACTCGCCCGCCGCGAAGTCTCCGCGCGCGACGCCACGCAATCTTGTCTCGACCAGATCGCCCGCGTCGATGGCCGGATTCACGCCTTCCTCAGCCATGACGCCGCCGACGCGCTCGCGCAGGCGGAGGCCGCCGATCAGCGGATCGCGAACGGTGAAACCGGCCCGCTGCTCGGCGTGCCCATCGCCATGAAGGACGTGCTGGCCGTAAAGGATCAGCCGCTCAACTGCGCCTCGAAAATTCTCGGCAAATTCATTTCACCCTACGACGCGACCGTGGTGGAAAAGCTGAAGGCCGCCGGGGCGGTTGTTTTTGGCCGGCTGAACATGGATGAGTTCGCGATGGGCAGCTCGACGGAAAACTCCGCGTTCGTCACCACCCGCAATCCCTGGGATGTCACGCGCATTCCGGGCGGCTCCTCCGGCGGCTCGGCGGCGGCGGTCGCGGCGGACGAAGCGTTTGCCACGCTTGGCTCGGACACGGGCGGCTCCATCCGCCAGCCGGCCGCGCTCTGCGGCTGCGTCGGATTGAAGCCCACCTACGGGCGTGTTTCCCGTTACGGACTCGTCGCCTTCGCCTCGTCGCTCGATCAGATCGGGCCGTTCACCAAGGACGTGCGCGACGCCGCGACGCTCCTGAATGTTTTGAGCGGCCGCGACGAACGTGACTCGACGAGCGTCCCCGAGCCGGTGCCCGATTACACCGCCGCGCTCGACGGCAACATCAAAGGACTCAAGCTCGGTCTGCCCAGGGAATATCTGGTCGGCGGCCTTGATCCCCAGGTGAACGCCGCCGTGCAGACGGCGATCAGGCAGCTCGAAAAACTCGGCGCGGAACTGGTGGAAATTTCCCTGCCGCACACCGATTACGCGGTGGCGACCTACTACATCATCGCCACCGCCGAGGCATCGGCAAACCTCGCGCGCTTCGACGGCATCCGTTACGGCGCGCGGGTGAACGGCACCGACCCGATTGAGTTGTACAGCAAAACGCGCGGCGCGGGCTTCGGCGCGGAGGTCAAGCGCCGCATCATTCTCGGCACCTATGTCCTGAGCAGCGGCTACCACGACGCCTATTATCTGCGCGCGCAAAAAGTCCGCACACTCATCCGCCAGGATTTTTTGAGGGCGTTCGAGAAAGTCGATGCCATCGTCACGCCGACCACGCCGACGGCGGCGTTCAAGGCCGGCGAAAAATCCGACGACCCGATGCAGATGTATCTCTCGGACATCTTCACCATCTCCTGCAATCTTGCGGGCATTCCAGGCCTGAGCCTGCCCTGCGGCTTCACCTCCGGCGGCGATGCCAAACTGCCCATCGGCCTGCAGCTTCTCGGTAAACCGTTCGGCGAGGAGACGATTTTGAAAATTGCCCACGCCTACGAGCAGTCCACCGCGTGGCACCGGGAGAAACCGCCTTTGCCGGGCTGACTCAAGTTCAAGGCTACCGTGGCCGGGTGTCGGCGGGGCGCCCGCCGCTATTTGGCCAGGCGCGCGAGGTTTTGGCCGGCCTGCTCGATCCATTCGTTGGTGGGCAGGGCGTAGGGGCGGAAGGTTTCGAGGTGGCCTTCCTGCTCGTTGTAGAAGAGGGCGCGGTGCAGGCCGAGGGTGCTGGCCTTCGGGCTGTCGATCAGGCTGGCGGAATCGTTCGCGCTCATCTGGAAGAGGACGCGCAGTTCAAATTCGCTGAAGGCTTTCCGGCTGAGGAACCGGTTCACGTTGTTCAAACTGTCGCAACTGGTGATGACGTGAAAACCCAGCCGGGTGCATTCGCAGATCAGGTTGTTGAGCAGCGCGGCGGGGTTGGGGGCCGCGTCCGCGTCGCCGCCGCCGAATCCAAAATCTTCCTCGAAGCGGAGCTTGTTGAATTTCTGGAGGCCGTGGATGAACAGGAAGGTGGAGGGCGCATCCGCCGCGTGTTCGTCGCCGGTGCGGCTGGTCATTTCGTCTGAAAGCCCCTTCATGATCTGCGGCAGGTCGCCCTGTTTCGCGAAGGTGATCGGGTGCGGGATGGCCTGGACGATCCGGGCCAGGAATTCGCGCTGCGGCGAATCGGGCGCGCTGCCGTCGCACAGGATGATGCGGGCCGCGCCGGGCCGGTACTGGGCCGCGAGCGAGATGAGCGAGACGGCGAAGATGGCGAGTGTGGCCTCGTCGCGCTGGCCGACGATGAGGAGGTTGTTGCCGCTCTGCCGGTGGAAGATGGCCTCGGTGGGGCCTTTGATGGAGTTGGGCGCGCCGAGCCAGATGCGGGGCGCGGCCGGTTGTTTGATCGCGGCGGCTTCGAGAAGTTTTTGCAGCACGGGATTTTCGCGCACGTCGGAAGGCGCGTTGCCCTCGAAGACAATCGGCCCCGGATAATTGGTTCCCGATTTGCGGGCCTGCTCGGCGACCTTGACGAGATAGGTGTCGCGCTCTTCGTCGGGGAGCCACACGGCCTGGAAAGGGCTGTTGCCTTCGATGGTGCCGGCGGTGTCGTTGTAGATGCCTTCGCCGGGTCGCGAGAGAAGGCGGGGCGCGGGGTTGTTGTCGTCCATGATCAGGTAGGCGTCGGCTTCGTTGCACTGAAGCGCGATGCGAATGACCATCTGGCCGAGCGTGGTGCGGGCCACGGTGTAGGCGCCGCCCAGCGTCTGCGAACCGAGCAGCACATGGATGCCGAAGGCGCGGCCCTGCCGGACGATGCGGTCGAGGAGGAGCGAGGCGGTCTGGGAAATCTTGTCATCCTCGACGAACAATTCCTGGAACTCGTCGATGATGAGGAGCGAGCGGGGGACGGACTCGGCGCCGCCTTCGCGCTTGTAGCCGGCGATGTCCTGGACGCCGAGCTTGCGGAACATGTCGCCGCGCCGTTTCAACTCGTCATCGAGTCGCTGGAGCACGCTGAGTCCGAATTCGCGGTCGCTCTCGATGGCGATGACGCGCGCGTGGGGCAGGCGTTTCGAGCTGTAGCATTTGAACTCGACGCCCTTCTTGAAGTCGATGAGGTAGAACTCGACCTGCTCCGGGCTGCACCAGAGCGCGAGGTTGGTGATGATGACGTGGAAGAGGGAGGATTTGCCGGAACCGGTTTTGCCGGCGAGCAGCGCGTGCTGGCGCGTGCCTTTGCCGATGGCGAGATATTGCAACTTGGTCGCGCCGCTGCGGCCGATGGGCACGCGCAGTTCGCTGGTGGTTTCGAGGGTCCAGAAGTCGGCGGCGGGCGGGGCGACATGGGTGAACGGCACCTCGATGCGGTTGGAGTCCTTGCTGCGCTGGCCGACTTTTTGGATGAAGGAGATGGCGAGTTCCGGGGCTGGCGGGATGTCGAGCACGAGATTGGTGCCGGGGATGAAGTTGCCGGTGAGCGAGAAATCCTCGCCGCGCGAGCTGATGCAGACGCTGCTTTTGCGAAGCTCCTCGGGAAGAAAATCCTGCGGCACGGACTGGCGGCGGTCCCAGTGGATGAGGGTGAACACGCCGCACCTGGCCCCGCTGGCGGCGATGCTGAGGAGGCGCTTGGCGGCGAGGTCGCTGAAGGCGGTGGGGAAATCGGCCACGACGACGAAGTGATATTTCTCGGCGATGTTGCCGGCCTGCTTGTTGTATTCGGCGATGGTCGCGTACTCGTTGCGGAGATACATCTGGATGACTTTCTCCATGTGCTCGTTCAGGTCGGCGAGACGCTGCTCGATTTGCGTGGTCTGCGTCCAGATGCGGCTGTTGATCAGATGCTCGGCGTAATCGGTCAGGTGCATGACGCCCGAGAAGCTCTGGCCGAGGCCCACGGGATCAATGACCGTCAAACTGATTTTGCCCGCCGGCGCGGTGGCGAGCAGGCGGAGCACGATGTTGTTCAAGGCCTCGACCACTTCATCGCGCCCGGAATTTTTCGTTTCAAAAACAACCGACCCCTGGTTCGAAAACGTGAGCAGGAGCGGCAGGGCGAAATGGGCGGGGCCGGGCAGCGCCAGGCGCGCGTCCTTGGGAGTGCCTTCGGACAGTTGCTCCACGTCCACGTCGAGGTGGGCGAACTTGATGACGTGCCCGAAGCGCTCCGGAGGATTCCAGTCCTTCCACAACTCCGGCTGCCACGGGGGAAATTGTTTTTCGGACTCGGCATGGGCGGCGGCAATGGTCTGGTAGATGGGCTGGACCTTGGTCTTCCATTCGGTTTCGAGCGGACGCCAGACGGCCTCGTAGTCGGCGGTGATCTTCGCCTCTTTCTCGGCCCAGGCGTCGGTGACTGCTTTTTTCTGCGCGTCGATCGCGGCGGTCAGGCGGTCCACGGTGGCCCGGTGTGAGTCTTCGAGCCGCTTCATGTTCAGACGGAAACGGCGCTCGTGCTCGGCGGAAAGGCGCGCGGCATGGTCGTCGATCTGCCCCGGCAGGGCGATGCGGGTGGCCTCCGCCGTGTCGAGGGCGAGCCGCCACTCGCTGGTGATCCAGTCGCTCTTGGTTTGAAACTCGTGTTCGACGCGGGCGATTTCCTGGCGACGGCGATCTTCGCATTTCTCGAAACAGGCGTCGTGCAGCTTGCGCGCCAGGCCGAGCGCGCTGGCAATGGCCGTGGCGCCCGGCGCGGCCTGGCTCTTGCCAATGAAGAAGAGAATCAAGCCGAGCAGCACGCAGCCGCCGGCGGAGGCACCGGCGATTTCGTAGGTGAACGCCCGAGCCACTTTCAAAAAAATGAACAGCGGCACCAGCCCGATCTGGCCGAGCGCCAGCACCAGCCAGAGCCAGCGGTATTTGAAAAAGGCCGGGAGCAGCAGCTTCTGAAATTTTTTCACATCGCCGCCGGTTTTCTCGAGCAGCGCGCGCAACTCCGTCATCAGGTCGTATTCGTCCGGGGTGAGATTCGGTTCTGGCGCGGCGGGCGGGGCGGAAACGAGCCGGACCAAAGATCCGTAGCCGCTGAAGGCCTGGCACGCTTCGGCCTCCAGTCCGGCGAGAGCCTGCTGGTCGCCGGCGAGCGCGGTCTTGAATTCCGCCTGGGTGTTTTCCGCGCTGGCCAGGCCGGTTTCGCGGTGGCGCTTGTTCTGGATGATCTCGGTCTGGAGCTTGTGCTTGCGGCCGCCTTCCTTGATTTCAATCCGGTTGAAACCCACCTTCAGGCTGGTCTTGATCGCGTCGGCGATGACGGTCTTCCGGGATTTGAATTTGCCCTGGATGATTTCGCGGGCGGCGTGGGCGGTGGCGTCGGTCTGGCCGGTTTCCCCGGCGAACTGGCGGTTGAATTCCTCGAGGGCCTCGTCGCGGCGGTTCTGGCCGGCCGTGGTCTTGACCCGGTATTCCTGGCTGAGTTTCACCTCGCGCGCCGCGAAATCGCGCACCGTGGTTTTCAGGTTCTCGATCAGTTCCAGCGTCTGCTTCAGCCCTAAATGACTACTCACAATCGTGCCTTATCTTGGTGGTCAGCTTGTCCAGTTGCTCCATGACCGTGACGGCCTTGTCCACGCTGGTCAACAGTTCCTGGATGTATTTTTGCTCGAACTCCTCGCACTTGGCGTCCTGCCATTGCTCCTTGGTGCGCTGCCACTGGTTTGAGAGCTGGCTGGTCAACGCCGCCAGGCGTGATCCGTTTCCGCTCATGGCTGTCCTCCGGCGGGGCTGGCCGCGTCCTCGAGCGGATTCGTGTCGGCGGGCGGGGGCGGGGGCGGCGCGACGGTCGGCGCGGCCAGCTCGGCATAAGCGGCGAGCGTGTTGGCGGCGTGGGCCAGATAGGCGGCGGCTTTGGTCATGTCGTTCGCGAGCACGGTGTTCACTTTTTCCAGTTGTTTGACCAGCGGCTCGACGCGGCTGTCGAACTCGCGGTTCCAATGTTTCAAAACTTTCAGCTTCGCCTCGGCCTCCTCGAGCGCGTGCTTGGCCTTCTGCACAGCCTTGAATTCCACCGTCACCGCCTCGCGCAAGTCGGACATGCGGGCGCTGGAGAGGGACTGCTCAGCCTCCTCGAGCTGCTTGCGGCGGCGGCGCACCTGGCCTTCCCAGTGCATGCGCTGGTCGTTCTGGAGCCACATCCGCAGGCGCAGCACTTCGGAGCTGGTCTCCTCGACGGCGGGGCGGGCCTTGCTCACATACAGGATGAGGGTCGCGCGGAAATCCGCGAGGACATCGACTGAAGTGACGTGGGCCTTGTCTGCCATGAGGCTAACGCTGGTTCAGATACTCCTCGATGCGCTGGGCCTTGCGCAGCAGGTAAGGGGTGTGCTGGTTGGAGACCTCGATGAATTTCTTTACCGCCTTCATGGTGTCCTTGAACTCCTCCGAGAACTTGATCTGTTCCTGGTCCTGCCAGGTGTCGCCGAGTGATGCGAAGCGCGCCTGGAGCGAGGCCATCCGGTTCTGGAGATCGACGTTGAACCGCTTGAGCTCCTCGGCGAACCGCCGCACCTGCTCCGGATCCATGATTGCCTGCGCCATAATTTTTCTTTCCGTTAAAGTTTGTGACTGGTCAAGACGCCGGGTGAACGAAAACGATTCATCGGCGTGCGGTTTAGTGTGCCGGGACTTTCGGAATTAGACAAATGCCAAAACATTCGTGTCAAAATATTCGGTGATGGTCAGGCCCAGCCTGGACCACGGGGCGGGAACGCTCCGGGCACTCGCCGCCAGGGACGGCCGCGTTACAGGCGCGGCGGGAGCGGGCCGGGCGGGGTGGGCGGTGACGCGACGGGCGGGGCGGCGGTCTTGACGGGCTGATAGGACAGCGTGGCCTGATGCCGGAAATAACGGTGCAAGCAGCGGCGCGCCCACCATGCCGAGAAAATCGCCGCGGCGATGCTTAAGAAAAACCAGATGCCGGTCAGGATGTGCGGCACCCATTCCAACAGACTCTCCATGGTGGACGAGGAACTCCAACTGATGGCGGCACCCCGTATAAAATTCGGAATGAAAAGAAGCATCACGACCGCCGTCACCACCACATGGAAAATAATCCACGGCAGCACCAGCAACTGCACCACGCTCCAGAGCCATGCCACGTAGGAGTGCCGCGCCTTCATCCCCCGCCACATGGAAAGCCACGCCAGCGCCACGAGGTCGGCAAGAAACGCCAGCACGCCGGCTCCGAAAATCTGAACGAAGAGGAGCTGCCATTGCCACTCTTCGCCCGTCCTCGCCGCGCAGCCGTAAAACAGGAGCAGCCCGTCGAGGACGAGGACGAACAGCACCGGCCCGCGAAACTGCCGCCAGAGCGCACGCCATTGGCCGCGGAGAATTTCCCCCGGCGTGAGCGGCGAGGTGAGGATCAGCTCCAGCGCGCCGGTGCGCCGGTCTTCGATGAAGCGCCGGCAGGCCGCCAGCGCGATCCAGAGCTTGAAGATGCCGTGCAGCAGAAACGACGGCCAGAGATGAATCGGGGCGTTGTCCCAGTTGTTCGGCGCACTCACCATCCAGAACAGGAAGAAGCCTGTCACCGCGAGCAGCACCAGCCAGAGCATGAGCGATTGTCCACGGGCGCGCGCGGCCACCCAGTA
>SIBH01000084.1 GCA_009695285.1 Pedosphaera sp.
ACCAACTCGTTGCATCTTCCACGGCTCGGCGGATTCCAACTAGACCAGAACCCCCGGCTTGCGGGGAATATTGAGCAGCAATTATCTCTGTCCATCCGCGCCGGACATCGCGCCGCCGCCATGATCCTGCTCCCGTGAAGTTGAGCCATGTTCCATGTCTCATTAAATACCCGAAGCGAATCCACCCGGCACGACGTTTGTTGTAAAGGGGGTGTAAAAGAAACCACCGCTTGGGACAGTGCAACAAGACTTGTTTGCCCGACACCGGCCGCGCTAGGCTCTACTCCAAGTTACCTTGATGAAAGCCATACAACTAGAAAGGCCTCTTTCGTTCCGCAGCATCGACATTGCCGAGCCGGGCGCGCCCGGAGCGGGCGAGGCGCTCGTGCGCGTGCATCGCATCGGCATCTGTGGCACCGACATTTCCGGCTATCTCGGCAAGATGCCGTTCTTTTCCTACCCGCGCATCCCCGGCCATGAACTCGGCGTCGAGGTGCTGGCCATCGGCGCGGGCGTGACGAACGTGCA
Organism: Pedosphaera sp.; assembly: GCA_009695285.1. Lineage (GTDB taxonomy): Bacteria > Verrucomicrobiota > Verrucomicrobiia > Limisphaerales > SIBH01 > SIBH01. The sequence goes on from SIBH01000084.1 coordinate 529, forward strand.
GCCCGGCGATCGCTGTTCGGTTGAGCCGTACATGAACTGCGGCCAGTGCTTCCCCTGCCGCCAGGGCAGCACCAACTGCTGCGAGAATTTGAAGGTCATCGGCGTGATGATGGACGGCGGCATGACTGAGAAGATTCTTCTGCCCGCGCGCAAACTGCATCCGGCCAACCGGCTCACGTCCGACCAGTGCGCGCTTGTCGAAACGCTGGCCATCGGCTGCCACGCGGTGAATCGCGGCCATCCTGTCGCCGGTGAAAATGTGCTCGTCATCGGCGCGGGGCCGATTGGTCTGAGCGTGATTGAATTCGCAAAACTTTCCGGCGCGAAAACCATCGTGATGGATTTGAACAAGCAGCGTCTCGAATTCGTGCGCCAAAAAATGGGCGTGTCCGACACGATCTTGTCAAACGGTGACGGCTCGGAACTGGAAACGTTGAAAGCGATGACCGGCGGCAACCTCGCGCAAGTCGTCATCGACGCCACGGGCAGCAACAAGTCGATGAGCCATGCGATCACCTGTTGCGGCTTCACGGGCCGGCTCGTCTATGTCGGCATCACGCAGGCGGAACTCACCTTCCCGCACGCGCCGGTCCTGCACCGCCGCGAGTTGACAATCATGGGTTCGCGCAACGCGCTGCCGCCCGACTTCACGCGCATCATCAGGCTGATCGAGGAAGGCAAGATCGACACGCACCCGTGGATCACGCATCAGGCGAATTTCGACGAGTTGATCGCGGTGTTCCCGTCCTGGCTGAAGCCCGAGACGGGCGTCATCAAGGCCGTGGTCACGGTGCCATGAGGAGTTTGCCATTATGAAAATCGACGCCCATCAACATTTCTGGAACTACAGCGAGAAGGAATATCCGTGGATTCCCAAGAACACCCCGCTCGAGCGCACTTGGCTCCCCACCGATCTCGCACCGCTGTTGCAGGCCGCCGGCCTCGACGGCTGCATCGCTGTGCAGGCTCGCGAATCGGTCGAGGAATCGCGCTGGCTGCTCGATCTCTCGAACCACAATCCGATCATCAAAGGAGTGGTCGGCTGGGTCGATTTGCAGTCGGACAAGGTCGAGGAAACTCTCGGCGAACTGAGCGTGCATCCGCGATTCGCCGGCGTGCGCCACGTCGTGCAGAGCGAGCCGGACGACCGTTTCATGCTGCGCCCCGCTTTCCTGCGCGGTCTCGGCAAATTGAAACAGTTCAAGTTGAAATACGATCTGCTCGTCGTGCCGAAACAGTTGCCGGCGGCGATTGAGGTCGCGCAGAAACTGTCCGACCAGCCCTTCGTGCTCGATCACATCGCCAAGCCGTTCATCAAGGACGGAAAAATTTCACCGTGGAAGGAGCAGATTCAGGAGCTGGCGAAATCCAAAAATGTTCTCTGCAAAGTTTCTGGCATGGTCACGGAGGCGAAGCGCGGCGCGTGGCAGAAGGAGGACTTCCGTCCCTATCTCGACATCGTGTTCGAGGCGTTCGGCGAGGATCGCTTGATGTTCGGATCCGACTGGCCGGTCTGCTTGCTCTCAGGCACCTATCCGCAAGTCCACGGACTCGTCGGCGATTACCTCGAAAAACTTCCGGCCGCGGCGCGGGCGAAAATCTTCGGCGAGAACTGCGCGAAGTTTTATGGGGTGAAATAGTCGTGATCGCGGCGCCGCACTTTGACGTGGCGGTGGTCGGCGCGGGACCGGCGGGCAGCGCGGCCGCACTCGTGCTGGCCCGGGGCGGACGACGCGTCGTCATCATCGAAAAGGCCGTTCCACCGCGCTACAAAACCTGCGGCGGCGGCCTGCTCGTACGCACCCTGCTACTGCTCCCGTTCGACATCCGCTCCGTGGTGGAGCGCGAGTGTTTCACCGCTGAATTGCACCATCACGCGCCGGGCCTGAGCTTTTCCGCGCGCCGAGAGCGGCCCGTCGTCTCGATGGTCATGCGCGACCGCTTCGATCAACTGCTCACCACCGCCGCGCAAAACTCCGGCGCGGAACTGTTCGCCGGCACGTCGGTGCTGGAGGTGGCGTCGCGTTCGGATGGCGTGGAGTTGAAGACCAGCACCGGCCTCGTCACCGCGCGGTTCGTCATCGCGGCGGACGGCGCGGGCAGCTTGGTCGCGCGCCGGGCGGGCCTGCCGGAACTGCGCCACGTCCTCCCCGCGCTCGAATGTGAAGTGACGGTGGACGCGGCGCGGTTTGAAAAATTCCGTCACGCGGCGCGCTTCGATTTCGGGCTGACGCCGCACGGTTACGCCTGGGTTTTTCCCAAGCGCGAACATCTCTCCATCGGCGTGCTCACGACCCGGCGCGGCTCGTGCAATCTGAATGACGAATACGCGCGCTACCTCGCGCATCTCGGCCTCGACGGCCCGGTCAAGGAGGAGCGCCACGGCCACATGATTCCCGTCCGTCCGCGCGAAAAAATGTTCGCCGTGCCGCGCATCCTGCTCGTCGGCGACGCGGCGGGCCTGGCGGATCCGGTGACGGCGGAGGGAATCTCGGCGGCGATTTTGTCCGGTCAGCTCGCGGCGCAATCCATTCTCGAAGGCACCGACGTGCAACGCGCGTATCGCGAGAAATTACAGACGACGCTCCTGCCGGAACTGCGCGTGGCCCGCGTGCTGGCCCGTGTCCTCTACGATTTTCCCCGCGTCCGTGCCGCGCTGTTTGCCCGCCACGGCCAGCGACTGAGCGAACTTCTCACCCGCGTGGTGATGGGTGAAACCAGCTACCGCGACGCGGTGCGCCGGCCGGAAGATTATTTGAAGCTGTTCCGCAAGCGCCGTCCGTAGCAGTCGGGTGACGAGGCTCAAATTTTCATGATTTTTCAGCGAGTGAACCAGCCCGCCGCTTCCAGTCTGAAAGGCTGATAGAAATTAGCCGGGGGTTGAGCGAGTCTGCGAGCGACACCCCCGGTCCGCGCACCGCAAAGACGGCACCCCGGAGGGGTGACAGAATTCGACCGGAAGATTCTGGCATCCTTTCAGGATGCAGTCCCTCCTGGCTTCGACCGGGGGTATCGTCACGCCGCGCTCCTCAACCCCCGGTTAATTTCTGGCAACCCTTCAGGTTGCGACACAGGAACCAAATCCACTCATCGAAGACAGCGAGAATCAGCCAAACGACCGATCAGAGCCTCCTCACGTCGGCTGCTACTTTTTTGACGGGCTGCCGGCCGCCGGTCGGACTTCCGGATGGCGGATTTGCCCGCCGAGATTGGCGGTGCGCGCCAGCAGCAGAAACGCCAGCAGCGAACCCGCCAGCAGGGTGAACACAATCCACCGGGGCGCGGGCCGTCCGCGGCGCGAGAGGAGCAAGCCCACCGCCGCCAGCACGCCCAGCACGAAGACCGCCGTGACCGCCTGATCGGCCGCATCCTCGTGCGGTTTCACCCACTGGGCCTCTACCGCCGGGTCCTGCATCAGGTCTTCAAAAGCGCGATCGCCGGTGAAACCAATCGGAATGGTCACCGTCGTCAACGCGACCCAGGCCCAGAGCGTGACGCGCGTCAGCTCCGCGCTTTTGCGCAGCAGCGCCGTGATGAGCAGCAGCAGGAGAAACAACACTCCAAAGACTGGCAGATGGTTTAGCGCGATGTGAAGATGCGGCCAGTTCATGATGTGATTGCGGCGGTAAACCGCAGGCCGAACCTAGCCCAGGCCACCCAAGATGGTCACGGTTAATTTGGACTCCGCCGGCGTTGGTGCGTATCTGGGAGGTCCCACGGTGAATGGGTGGACGCCCGCCACCGTGGGTCAGGCTGGAGGCCAGGCCCACGGTGGTATTGTCCAGTTGCTCCTCCGGCGGTGTGGTGCCGGGTCGAAAGGCGGAATTTTTTTTGTTCGTGTTCGCCGGTGGATGTGTCTAACCTTCGAGCAACCCGATCAACTGCTACAACCAGAACGAAGCCATGAAGCTCCCCTTTCCCACCAACGAGCGCAAGCGGTTGGACGTGCTCTGGGAATACGAGGTGCTGGACACGCCGCCCGAGGAGACGTTTGACGAACTGGTGGCGCTGGCCGCGACCATCTGCGAGGCGCCCATTGCGCTCATCTCGCTGGTGGATGAAAAGCGGCAGTGGTTCAAATCCAAGGTGGGCATCACGGCGGCCGAGACGTCGCGCGACATTTCCTTCTGCGCCCACGCGATTCTCCAGCCGGACGTGATGGTGGTGCCGGACGCGATGGCCGACGCGCGGTTTTCCGACAGCCCGCTGGTCACCGCCGAGCCGCACATCCGCTTTTACGCGGGCGCGCCGCTGATCACGCCGGACGGCCATGCACTGGGCACGCTCTGCGTCATCGACCGCGAGCCGCGCGAGATCACCGCCGAGCAGCGGCAGGCGCTGCGGATCTTGAGCCGGCACGTGATGGTGCAACTGGAGCTGCGCCGGCGTTCCGCCGAACTGGCGCGGGCCGATGCCGCCCGCCGGAAAGCCGAGGCCGGCCTTCAGACCGCCTACGATCAACTCGAACTCCGCGTCCAAGAACGGACGGCCGAACTGGCCGAAGCCAACGTGGCGCTGCGCCAGTCCGAGGAAAAGTTTTCCAAGGCCTTTCGCTCCAGCCCGGTCGGCATCTGCCTTTCCACGCTGGCCGAGGGGCGCTTCATCGACGTGAACGACACGTTTCTCGCCATGTTCGGCTTCCGCCGCGGGGAGGTCATCGGGCGCACGGCCGAGGAATTGAAAATCTGGGTCGATCCCGTGGACCGTCCGGGACTGGCGCGCTGGCTGGACGAACGAGGCTCGCTGAACAACTTCGAGAAAAAATTCCGGCGGAAATCGGGCGAGGCCGGCTTTGCGCTCTGCTCCGTGGACCAGATCGAGCTGGACGGCGAGAAATGCATCGTCTCGCTGCTCAACGACGTGACCGAGCGCAAGCAGGCGGAGGAACTGGTGCGCCAGGAACAAAGCATTTCCGATTCGCTCATCCAGAGCCTGCCCGGAGTTTTTTACCTGTTCGACGCCCGCCGCCGGCTGCTCCGCTGGAACGACAATCTGGAAACGGTGTCCGGCTACGGCGCCGAGGAACTGACCGGACTGGGGCCGGAAAAATTCTTCGACGACCAGGACTGGCCGCTCGTCGAGGCCGCCTTCACCCGGGCGCTGACCGAGGGCCGGGCCGAGGTGGAGGCGGTGCTGGTGGCTAAGGACGGCCGCCGCACGCCGTATCATTACACCGGCGTCCGCGTCATGGTTCAAGGCGCGCCCTACCTGATCGGCATGGGCCTGGACCTGACCGACCGGAAACGGGCGGAGGCCCAGCTCAAACACACGCTCTCGATCTTCAACGCCGCGCTCGAATCCACCGCCGACGGCCTGCTCATCGTGGACGCCGCCGGAAAAATCAGCCGCTTCAACCAGACGTTCGCCCGGATGTGGCGCATTCCCGAAGCCGTCCTCCAGAAGCAGGATGATCAGCAGGCGCTGGACTGGGCGCTCCGGCAGTTGCGTGATCCCGAAGGGTTTCTCGGCAAGGTCAAGGAGCTCTGCGCCCATCCCGAGGAAGAAACCCATGACTCGATCGAGTTCAAGGACGGGCGGATTTTCGAGCGCTATTCGCAGCCGCAGCGGATCGATGGCCGGATCGTCGGGCGCGTCTGGAGTTTCCGCGATGTGACCGCCCGGCGGCAGGCCGAGGAATCACTGCACCTGCTGACCGGGCGGCTCCTGCAGCTGTAGGACGAGGAGCGCCGCCGCATCGCCCGCGAACTCCACGACATCACCGCGCTGTCGATGAACCTCACCCTGCTCGGCCAGTCCTCCAACTTGTGGAACGAGGAAGCCCGGCAACTGCTCGCCGCCTGCCTCGCTAACACCGACCAGTGCTGCGAGGAAATCCGCACCCTTTCCTACGTCCTGCACCCGCCGCCGCTTGACAAACTGGGGCTGTTCGGCGCGGTGCGAGATTTTGCGGAAGGCTTCGCGCGCCGGAGCGGCCTGCGGCTGGAGCTGGAACTGCCGGCCGACACCACCCGGCTGCCGCGCGACGTCGAGATGGCGCTCTTCCGGGTGCTGCAGGAAAGCCTGGGCAATGTTCACCGTCATTCCGGCAGCAAAACGGCCACCATCCGCCTGTGGCGCGACGCGGATGAAGTCCGGCTGGAAGTTCAGGACACCGGTTGCGGCCTCCCCGCCACGAGCCGAAAAACCGGCCTCGGCCTCGGCCTCGCGGGCATGCAGGAACGCATGAAGCAGGTGGGAGGCAGGCTGGAGATCGATTCTCGGGCGGGCGGCACCACCGTCCGCGCGCTCGTGCCGGTGCGGATGAAAAAGCCGTGAGGCGGAAAATTTTCCCGGCCCCTCAGCTCGAGAGGGCGCCGGCGGCGGGCGCGGCGGGCTGCGAGAAGACGAGCTTGCCCTGATCGACCGTGACGGTGATCGGATCGCTGTCGTGCAGGCTGCCTTTGAGGATTTCCTCGGCGAGCGGGTCTTCCAGAAAACGCTCCACCGCGCGGCGCATCGGACGCGCGCCGTAGGTCGGGTCGTAGCCTTTTTCCACGAGCAGCTCTTTCGCCTTTTCGTCGAGCTGGAGATGGAGGTTTTTGCGCTTGAGCCGCTCGGTCACCTTGACGATCTCGAGGTCGAGGATGCTGACCAGATCGGTCTTGGTCAGCGAACGGAAGACGATGATGTCGTCGAGGCGGTTGAGGAATTCTGGACGGAAGACGCGCTTGGCCTCGTCCAGAATTTTCTCGCGCATCTTCTCGTAGCTGTTCACGTCGGAGATCGCCGAGAAGCCCATGGTGGACTGCTTCTTGATCGTCTCCGAGCCGACGTTCGAGGTGAGCAGGATGACCGTGTTTCGGAAGTTGATCACGCGGCCGACGTTGTCGGTCAGTTTGCCCTCCTCCAAAATTTGCAGGAGCATGTTCATCACGTCGGGGTGCGCCTTCTCGATTTCATCGAAGAGCACCACGGAATACGGCCTGCGGCGCACCTGCTCGGTGAGCTGGCCGCCTTCCTCGTAGCCGACGTAGCCGGGCGGCGAGCCGACCATGCGCGAGGCGTTGTGCCGCTCCATATACTCGGACATGTCGAGCTGGATGAGCGATTTGCTGTCGCCGAACATCGATTCGGCGAGTGACTTCGCGAGCAGCGTCTTGCCCACGCCCGTCGGGCCGAGCAGCGCAAAGGTGCCGATGGGGCGCTTGGGATCCTTCAGGTCAGCACGCGAGCGGCGGAGGGCGTTGCAGATGGCGGCGACGGCCTCGCCCTGGCCGACGACCACCTTGGCCATCTCATCTTCCATGTGCAGGAGCCGCTGCGCCTCGGCCTGTTCCATGCGCTTGAGCGGAATGCCCGTCCACTTGGAGACGACCTGCAAAATGTCTTCTTCGTCCACTTTGACGCGCTTTTCCTCGCGGCTCAATTTCCAGGCGGCGAGCACGGCATCCTGCTTTTCTTTGGCGTGCTTTTCCTTGTCGCGCATCGCGGCCGCGCCCTCGAAATCCTGCTCCTTGATCGCCTTTTCCTTCTGGGTCTTGATGACCTCGATCTCGGCTTCGATGTCCTTGATCTCCGGCGGGCGGGTCATCGCGCCGATGCGCGCGCGCGAGCCGGCCTCGTCCATCAGGTCGATGGCCTTGTCCGGCAGAAACCGGTCGGTGATGTAGCGGTCGGAAAATTTCACCGCCGCCTCCACGGCCTGGTCGGTGATCTCGGCCTTGTGGTGCTCCTCGTATTTCGGACGGAGGCCCTTGAGGATGGCGATGGCGTCCTCGATGGAGGGCGCTTCCACCCGCACGCTCTGGAACCGGCGTTCCAGCGCGGCGTCCTTCTCGATGTATTTGCGGTACTCGGTGAGGGTGGTCGCGCCGACGCACTGCATCTCGCCGCGGGACAGGGCGGGCTTGATGATGTTCGAGGCGTCCATCGTGCCCTCGGCGGAACCGGCTCCGACGATGGTGTGCAGTTCGTCAATGAAGAGAATGATGTTCTTGGCGCGGCGGATTTCGTCCATCACCGCCTTGATGCGCTCCTCGAACTGGCCCCGGTACTTCGTGCCGGCGACCATCAGCGCGAGGTCTAGGGTGATGACGCGCTTGTCGCGGAGGAGTTCGGGCACGTTGCCCTTAGCGATTTCCTGGGCGAGACCTTCGACGATGGCGGTCTTGCCAACACCGGCCTCGCCGAGCAGCACAGGGTTGTTCTTCGTGCGGCGGCAGAGAATCTGGATGACGCGCTCGATTTCATTGAAGCGTCCGATGACCGGATCCATCTCGCCCTTGCGGGCGATTTCCGTGAGGTCGCGGCCAAAGGCCTTCAGGGCGGGCGTCTTGATCTCGCCCTTCTTTTCCGGGGTCTTCTCGCTGGTGCCCTCGCCGGCCGGTTGCTCTTCCTGCGCGGTGAAGTTCGGATCCAGCTCCTTCAATATTTCCTGCCGGGTCTGCTCGATGTCCACGTCGAGATTTTTCAGAACGCGCGCGGCCACGCCGTCGCCTTCGCGGAGCAGGCCGAGCAGAATGTGCTCGGTGCCGACGTAGGTGTGATTGAGCTGCTTAGCTTCCTTGGCCGCGAGCGCGAGAACTTTTTTCACGCGCGGCGTGTAGGGGATGTTGCCGATCATCTTCTGATCGGGGCCGGTGCCGACCTGCTTCTCGACTTCCATGCGGACGGTTTCGAGATCGAGGCCGAGCTTCTGCAGGACGTTCACGGCCACGCCCTGGCCGAGCTTGATCAGGCCGAGCAGCAGATGTTCGGTACCGACGAAATTGTGGTTGAAACGGTCGGCTTCCTTGCGCGCGAGCGCGAGCACCTGCTGCGCGCGCGGCGTGAAATTGTTCATGTTCTCTTCGCTCATAATATAGGTTCCTATTCTTCGGACGGCTTGTCCAGTTTCACCGGTGGATTGACCGGGCGGCTGATCGAACGCAGGCGCTCGCGCAGCATGTCGGCCCGCAGCAGATCGCGTTCGTCCGCGCCGAGCTTCTCGGAGAAATTCTTCTGCAAATGCGCCGGCTGCGTGAGGATGAACAGCTCGTCCACCAGCCCGCGTTCCATTTCCGGGAACATGCCGAGGTCCACGCCCAGCCGCAGGAAGGAAAGCAAATTCATGGTTTCCTTGGAAGAAATACTGTGCGCGTTGGCGAGGATGCCGTAGGCACGGCCGATGTGGTTGCAGACGGTCTTCGGCTTTTTCTCCTGCAAGGTGCCGCGGGCGTTTTCCTCGTGCTCGATGATCTGCGCGAGCACCTTGTTCAACCGCTCCACGATCTCCGGCTCGGACTCGCCGAGCGTCATCTGGTTGGAGACTTGAAAAACATTGCCGAGCGCCTCGGTGCCTTCGCCGTACAGCCCGCGTACGGCCAGGCCGAGCTTGTTCACGGCCTGGATGATCTGGTTGATCTGCTCCGCCAGCACCAGGCCGGGCAGGTGCAGCATCGCGCTTACGCGGATGCCCGTGCCGAGATTCGTCGGGCAAGCGGTGAGATAACCCAGCTCCGCGTTGAAGGCGTAGTCGAGCTTCTTCTCCAACTTGGAGTCCACCGCGTCGATCGCCGCCCACGCCTGCTTGAGCTGGAGGCCGGGGCGCAAGGCCTGCATCCGCAGGTGGTCCTCCTCGTTGATCATCACGCAGAGCGACTCCTCGCGGTTCAGCACTAGGCCGCTGCCCGCGCTCTTGGCGGCGTGCTCGCGGCTGATGAGATGGCGTTCGACGAGGATCTGCTTGTCGAGCGCGTTCAGGTTGTCCATCGACTCGGAAAACGCGCCGGCCATCTGCGGCAGGGATTCGACGGCGGGACGAATCTGGTCGAGCGCGCGGATGCGTTCGGCCTTCTTGGCCCAGCCGGGGAAGGCTAGCTCCTTTAAATTGCGCGCCAGCCGCACGCGGCTCGACATCACGATGCGCGTGTTCGGTCCTTCGCGGCGGGCCGTTTCGGCAGGCGGGACGAGAAATTCGTGCAGGTTCATGGGGCGGTGATCTCCGCGATTTTTTCCTTGGTGGACTTGATTTCGTCGCGGGCCAGCGCCGCCTGTTCGAAATCTTCCTCGGCCACGGCCTTGTCCAGTCTCTTCTGGAGCTGCTTCAGCCGGGCCGCCAGATTCTGGCTCTCGCGCAATGCCGCCGGAATTTTTCCCTTGTGGCGCGTCCCTTTGTGCATCGTTTTAAGCAGCCCCTCCAGGCCCTCGGAAAACGTGTCATAGCAGTGCGCGCAGCCCAGCCGGCCCGCCTTCTTGAAATCCGCCTGGGTGAAGCCGCAGTGCGGGCACTTCAAGTGGCTGCCGCCCGCCGCCTGCTCCATCTCCTGCGACGCGCCGAGGCCGAGCAGCATGTCGGCCAGCGAGAATCCGGCGGGATCATTCACGCCCTTCTGCTTGGCGCAGTCCTCGCACAGATCCACCTTCTGCATTTTTTCCGCAGCGATCTGGGTCAAATGCACGGTGGCTTCTTTTTCTTTGCAAATACAACACATCATAAACTGTCTGGAGCTATATCGACGCACCCGCCAGCCAAGTCAAGGCGCGGGTGCCGCCGCTGAACACGCGCTGAGACTACAGGGTTCAACCCGCTGCTCAAGCGGCAAACGTGACGGGCCGGAACGGCTGCCCGCGCTCAACAATGCCCACCGGACAAACCAAACTCGACGCCGCCTCACCACCGTCCTACTCTTCGACCGTGCCCGAACTAGCTGAAGTCGAATTTTACCGCAAGCAATGGAATCCCGGCCTGGGTGGAAAAATTCGGGCTGTCGCGCTCCATTCCGGGAAAAGAATTTTTCGCGGCAGCGACACCAGCACGCTCGAAAAATTCCTCCCCGGCGCGACGCTCCAAAAATCCGAAGCACACGGCAAGCAGATGCTTTTCCGTTTTTCCAAACAGCTCTGGCTTGGCGTCCATCTCGGCATGACCGGGACTTTGCGCGTGGCACCATCCGGCTTCCAGCCCGGCAAACACGATCACCTCGTCCTGCACCAGCGCGGGCGCGCACTGGTCTTCAACGATCCGCGCCAGTTCGGGCGGCTACGGTTTCATCAAGGCCTGGACGTTCCCGGATGGTGGGCGAAACTTCCGCCCGCACTCACCTCGGACTCGTTCACCGCCGCCGTGATGGGGAAATTTTTACAGCGACACCGCCAACTCCCGCTCAAGGCCGCGCTGCTGCATCAGGCCGGTTTTCCCGGCATCGGCAACTGGATGGCCGATGAAATTCTCTGGCGTGGCCGGCTCCACCCGCGCACGCGCGCCGGAGAAATCTCGGAGAAAAAATCGAGAGAGCTGTGGCGCGTAGTTCGTTTCGTCTGCCGGGAGGCGTGCAAGATCATCGGGCGCGATTTTTCCGATCCGCCGCGCGGCTGGTTTATTCACGAACGCTGGACCGCGAAAGGCCGCTGTCCACGTCACCGCGAACTGCTGCCGCGCGCGACCATCGGCGGACGCACCACCGCCTGGTGTCCCAAGTGCCAGCCCGAACCGGTCAGCCGCCTGCGACGATCTTGACGATCTCCAGCCGGTCGCCCGCTGCAAGCTGGCGTCTGGAAAATTCTGACGGCGCGACCGCCGCGCCGTTGTGCTCCACCACCACGCTGCGCGGTAGAAGATTTTGCGCGAGGAGGAATTCTTCAAGCGAGCAGGGCAGCTTCGATTCGATTGGCTTTCCGTTGGCGATGATAACCGGATTCATTGCTCTACAAAATTGTCTGTGACGCTGTTGAAAATGATGACGTCGTTGTCACTAAAGTTTTTGT
>SIBH01000003.1 GCA_009695285.1 Pedosphaera sp.
CCGCGTTCGGTACGGTCACTGAAACCAACCTGATGATGGATCGCATGACCAACCGCCCCCGCGGCTTTGGTTTTGTGACCATGGCCACGCCCGAAGAAGCCCAAAAAGCCATCGAAGGCATGAACGGAAAAGACATGGACGGACGCGCCCTGACCGTCAACGTGGCCAAGCCGCGTGAAGAACGTCCCCCCGGCGGCGGCGGCGGCGGCGGTCGTCGTGAATACGGCGGCGGCGGCGGTGGCGGCGGTGGCGGCCGTGGTCGCTACTAATCCTGGTTTTTGCACATGTCGAGGCCCGGTTTCGCCGGGCCTCGACTTTTTATTTGGCGTGGCGGCGTTCGACGGTTTCCCACCCCGCTCCTGAACCATCGGCGGCTTCATTCCCACCTGTTGGTTCCCCCGGTTAATTGCGTGCTTCGGCAGGCGCTTCATCTACAGTCATTCCTATGTCCTTTCACTCACTCGGTCTCGACGCAAAAGTTTTACAGGCGGTTCAGGATGCCGGTTACACGGAGCCTACGCCCATTCAGGCGGCGGCCATTCCGCAGGTGCTGGCGGGCCACGACTTGATCGGCATCGCCCAGACGGGCACCGGCAAGACGGCCGCCTTCACGCTGCCGATGCTCACCAAACTGGCGGCGGTCATCGGCGACGGCCGGCAACGCGGCACCCGCGCCCTGGTCATCGCGCCGACGCGTGAGCTGGTGTTGCAGATCGAGGAGAACGTGAAGGCCTACGGGCGGCATCTGCCGCTGAGCGTCGCCACGGTCTTCGGCGGCGTGGGCGAACAACAGCAGATCAATGCCCTCCGCAACGGCACGCACCTCATCATCGCCTGTCCCGGACGCCTGCTCGACTTGATGGGCCGGCGCTGCGCCGATTTCTCCCAGTTGCAATATCTCGTGCTCGACGAGGCGGACCGGATGCTGGACATGGGTTTTCTTCCGTCCATCCGGCAGGTGGTGCGGTCGCTGCCGCAGAAACGCCAGACGCTCCTTTTCTCGGCGACGCTCTCGAAGGAGATCGAGGTGCTCACGCATGAGTTTCAACGCGCGCCCAAGCTGGTGCAGATCGGCCGCCGCGCGAACCCGGCGGAAACGGTCACGCAGTTCGTCTATGAAATTTCCAAAAACCTGAAGCCGGCGCTGCTCCTGCATCTGCTGCGCGATCCCGGCATGGACATGGTCCTTGTCTTCTCGCGCATGAAGCACAGCGCGGATCGCATCGCGCGCGGCCTGGAGCAAAAAGGCATCCGCACGGCGGCGCTGCACTCGAACCGCTCGCAAAACCAGCGGCTCAAGGCGCTGAAAGATTTCAAGTCCGGCGCGGTGCGCGTGCTGGTGGCGACGGACATCGCCGCGCGCGGCATCGACGTGGACGGCATTTCGCACGTCGTGAACTACGATTTCCCGATGCACGCGGAGGATTACGTCCACCGCATCGGGCGCACGGGCCGGGCGCACGCGGTCGGCGATGCGATCAGCTTCGTCACGCCGGAGGATCAGGGCGAGCTGCGCGCGCTGGAGCGTTTCATCGGTCGCGGCATCGTGCGGAAAAAAGCCGAGGGATTTAACTACGCCGCCGTCCCGCCGCAGGTGGCTGAAGATCGTCCGCGCCCGCAGCAGTCACGCGGCCCGCAAGGCCATCGGCCGTTCTCATCGCAATCGCGTCCGCCGCAGGGCGGCGGTGGCGGGTCGCGCCCCGTCAGCGGCAACCGCGAAGGCGGCAACGAGCACCGTCCTGTCGCCCGTCCGGCGGGCCGCTTCCAGCGTTTCCGTTCGCGGTGATCGCGCGCGGTCCGTGGCCGGCGGCGCCGGGTTTCAATGCAGAAGATTGTCAACATCGCCGCCTACAAGTTTGTCGCGCTGCCGGACATCCGGTCGCTGCGGGCGCGGCTGCTGGCGCTGAGCCGGGGCTGGGAGCTCAAGGGCACCATTCTTCTCAGCGCGGAAGGCATCAATCTCTTCGTCGCGGGCACGGCGGATCAAATTGACCGGCTGCTCGCCGAGCTGCGGAGCTGTCCGGGCCTCGCGGATTTGTCGATCAAGGTGAGCGAGACGGAGCATCAGCCGTTCGCGAAGATGCTGGTGCGGCTCAAGAAGGAGATCATCGCATTCGGTGTCCCGGGCATCGATCCGGCCCGGCGGCCTTCGCCAAAAATCACCCCGCGGACGCTGAAGCAATGGCTGGACGAGGGCCGTCCCGTGACCCTGCTGGACACGCGCAACGATTACGAGGTGAAGCTGGGGACGTTCCACAACGCGCGGCCCATCGGCATCGGTCACTTCCGCGATTTCCCCGAGGCTGTCCGCAAACTGCCGGCGGCCATGAAGGAGCAGCCCGTCGTCCTGTTCTGCACGGGCGGCATCCGCTGTGAGAAGGCCGGGCCGTTCATGGAAGGCGAGGGGTTCAAAAACATTTTTCAGCTCGACGGCGGCATCCTGAAATATTTTGAGGAATGTGGCGGCGCGCATTACGACGGCGAGTGTTTTGTGTTTGACCAGCGCGTCGGCCTGGATCCGAGTTTGCAGGAGACGGAATCCACGCAATGCTTCCGCTGCCAGACGCCGCTGACGGCAGCGGAGCAGCAGGACGCCCGCTGCGTGCCCGGCCAGTCCTGCCCGTATTGTTTCAAAACGCCCGACGAACAGATGGCCCTGAACATCGCGCGCCGTCACGAGGCGATGCGCCGCGCCTGCACGCCGCTGCCGGGCCGTCAGCCGCGTGATCATTTCAAGCCCATCAATGTCCCGGAAGACTGCGACGGCCGGACGTTGCTCGACGCTCTTTGCCGCGTGGTGAAACATCTCCCGCCCGCCGCGTGGGAGGCGGAATGCGCGCGCGGTCTGGTGTTGAACGCAAAACACGAGGCCGCCGCCGCCACTCAAATCGTTCGCGCGGGCGAACGCTACCGGCACAAGTTTCCCAACGTGACCGAACCGGACGTGGACGGGCGCGTGGAAATTTTGCACGAGGACGAGGCGTTGATCGTGCTGAACAAGCCCGCGCCGCTGCCGATGCACGAGGGCGGACGCTTCTATCGCAACACGCTCCAGCATCTGCTCAACCACGCCTATCACCCGCAACGGCCGTTTCCGGCGCACCGCCTGGACGCCAACACCACCGGACTTGTGCTGGTGACGCGCTCGCGGCATTTTGCCGGACGGCTCCAACCGCAGTTCGCGCGCGGTGAGGTGGAGAAGATTTACCTCGTCCGCGTGCAAGGTCAACCGACGGAAGAGGCGTTCAGTTGCGACGCGCCGATCAGCGCTGAGGCCGGCGAACTCGGCGCGCGCACGGTGGATTGGGAACACGGCCTCGCGGCGCGCACTGAGTTTCGCGTGCGGCAGAAAAACACCGACGGCACAACGCTGCTCGAAGCGCGTCCGCTCACCGGGCGCACCAACCAGATTCGCGTCCACCTCTGGCATCTCGGTTTTCCGGTGTGCGGCGACGCGGTTTATCTGCCCGGTAAAAGGACCGGCGACACGCAGACGCTGGGCGTGGGCGATCCGCCGCTCTGTCTGCACGCGTGGCGAATCAGGTTTGTGCATCCGCTGACCCGGCAGTCGGTGGAGTTCACCGCGCCGGTGCCGGCCTGGGCGGGAGAATTTTAATCCCGACGGCGAAGCGGAGATGTTTCAACCACGAATGGATGGACACGGATGGACACGGATGACGCCGAGCCTGTGCCGGTTGCCGGACGCTTCCCGCGCTTGCCATTCGTCGCGGAAATGCTAGTCTCGTGAATGGGCCGTCATATCATTTTGTTGGCCGGTTTTTTTTGGGGATGCGTGGTCCACCCTGACCTCCACGCCGCCGCGCCGGGCGCGCCGGACTTTTCGAGCGAGGTGCGGCCGATCCTGTCGCGGAACTGCTTCAAGTGCCACGGGCCTGATGACGCGGCGCGCAAGGCCAAGCTGCGGCTGGATGTCCGCGAGGCCGCGCTCCAGCACGCGAAGTCCGGTGCCAAGGCCATTGTGCCGGGAAAAATTTCCGAGAGCGAACTGGTAAAACGAATCCTCGCGACGGACGAGGATGAAGTGATGCCGCCGCCGAGCACCAAGGTTCAGCTTACCGCCGCCGAGAAGGAAATTCTCAAACGCTGGATCGCCGCCGGCGCGGAATACAAACAGCACTGGGCGTTCGTGCCGCCGGTCCGGCCCAAGTTGCCGGCAGCCGGGAAACACCAGTCGAAGATCAGCAATCCCATCGACGCCTTCGTCTTCGCGCGGCTGGAAAATGAAGCTCTGGCCCCCTCCGCGCCGGCGGATCGTTCCACGCTGGCCCGCCGCGCGGCCTTCGATCTCATCGGCCTGCCGCCCACGCTGGAGGAGGCGGACGCGTTCGTGAAGGACACTTCGCCGGACGCGTTCGAGAAGTTCGTGGACGGCCTGCTGGCGTCGCCACGCTATGGCGAACGCTGGGGCCGGCGCTGGATGGACCTAGCGCGCTACGCCGACACCAACGGTTACGAGAAGGACCGGCCGCGTACCATCTGGCCGTGGCGCGACTACGTGATCAACGCGCTCAACGCCGACATGCCTTTCGACCGGTTCACCATCGAGCAGCTCGCTGGCGACCTCCTGCCCAACACCACCCCCGAGCAGAACATCGCGACGGGTTTTCATCGCAACACCATGTTGAACGAGGAGGGCGGCATCGATCCGCTCGAGTTCCGCTTTCATGCCATGGCCGACCGGGTTGGCACCACGGGCGCGACCTGGCTCGGTCTAACACTTGGCTGCGCGCAATGCCACACGCACAAGTATGATCCCATTCCGCATCGGGAATATTATCAGGTGATGGCCTTCCTCAACAACGCCGACGAGCCGGACTACGACCTGCCGAAGGCGGATTATGAGAAGCAGCGCACGGCGAATCTCGAGAAGGCCGCGCAACTTCTCGCGGGTCTGCCGGACAGGTTTCCCATCGAGAAGACGACGTGGCAGACGCCCAAACTCGTCAGCGCCGAGGCGGCCAGCGGCGCGAAGGCCAAACTGCTCGCCGACGGCTCGGCGCTGTTCGCGGGCGACGACACCGACAAGGATTCCTACACTCTCGTGCTCGAAACCGGACTCGCCGGCGTCAACTCTCTTCGCCTGGAAACGATGATCGACCCGTCGCTGCCGGGCAAAGGTCCGGGCCGGAGTGAAAGCGGGAATTTTGTCCTGAGCGAAATCACGGTGCTGGCTGCGGACAAAAATTTCACCGGGCCGCCGCGTCCGGTGAAGCTCACCGGCGTGCGCGCGGACGTGGAGCAGAAGGGTTTTCCCGCCGCTGGCGCCATCGACGGCAAGGCCGACACCGGCTGGGCCATCGACACCGGTGAAAAATCTCCGCAAGCCACGCGGACTGCGACTTTCACCTTCGACCAGCCGGTCGGCTTTCCCGGCGGCACGCGGTTCACCGTGAAGCTTGACCAGCAGTTCGGCAAAAACCATCTCATCGGTCGTCCGCGCGTGAGTCTGTCCGCGCCGGCGGCGGCGGCGGATGCGGAGGCCGGGGCGCTGGTGGTTCAGCGCAAGGAGGCGATGGAGAAAAAGTTTACCGAGTGGCTCGGGCGCGAGCGCGAGCGGGTGATGCCCTGGACGGTGGTCCGCCCGCGCGAGGCGAAATCCAACTCGCCGCTCCTCACCGTGCAACCGGACGACTCCATTTTCGCCAGCGGCGACATCACCAAGAGCGACACCTACGAGCTGTCCTTTCGCACGGAACTGCGCGGCCTCACCGCCGTGCGGCTGGAGGCCTTGCCCGATGACCGGCTGCCGCGGCACGGCCCCGGCATGGCCTATTACGAAGGGCCGAAGGGCGATTTCTTCATGGGCGAGTTTCAACTGTTCGCCGGCGGCAAGCAGGTCAAGCTCGCGAAGGCGACCCAGACCTACGCCAAGAACAATTTCGGCGGCGGGGCCAGCGCGGCGGCGGCCACGGACGGCGATGCGCAAACCGGCTGGTCCACGGCCGGACGCGAAGGCGAACGGCACGAGGCGGTCTTCGTCCTCGCCGAGCCGCTGGCCTCGGCGGACGACCTCCAGATCAAAATGATGTTCGGCCGGCACTACGCCTGTTCGCTGGGACGATTTCGGATTTCCTTCCTGACGCAGCCGGGCGGGGCCGTGGCGAGCGAGACGCCGGAGGAACTCCGAAAACTGCTGGCCATCCCGGACGCGAAGCTCACGGCCGCGCAGCGCCAGACCTTGCTCGAACAGTTTCTGCTCACCACGCCGGAACTGGCCGCCGCCCGCGCGGAAATCGAAAAACTCCGCAAGCCGGCCACGCATCCCACCACTCTCGTCATGCGCGAGCGTCCGCCGGAGAATCCGCGGCCCACCTTCATCCACCAGCGCGGCGAATTTCTCCTGCCGACCGAACGCGTCGAGCCGGGCGTGATCTCCGCCCTCGCACCGTTTCCCGCCGACCTGCCGCGCAACCGGCTCGGCTTCGCGCGCTGGCTGGTCTCGCGGAGCAACCCGCTGACGGCGCGCGTGACGGTGAACCGCCAATGGCAGGCATTCTTCGGGCGCGGCCTGGTGCGGACCATGGAGGATTTCGGATTCCAGGGCGAAACGCCGTCGCACCCCGAACTGCTCGACTGGCTGGCCGTTGAGTTCATGGAGCAGGGGTGGTCGCTCAAGAAGCTGCACAAGCAGATCGTGCTGAGCGCGACCTACCAGCAATCCTCCCGCGCGACGCCGGAACTGCTGGCGAAGGACGCGGAGAACCGGCTGCTGGCCCGCGGCTCGCGCGCGCGGTTGGAGGCGGAGATCATTCGCGACAGCGCGCTCCGCGCCAGCGGGCTGCTCTCGGAAAAAATGGGTGGGCCGGGCGTCTATCCGCCGCAGCCGGCGGGCGTGACCGAAGTGGCCTGGGGCGGGGCGGGCTGGACGACCAGTGCGGGGGAGGACCGCCATCGCCGGAGCGTTTATACGTTCATGAAACGCACCGCGCCCTTCGCGATGTTCAACACCTTCGACGGCCCCACCGGCGAAGCCTGCGTGGCGCGGCGCGATGTTTCCAACACGCCGCTCCAGGCACTGACACTGCTGAACGACGTGCTCTTCGTGGAGGTTTCACAGGCCATGGGAAAAATGCTCGCGGCGCGCGAAGGCCCGGTAGAAGAGCGCATCCGTTTTGCGTTTCGCTGTTGCCTGACCCGTTCCCCGGGCGAAGAGGAACTGGCGACGCTGGTGAAATTCTTCGAGGCGCAGAAGCAGCGCTTTGCCGCCAAAGAACTCGACGCGAAAGCCGTGGCCGGTGACGGAGCCGGCGACGTGGTCGAGCGCGCCGCCTGGACCGCCCTGGCCCGCGCCCTCCTGAATCTGGACGAGATGATCACGAAAGGCTGAACCATGAATCTTCTGCAACAACATTGCCTCAACCTCACGCGCCGCCACTTTCTCCGCGACTGTGGGGTGGGCCTCGGCAAGATCGCGCTGGCGGGATTGCTGACGGAACAGCTCGCGGGCCGGGCCTTTGCCGCCGGGCCGGTCGCGCCCCATCCGCTCGCGCCGCGGAAGCCGCATTTTCCCGGCAAGGCCAAACGGGTGATCCATCTCTTCATGGCGGGCGCGCCGAGCCAGTTGGAGTTGTTCGATCACAAGCCGGAGCTGGCGAAGCTCGAAGGCAAGCCGCTGCCGCCGTCGGTCATTGGCGGGCAGCGCTACGCGTTCATCCGGCCGGATGCCGCCGTGCTGGGGCCGCGCTTCAAGTTCGCGAAGCACGGGAAGTCCGGCGCGGAGCTTTCCGAAATGCTGCCGCACCTGGCGAAGATCGTGGATGACATCTGCCTCATCCGGTCGGTGCGGACGGATCAGTTCAACCACGCGCCGGCGCAGATTTTTTTCAACACCGGGTTTCTCCAGCCCGGCCGGCCCAGCCTCGGCTCGTGGGTGCTCTACGGCCTGGGCGCGGAGACGCAGAACCTGCCGGCGTTCGTGGTGATGAGCACGGGCAGCGGGTTGAGCGGCGGCTCGGCGCTGTGGTCGAGCGGATTTCTGCCGACGATTTACACCGGCGTGCGCTTCCGCAATTCCGGACCGGCCATTCTCGACGTGACCAGCCCGGCAGGGATTGATGCGAAGTTGCAGCGCGACACGCTGGACGTGGTGGGCGCGCTCAACCAGCGCCGGCTCGCGGCGGACGGCGACCCGGAAATCGCCACGCGCATCGCGTCCTACGAAATGGCGTTCAAGCTGCAGTCCTCCGCGCCGGAGTTGATGGATTTGAAGACCGAGAGCAAGGAGACGCTCGACCTTTATGGCTGCGATCCGAACAAGCCGTCCTTCGCCCGCGCCTGCCTGCTGGCGCGGCGGATGATCGAGCGCGGGGTGCGGTTCGTGAACATTTATCACGAGGGCTGGGACGCGCACAGCGACGTGGCGGGCAACGTGCGCAGCAACGCCGGCGCGACCGACCGGGCCAGCGCCGCGCTGGTCACGGATCTCAAGCAGCGCGGGCTGCTCGATGACACGCTGGTGATCTGGGGCGGTGAATTTGGCCGCACCCCGATGGTGGAGTCGAATCCGGCGCTGGGCCGCAGCCAGGGGCGCGACCATCATCCGCAGGCCTTCACGGTCTGGATGGCCGGCGGCGGCATCAAGGCCGGCTTCTCCTACGGCGCGACGGATGATCTCGGCTTTCATGTCGTGGAAAATCCCGTCCACGTCCACGATCTCCAGGCGACGATCCTGCACTGCCTCGGCTTCGATCACGAGAAGCTCACCTTCCATCACTCGGGCCGTGACTTCCGCCTGACGGATGTTCATGGTCAGGTCGTTAAAGCGCTGCTCGTCTGAGCGGGCTGGTTCAATATCATGGGAACGTGGGGCTGATTCTTGTTCCGGCGAAGGGGACAAACTAAAGTTTGAACTCCACCGGGTGCGACCTGACGCATGGCTGGAGTTCACGCTTCAGCGTGTCCGATTGTGAGCGCCGGTTCTGCAAAACAAATTATGAAAACCAAATTGTTACTGTTGCTCTCCGGCCTGCTGGCCATCGGCTCCCTCGGCGAATCGCGCGCGGCCGAACTGGACAAGCCGTCGTCCGCGCTCGCCTGGCCCGGTGAAAAAATTGACACCTGGCGCGGTTACCGCCGGCATGTGTTCCAGATCGACGGCCGCACCGCTTGGGTGGTCGA
Source organism: Pedosphaera sp. (assembly GCA_009695285.1). Lineage (GTDB taxonomy): Bacteria > Verrucomicrobiota > Verrucomicrobiia > Limisphaerales > SIBH01 > SIBH01. The sequence goes on from SIBH01000003.1 coordinate 9,139, forward strand.
GCCGAAGCAGGCCGCGCCCGGCAATCCGTGGACGTGGTGCATGGAGTTTCCCGATGCGTTCACGGAGCGGACGGGAGTGCCGAAACTGCTGGAGCAGGGCTTTCACCACGTTCACATCAGTGTCGGCAACACCTTTGGCGCGCCATCGGCGTTGAAGCATTTCGACGCGATGTATGAGTCGATCACCGCCCGGGGGTTGGCGAAAAAGGGCGCGCTCATCGGCATCAGCCGCGGCGGACTCTACGCCTACAACTGGGCCGCGTTGAATCTGGGGAAGGTGACGCTCATTTACGGCGACGCGCCGGTGTGTGATTTCAAAAGCTGGCCCGGCGGCAAGGGCAAGGGGAAGGGGAGCGGCGGAGACTGGAACGCGCTGATCAAGCATTACGGTTTCAAGGATGAGGCCGAGGCGCTCGCCTACAAGCTGAACCCGGTGGACAATCTCGCCGCGCTGGCCAAGGCAAAAATTCCGCTGATCCACGTCGTGGGCGACGCCGATGACGTGGTGCCGGTGGCCGAGAACACCGCCCTCATCGAAAGCCGTTACAAGGAGTTGGGCGGGGAAGTGGTCGTGATTCACAAGCCCAAGGTCGGCCATCATCCGCACGGAGCCGACGACATCGCGCCGCTGGTGAAGTTCATTCAGGAGAAGACCGCGCAGGCGTTGAAGCCGTAATGGCCCCCGGCACGGGAACCGGCCAGGTTACAATCCCGTGACAACGCCCCTTTCGGGCGTTTTCTCTTTGGAAAAAATTCCCCGCTCGTTACGGTGCTGGCGTCATGCAGCCACAACGTCTTGCCGTCATTGATGTCGGCACCAACTCCACCAAGCTGCTCGTGGCGGAAGTCGCGGGCCGCCGGGTTCAGCCCGTGTGGGAGGAGAGCGAGCAGACGCGCCTGGGCCATGGCTTTTACGAAACCCACCGCCTTCAGCCCGAGGCCATTGCCCGGACCGCGCAGGCGGCGGCCACCCTCGTGGACCTGGCCCGCTCCCATCAGGTCGTCTCCACCCGCATCATCGCCACCAGCGCCGCGCGCGACGCGGTGAACGGGGACGAGTTGGTGGCCGCCATCCGGCGCAGTTCCGGCCTGCCGGTGGAAATCATTTCCGGCGACCAGGAGGCGGAGTGGGTTTATCAGGGCGTGATGTCCGACCCCGCGCTGGCCGGACAGCGGTTGCTCATCATGGATGTGGGCGGCGGCAGTACGGAATTCATTCTGGGCGAAGGCGAGCACCCGCACTATAGCCGGAGCTTTCCGCTCGGCAGCGTCCGCCTCCTCGACCGGCACCCCCCTTCCGATCCGCCGGCTCCGGACGAACTGCGCCAGTGCCGCGGATCGCTCAACGATTTCATCATCCGCGAAATTCATCCCGTGCTCGATCCCTTGCTCAACAACGGCCCCGCCCTGCCGCAGCTTGTCGGCACCGGCGGCGCGGCCACCATCCTGGCGCGCATGGAAAACCAGCTTGATGATTTCGACCGCGAGCGGGTCGAGGCCGCGCGCCTGACGCTGGGCATGGTCACCGCCTGGACCGAGCGGCTCTGGAGCCTGCCGCTGGCGGAACGCCGGTGCATCGTCGGCCTGCCCAAGAAACGCGCGGACGTGATCCTGCCGGGCGTGGCCATCTACGAGGCGGTGATGCGGCAGTTCGGGGTGGGGGAGATGCGCGTCAGCACGCGCGGTCTGCGCTTCGCCGCGCTCATGCAGCCGGCGGCCGGCTGAATCCGGGAGGCTGGCCCGGCCCGCCGCCGTTTTTTGGAAGCCAGCTAACCCTGCGTGTCGGTTCCGCGCTGTTTCCCTTTGACTCGACTCGGCGCTTCGTTATCCTCCGCCCCTTGTCATGGTAAAACTGACTGTCAACGATCTGAAAGTGCGCGGAAAACGGGTATTCGTCCGCGTGGATTACAACGTCCCGATGGAGGAAAAGGACGGCGTGATGGTCATCAACGACGCCACGCGCATCAAGGAAACTCTCCCCACCCTCGACCTGCTCATCAGCCAGGGCGCGAGGATCATTCTGGCCGCGCACCTCGGACGCCCTAAGGGCCAGCGCGAGCCTGCGATGTCCCTCCGCCCCGTCGCCGCGAAGCTCGCGGACATGATTCACCGGCCAGTGGCGTTCGTGGATGATTGCCTAGGCGAAAAAGTCGAGAAGACCGTCGGCCTGCTCAAGGACGGGGACATTCTGCTGCTGGAAAATGTCCGTTACTACAAGGAGGAGGAGGAGAACTGCCCCGTGTTCTCGGCCGACCTCGCCAAGCTCGCGGATGTCTATGTGAACGACGCTTTCGGAGCGGCCCATCGCGCGCACGCCAGCACGGTAGGCGTGGCGCGGGTCATCGCCCAGCGCGGCGGACAGTGCGCGGTGGGGCTGTTGATGGAGCGCGAATTGAAATTTCTCGGTGACGAACTGGACAAGCCCGCGCGGCCCTTCGTCGTCATTCTCGGCGGCGCGAAAGTTTCCGACAAGATCAAGGTCATCGACCGGCTGTTGGAAAAGGCGGACACCATCCTGATCGGCGGCGCGATGGCCTACACCTTCAAGCTGGCGCAGGGCCATCAGACCGGAAAATCCCTCATCGAACCGGACCGCACCGGCCTAGCGCTGGCCGCCGTGGCCAAAGCCAAACAGCGCGGCGTGCAGTTCCTGCTGCCGACGGACAACGTCATCGCCACCCCGGTCGATTCCGGCCGGGTGAACAAGAAGGGGCGTCCGATTTACGACCTGCAAAACCCGCGCGTGAACACCGCCCTCGACATCCCGGCGGACGCCGAGGGTTTCGATATCGGCCCCGCGACCGCGCAGCGCTACGCCGAAGTGATTCGCGGGGCGAAGACCATTCTCTGGAACGGCCCGATGGGCATGTTCGAGGATAAACGCTTCGCCGAGGGCACGAACATCGTGGCCAAGGCCGTGGTGGACGCCACGCAGCAAAACGGCGCGAAGAGCATCATCGGCGGCGGCGACAGCGTGAAGGCGCTGCACCAGGCCGGCCTGGGCGAGCAGGTGACGTTCATGAGCACCGGCGGCGGTGCCAGCCTAGAATTTCTCGAAGGCACGGAACTGCCGGGCGTCGCGGCCTTGGGTGACAAGTGACCGGCCCCACTGAGAACTGAGCAATTTCCCCAAAACCAAATGGACAAAGAACGCAAGCTGATCATCGCCGGCAACTGGAAGATGAACAAAACCGTGGCCGAGGCCCTCGACCTCGTCGCCGACCTCAAGCGCGAATTGAAGGACGTGAAGGAGATCGACATCGTCGTCTGCCCGCCGTTCACCGCGCTGAGCGAGGTGTCCAAGGCGGTGCTCGACTCCAACCTCCGCCTCGGCGCGCAGAACATGAGCGAGCACCTGTCCGGCGCCTACACCGGCGAGATCGCCGCCGGGATGCTCAAGGAATTTTCCGCGCGCTACGTCATCCTCGGCCACAGCGAACGGCGCCAGTACCAGAAGGAGTCGGACGCGTTGATCGCGAAGAAGGCCCTCGCCGCTCACGGCGCGGCGCTCCGGCCGATTGTCTGCGTGGGCGAAACGCTCGCCGAACGCGAGGCCGGCCAGATGGAAAATGTTTTGGACACACAGGTCCGCGGCAGCCTCGCCGGGTTGGGCGCGGAGCAGATGGTGGAAACCATTCTGGCCTACGAGCCGGTCTGGGCCATCGGCACCGGCCGGACGGCGACGACCGCCCAGGCGCAGGAGGCGCACGCCTTCATCCGCGGGCTGCTCGTGAAGTTGTTTGACGAAACGGTTGCCCGCCGCGTCCGGATTCAATATGGTGGCAGCGTGAAGGCGTCGAACGCCCGTGAATTGATGAGCCAGCCGGACGTGGATGGCGCGCTCGTCGGCGGGGCCTCGCTGGAAGCCCGCAGCTTTGCCGACATTGTGAAGAACTCGATTTAACTGAAAAAATTATGACTGGAATTATCATCGGCCTGCTGACGGCGGTTCTCGTGCTGGACTGTCTTCTCCTCGTTTTGCTCGTGCTCATTCAACTCCCGAAAAAGGAGGCCGGCATGGGCCAGGCCTTCGGCGGCGGCGCGACCGACGCCCTCTTCGGTGCGGGCAGCGGCAACGCCCTCACCAAACTGACCAAGTACAGCGCCGGCATCTTCTTCATCCTCGCGATCCTGATTTCCATGCTCAACGGCTATCAGTCGCGGCAGAATCCCAACACCGAAAACCTGAAGAAACTCCTAGAGAAAACCCCCGCGGCCGTCACTCCCCCAGCCCCCGTCAAGACCCCGGAGACCCCGGCGACCGTCCCCATCCCGACCAATCTCACCCTCCCCAAGCTGACCAACGCTGCCGCCCCGGCGGACACCAACAAACCGGCCACGCCCAAGTAAGCGCGCGATGAAATTTCCGATGAACGCCCTCTTTGCCGCAAAGAGGGCGTTTCATTTATTGGCGGCGACCGGCGCGCTCGCCCTCGCCGGCTGCGTCCCGCACGAACCCAAGGCCGACCTCACCATCATCAATGGCGCCGAACCGCAGTCGATTGATCCCGCCACCATCAGCGGCCAGCCGGACGGGCGGGTGGCCGGCGCGCTCTTCGAAGGCCTGACCCGCCTCGATCCCAAGACCGCCATTCCCGAACCCGGCCTCGCCGAGCGCTGGGAAATTTCTCCGGACGGCCGGACCTACGTCTTTCACCTGCGCTCGAACCTCGTCTGGTCCACCGGCGAACCCATCACTGCCGCCGATGTCATCTGGTCCTGGCGACGGGTGGTCGATCCCTTCACCGCGTCCGAATATGCCGGGCAAATGTTTTTCCTCCGCAACGCCGAGGACATCGCCACCGGCAAGATCAAGGACCTCACGAAGCTGGGCATTCACGCGCTCGATGCCCACACCCTGCGCGTCGATCTGGTCGCGCCCGCCACCTTCTTTCTCGACCTCTGCGCCTTTCGCACTCTGGCCATCCTGCCCCGCCAGACCATTGAAAAACACGGCGATCAATGGCTGATGGCGCGCCCCCTGCCGACCAGCGGCGCCTACACCCTCGACTTCTGGCGCATCCGCGACAAAATTCGCGTCCGGAAAAATCCGCGCTACTGGGATGCCGCCAACACGCAGAGCGAGATCGTCGATTTTCTGCCGATCGACTCACAGGCCGCCGCCTTCAACCTCTACGAAACCGGCCAGGCCGACATCATCTGGGACAAGGGTCTCGTCCCAAACGAACTGCTCGACGTGCTGCGGAAACGGCGCGACGTGCATTTCTTCGACTACCTCGGCACCGAGTTCTACCGCTACAACGTCACCAACCCGCCGTTCGCCGATGTGCGCGTGCGCAAGGCCCTCGCCCTGGCCGTGGACAAAAAACGGCTTGTGGAAAAAATCACCAAGGGCGGCGAGAAGATCGCCTCCAGCCTCACGCCCCCGGCCACGGCCCACTACCAGCCCCCGGACGGCCTCGGCCACGATCCGGTGCTTGCGCGCAAACTGCTCGCCGAGGCCGGTTATCCTGGCGGCCAGGGCTTTCGCGTCATCCGCTACCTGACCACCAATGCCAAGACCTCGGTCCAGATCGCGGTCGAGCTTCAGGAAATGTGGAAGCGCGAACTGGGCATCACCATCGAGATCGAGCAGAAGGAATGGAAGGTCTATCTCGCCGAGCAGAGTTCGCTGAACTACGACCTGAGCCGCAGCAGTTGGGTGGGCGACTACAACGACGCCAACACCTTTCTCGACATGTTCATGGCGAATAACGGCAACAATCGTACCGGCTGGATCAACCCCCGCTACGACGCTCTGCTGAATCAGGCCAACCAGCTTTCTGACGTGAAACGCCGCGCCGAAATTTTGCGCGAGGCGGAGGTGCTGCTCATCCGGGACGAGTTGCCCATCGTCCCGCTTTTTTTCCGGACGGGCGTGAACTTTTTCGACCCCGACAAGATCGAGGGAATTTATTTCAACCTGCTGGACGAGCATCCCATTGCCCCGATCCGCCGAAAGAAATGACGCCATGTATTTCCTGAAGCGACTCCTCTTTCTCATTCCGCTGCTGCTGGTCATCACCTTTCTGGCCTTCGCGCTGGTCAAGATCGCGCCCGGCAATCCGTTCGACTCGGAGCGCGCCAAGGCCTCGCCGGAAATCGAGCGCGCCCTCAAGGCCCGCTACCATCTGGACGAGCCGTTCCTCAAGCAGTACCTCCGCTATCTCGGCTTGTGCTGGGAAAAGGACGCGGCAGGCCGCTGGCATTGGGCCCAAGGCGGTCTGATCAAGGGCGACCTCGGGCTTTCCACCAAATATCGTAATCACACCGTCAACGACATTGTCCGGCAGGGCCTGCCCGTCTCGCTGACCCTGGGCCTGCTGGCCTTTCTGTTCGCGCAGGGCGTCGGCATTCCGTTTGGTTTTTTCACGGCGCTGCGGCGCGGGCAGTGGTCGGACTACGCGGGAAGTTTCTTCGCCGTGCTGGCGGTGTGCATCCCGGGATTCGTCGTGGCGCCGCTGCTCATCATGTTCTTCGCGATCAAATGGCGCATCTTCCCGGCGGCGCTTTGGGAAACCCCGTGGCACGCGATCCTGCCGTCCATCGCACTGGGACTGTATTTCGCGGGGCGCATTTCCCGGTTGATGCGCGAGGGAATGTCCAACGTCCTGCACGAAGGCTTCATCACCACCGCGCGCGCGAAGGGCTGCAGCGAGATGGGGGTTGTCTTCAAGCACGCCCTGCGCATTGCCATCCTGCCGGTGGTTTCCTATTCCGGCCCGCTGCTGGCCGACCTGCTCACCGGCTCGTTCGTGGTGGAAAGCATTTTCAACATTCCCGGCATCGGCGTTTTCATGGTGAACAGTTCGCTGAACAAGGATCATCTCATGACCATGGGCCTGGTGTTGCTCTACGCCGTGCTGCTGCTGGTGATGAACCTGATCGTGGATTTCAGCTACACGCTCCTGGATCGGAGGGTGAAATATGAGTGAGCATCTCAGCCCCAACCAGAAGGCCTGGCTGCGCTTCAAGGCCAACAAGCCGGCCATGATCAGCCTCTGGTTCATCGTCGCCGTGGTGCTCCTCGTTCTCCTCTGGCCGGTCTTCTCCATGACCCGCTTCGCCGGAACCGTCAAACCCGCTCCGCCCGCAAAGGTGTTCCAGGGGCTGTTGCCGGCGGGGATGCTCCACGACCCGAACGCCGTTTCCGAGGCGCAATTTCAACCACCGGGCCGCTCGCACTGGTGCGGCACCGATGTCCACGGGCACGACCTGCTGGCCCGAATTTGCTCCGGCGCGCGCATTTCGCTCCTCGTCGGACTGGTCGGGGCGGGAGTGGCTCTGGTCATCGGCGTGGTGTGGGGTGCGGTGGCCGGCTACGTCGGCGGACGCTGGGACAGCATCATGATGCGCTTCGTCGATATTCTCTACACGCTGCCGTCGATTGTCTTCGTGATCGTGCTCATCACCACGCTGGACGATCTGGTCAAGAAATGGCTGGTCGGCTGGTTCGGCACCGAATCCGCGCGCTGGGCGCCGCTGCTCTTCCTCTTCGTCGGTCTCGGCGCCGTCTCCTGGCTGACCATGGCGCGGATCGTGCGCGGCCAGGTGTTGTCCCTGCGCACCCGGCAGTTCGTCGATGCCAGCCGCTCGCTGGGCGCGAATCACCTGAGGATTTTGCGCCACCACATTTTGCCGAACATCCTCGGCATCGTGATCGTGTATGTGACGCTCATCCTGCCCGCGATCATCCTCTACGAATCGTTCCTCAGTTACCTTGGTCTCGGCATCCAGCCGCCCATGGCCAGTTGGGGATCGCTCATCGCGGAAGGCGCGCAATCGCTGAATCCCGTCCGTGTTTACTGGTGGCTGCTGGTCTTCCCCGCCACCGCGCTCGTCAGCACCCTCCTCGCGCTGAACTTCCTCGGCGACGGCCTGCGCGACGCCTTTGATCCGCGCGGGAAAACCTGACGTCCTCCAGCGCGGCACACATCTGTTGACGGGGCTGATAGTCTCGCCGCCAGGTTGAACAATTTTTTCTCCGAGCACTCTGAGGCGTGCTCCTGCTGACCGGCCTGCTCGCGTGGACGACGCTTTCACCAGCGGCGAAAATCACCCCGTAGCTGGCCGGGCCGTCCGAACCCGTCAAGGCCGGGCAGTCGCTCACCGTCTGGTTGCACAGGCTCAACCCCACACCGCAATCCGTCGTCCAGACAGTCCCGGCCGGCGTCGCCTGCCGACTGGCGAACGCCGGCCAGCGTTTCGAGAGCCGCCTCGAACTGCGCACCACCGCCGAGGCGGGCGAGGTGACGATTCCGCCGGGCGGCTTTGTCCGGCGCGAATAGGTGGTGACCGCGCCGGGCGCTCTGGCCGGGGTGGTCTGGCTGGATCTGCCGGGCGCGACTGCGAGCCGGATTTTGGTCGAGATCACTCCGGCGGAAACTCCCGCGGTGAAACCGGGGAGCGCGGGGAAGAAAAATTCTTTCGCCGCCATCTGGCACATGGCCCTGGCCAGCGTTCCCCAGTCCCGGCTGTGAAAGCCGAAGGTCTCGAAGAGCTCGGCTTTGCCATTGTTGTCGGGGTGGGCAGCGTTGAGCAGATAGTCATCGATTTTCTCAGGTTGCACCAAGACTCGTTCTGCGTTCGGAAGTTTCACGCGATGAAAGTTTGAGCCTCGTGACCTCGGCGGCTACGGAATCTTGGAAAACATTTCCGCCAGCGCCACGGCCTTGAGCATCGCCTTTGACTTGTTCACCGTTTCCTGAAACTCGGCTTCTGGCGTGGAGTCGTTCACCCAGCCGCCGCCGGCCTGCACGTAGGCTTTGCCGTCCTTGATGAGCGCCGTGCGAATGGTGATGCAGCAGTCGAGATTTCCGTTGAACGAAAAATAGCCGACGCAGCCGCCGTAAGGGCCGCGCGCGGTCTGTTCCAGTTCGGAAATGATCTGCATCGCGCGAACCTTCGGCGCGCCGCTCAACGTGCCCGCCGGAAAAGTGGAGCGCATCAGGTCGTAGGTGGATTTGTCTGCGCCCAACTTCCCCTCAACCTGCGAGACGATGTGCATGACGTGGCTGTAACGCTCGATGCTCATCAGGTCCTTCACCTGCACGCTGCCGTATTCGCAGACGCGGCCCAGATCGTTGCGCGCGAGATCGACGAGCATGACGTGTTCGGCGCGCTCCTTGGGATCGGCCAGCAAATCCTTTTCGTGCGCCGCATCCTGCTCCGGCGTTTTGCCGCGCGGACGCGTGCCGGCGATGGGCCGAATTTCCACGTGCCGATCCTCGCACCGGACGTGAATTTCCGGCGACGCGCCGACCAGCGCAAAGCCGTCCAGTTCGAGCAGGAACATGTAGGGCGAGGGATTGATGCTGCGGGCGGCGCGGTAGATGTCGAGCGGCGCGGCCTTGACCGGCGTCGAGAACCGCTGCGAACCGACCACCTGGATGATATCGCCCGCCGTGATGTATTCCTTCGCCTTGAGGACGTTGGTAAAAAACTTTTCCTTCGTCACGTTCGATTCGAACGGGACGGAAGGCACTTCGGGCGGCACGGTCACGGGAACGTGCTCGATCGGCTGTTCGAGCAGCGAGACTAGCCGCTCGATTTCGCCGACGGCGTTTTCATAGGCGTCGGCCGGCGTGGTGCCGTGCTCGATGATGGCGTTGACGAGCACGGTGATGGTTTGCGCGACGCGGTCGAAGATCAGCAGTTCGTCCGCGATGAGAAAATACATCGTCGGCGTGCCGAGTTCGTCGTGCGGCGGGCGCGGCACCACCGGCTCCACGTCGTGAATGAATTCGTAGCCGATGAAACCCACCGCGCCGCCGGTGAAGCGCGGCAGGCCCGGCAGCGAGACCGCGCGAAACCGCTTCAACACCTGCTCAACTACTTCGAGGCCGTCGCTGACGGTTTTCCCCTCACCCGGCTTCGCCACCCTCTCCCCATCCGATAGGGAGAGGGACGGAGTGAGGGATTTCGGTTTAACAAAAAACACTTCCAGCACCTTCCCGTTCTCGATGAGTTCGATCCGTCCGCCGGTCTGGCGGATGATTGCGCGCGGATTGCAGCCGACGAACGAGTAGCGGCCCAGATGCTCGCCGCCTTCGACCGACTCGAAGAGGAATGACTCGCCCTGGCCGCGAATCTTGCGATATGCCGAGAGCGGCGTTTCAAAGTCGGCCAGCAGCTTGCGCGTGACGGGGATGAGATTTCCCTGCCCGGCCAGTTTCAAAAATTCTTCCTGCGATGGTGAATACATACTGTTGCCCATGTTCGATGCCGACACCCTAGCGCGAAGCCCCGCGCAGACGCCACACGGAAAGCAGCGTGTAAAATCCAACCGCCAGCGCGTAGCCGACGATGCCCACCCCGATCCCAAACGGCACCAGTTGCGCGGTGAACCAGATCAAGACCGCGCCAACCATGGCCACGAGAAAAGTCTGCGCGAGCAGGCAGGTCACAAACAGCCTCAGCGACCCTTCATGCATCCGGTCGCACATCCAGCGTCGATACTCGTCCTCGCCCATGGCGCGCATCAGCCAGGCGCTTTGAAAATTTCGCGCCGCCACCAGCACGCTCGTTGTGCCGACGATGACGGCGGCCAGCGGCCAGCAGGCCAGCAACGGTGCGAGCAGGACGTTCAGCGCGATGCCCCATTTCCAGCCGAGAAACTTGGCGATGGGGTTGGCCTCGAGTTTCAGGCGCGGCGTGGCGATCCAGGTGCTGAGAAAATCCATCCCCCGCGCGAACACGATTGCCGCCAGAAAATACCAGTAGTCCCGGCTGCCGAATGGGATGGTGTCGTCCATGATCGTTGCGGTCAGAAAAAGTGGTTGGATTGCACGTGGCCTGCGCCCATCCGCCGCTACTTCTTCCCGTAAATCTGCTCCGGCGTTTCCAGTTGCGGTTCGGTCGTCTTGAACGCCGCGCCGCCTTCGACCGAGCGGAAGAAGCAGGACTTGTAGCCCTCGTGACAGGCCGCGCCGATTTGCTCGATCTGGATGAGCAGCGTGTCGCCGTCGCAATCGAACGCGATGTCCTTCACCGTTTGCGTGTGGCCGCTGCTCTCGCCCTTCATCCAGAACTTCTGGCGCGAACGGCTCCAGAAATGCGTTTTGCCGGTGGCGACGGTGGATTCGAGCGAGGCCCGGTTCATCCACGCCATCATTAGGACGCGTCCGGTGGCTTGCTCCTGAACGATCGCCGGGATCAGGCCCTCGGCGTTGAATTTAAGTTTGTCGTAAAAGCTCATGCAGCAGGTATTTTAGGTTTGGGCTTTGAGATTTGCGATTGAAAAGAAGTCACGGATTATTGGCGGCAGCCAGGGCGCGTCGCAACGCGTTTAAAATTTCGCTTGCCAGGCGCACTTCTTAAGGAATCATTAAAGCCGTGAAAGAATTCGACACGCTGACGGTCACGAAAGTTGGCCAAGGCACGCTACCGAAGTGGTGGCGTGACGCCGCCGGGCTGAAGAACGGCGGCGTGGTGGAAGTCCGCCCGGTGAAGGACGGACGGAATTCCATCCTTCTGACGCCGCGGGTCAGGCGCAAGGCTGGCATGTCCGGCAAAACGATTCTGGCTGCGATGCGAAAATGTCCGCATCCGTTTCCCGCGCCCCTGCGTCATGAGCTGCCGTTCAAATGAGCTATCTCATTGATACGGATCTGTTGTCCCTCACGGAGCGCAAGCACACTCCGAAAAAGCTTTTAACTTGGCTGTCAAACACGCGGGACATCTTCGTTAGCGTTGTTTCCATGGCGGAACTTCGACACGGCGCGAAAACCGCTCCGCTGACTCACCGCGCGGCGCTCGACGCCTGGATTTCCGACGTGCGCCGCGACTATGCCGCAGCAATCGAGCCGCTGGATGAGGCGGTGTTGGTCCGCTGGAAAGAACTGCTGGCCGAGTTGAAGTCGAAGAATCGCATCATGACCTGCGAGGATTCGCTGATCGCCGCCACCGCGCTGCATCACGGACACACCCTGGCGACGCACAACACCCGGCACTTCACACCGGCCGGGGTCGCATTGGTAGATCCGTTGAACTGATCGCCGGTTGAATCACAGCCTCCTCACGTCGGCTGCTACAAGCGAACGGGAATATTCTGCTCCGTCAAAAATCTCTTCACCTCGCCCACCGTGAATTCGCCGAAGTGAAAAATGCTCGCGGCCAGCACGGCGTCGGCCCGGCCCTCGAGGAGCACCTCGGCCATGTGTTCCAGACTGCCCGCGCCGCCGCTCGCTACCACCGGCACGCCCACCGATTCACTGATGCGGCGCGTGATGACGAGATCAAAGCCCGCTTTCGTGCCGTCCGCGTCGATGCTGTTCAAAACGATTTCGCCCGCGCCGAGCGCGACGGCTTTTTCCGCCCAGGTCACGGCATCGAGGCCGGTCGATTTGCGGCCGCCGTGCGAGAAGACCTCCCAGCGGTCGGGCGCGACTTTTTTGGCGTCGATGGAGACGACGATGCACTGGCTGCCGAATTTTTCCGCGCCCTGCCGGATGAGGTCCGGCGTGGCGAGCGCGGAGGAGTTGATGCTGGTCTTGTCCGCGCCAGCCTTGAGCATGGTGTGCATGTCCTCGACGGTGCGGATGCCGCCGCCCACCGTCAGCGGCATGAAGCACTGATCGGCCACGCGTTCGATCACGTCGATGATGGTGTCGCGTCCATGCGCGCTGGCGGTGATGTCAAAGAAGACCATTTCGTCCGCGCCCTGCTCGTTGTAGCGCAGCGCGAGCGCGACCGGATCGCCGACGTTGCGGAGTTCGCCGGCCTCGGCCTTGCCGAACTGGACGCCACGGGTGACTTGTCCGGCGTGGACATCGAGGCAGGGAATGACACGTTTGGCGAGCATGGCGGCGGTCAGAAATTTTTGCACTTCATGCGCGCTGGCTTAGACAGTTTCACCGGAAGTGACAAGGAAAGAGTTCGCGCAAGACCTGGGAGCGCTGGCGTCCCGCCGGCGTGTTCGTGGGGCAGACAAGCAACTTGCCGGCGGGACGCCAGCGCTCCCAGGACTGGCCGTTTCAATGCCGGCGAAAATTCAGGCGGTGATCCACGCGCTTGGTCTGGCCGAATTCGAGCGGCGGCAAATCGGTTAGCGTGGGCGATTCGGTCTCGCGCAAAATCCCTTTTGCCATCGCCTGCAAGGCCCGCCAGCGCGGCCAGTCGAGCGCGTGCGCGTGCGCGATCTGCCGCAGCGTGCTGCGCCATTCGATGATGACGCGGTCGATGTCGCCCGCGCCGAGAAACTCCGTGATCCACGAGGATTTGGTCAGAGGATTTTTGTGGAGCGCGGCGACGATGGTTTCCGCGCCGGAACCGTAGCCGGTCGGCACGCCATTCTCCAGATAGCCGGGAATGCTCTGCACGCCGTAGGCCCGCTGCGAGGTCATCGCGAGCCGCCCGGCCCAGCGATTTTCGTCGCGGCAAAACCGGAAACCGGCGTTGAGATTCGCGAGGTCGTAAATCATTTCATCGAGCGAATATTTTTCATCCTCCAGCGAGGCGGCCACGGCCAGACCGTCGCCTTGCGAAAGCGAACTCATCACCCGCCCGCGCCGCGTTGGGACACCGGCGGCGTCGATGAGTCCGAGCCGCCGCCAGAGCAGCGCGACGCCTGCGGCCGGCGGCAACATGCGGCAGGTCGAAACCAGTTCGCACCGCGCACAGTCCAGCGGCATCACCTCGCGCTCGACGGGCTTCCAGAGCGCGACGCCGTGGGCATCGACGAACGCGCGCGCGGGTAGTTCGGCCACGCTGATCAGCGCGGCGATCTTGCGGTCGTTCGTGTCCCAGCGGACGACGGGGGTGTGCTGTTGCGCGAGCGTCTTCTCGACGAGCGGACGAATCTTTTCGTTCCACACGGCGAGCGTGGCCTGGCGTCCGTTCCAATTGGTCAGCCGGCGCACCCATTTCACCAGCAGCACACGGTCGTCGTTCAACACCTCGGCGATGGTTTGCGAGCGTCCGTAAATTTTTCCCCCGGTGGCATCCTCGGACAAAACCGCGAGCAGGCCGTGGCCGGTTTTTTCAAGCGCGTCGGGAACCGTCAACGCGAGATGGAGGGGCAATGACGGGCGACGAACGTCGGGTGCCGAATCGTGGGCCACCGATTTGTTCTCCAGCTTGAGCAAGTTCAGCGCGGCTTCGGAGAGCGGTTCCATCACACACACGTCGCGCAGCGGCACGTCGCGTGGTTCGGGCGTTGGCTCCCATTCGCCGCGGCTGTTGAGCATTTGCTGGACAAGCTTGCGGACGTGCCGCGCGCGTTCGGCGTCGGTTTTCAAGCCGCACGGCGTCACAGGATTTTTCAGCGACTCCTCGACGCCGAGCCAGACGGGCTTGGTGGTGAAGAGCCGCTGCTGCACGCGCACGGCCTCGGCGAACGGTTCACGACCCGCCTCGGCGGCGGCGCTCATCAGGCCGAGCAGCGCGTTCCAATCCACCATGCCGCTGCGCGCGAGATGCACGGGCCGGCCTTCGCGCAGACGAATGTCATTGTCGCAGACGAGCACGTAGCCGGTCTCGTCGATGCCGCGACGGCCCGCACGTCCGAACATCTGCAAAATTTCATCGGGCTTGAGCGGTTGCTCGACGGCCTCGCGCCGGTAGGAGTCACCCGCGAGCGCGACGCTGCGCATGGAAAAATTGATGCCCGCCGCGAGGCCCATCGTCGCGACCACCACGCGCAACGCTCCGGCCTTGGCGAGCGGTTCGATGACTCCGGCGCGCGCTGCGTAGCTGAGACCGCTGTGATGATACGCAACGCGGTTCCGCAGCATTTTGGCGAGATGTTCGCCGACGAGTTGCTTTTGTTCGAGCGTGAGCTGAAGTGGATTCGGGCAGGGCAAGTGACGCGAGATTTCGGCGGCGAGCATTTCCGTGGCTTTGCGGCGCGGCGCAAAGACCAGCACGGGACCGAGGTCTTCCGCGAGCGCCTTGGCAATGAGGCGCGGCCAGTAGCCGCGAATTTCACTCGGCAAGTGCCAGTTCAAATTGTCCGCCTGCACGTCTTCCAGCGGCACGGGGCGAATGTCGTGACGGATCAGTTCCGCCTTGCGACCGAGACGTTGAAACCATTTCACGATGTCCTGCGGATTGGCGACGCTGCCGCTGAGGAGGAGCAGTTGCGTCTGCGGCGGCGCGAGGGCGAGGGCGAGTTCGTAGTTCAACCCACGATCCTGGTCGCCGATCATTTGATATTCGTCCACGACGAGCAGCGCGGGGCCGTCGCCGCGAATGAGCCGGTTCTTCTGCGTCTCCAGTGTGGCGACAAGGATGGGCGCTTCGAGATTTTCCGAGAGATCACCGGTGGCGATGCCGACGTTCCAGCCGCGCGCGCGCCATTCGGCGAGCTTGTCATTGGCGAGGGCGCGCGTGGGCACGGTGTAAATCGCCTGGCCGCGATTTTTTCCCTGGTTCGACCACAGCTCGAAGATGAGCGTCTTGCCGGAGCCGGTGGGCGCCTGCACCACCACGTCGCGCCCGTCGCGCAAGGCCGAGACCGCCTGCTGCTGCCAGAGGTCGGGCACGGCGACCTGGTTCAGCGCGGGAATATTTTCAAATGGCTTGGCCAACGTTGACACGGGCACAGTGTAGTCGAAGCGGGGAAATGTGAAACGGGGAAAATGTCCTGCCATTGGTCAAGAGTGTCCCCTGACTCCGCTCTTGCAAATTTCCCCAGTCCGACTTGGATGCACGCATGTTTCAATTCATTGCGCTCGCGCAAAACAAAACCTGGCAGCCCGGCCCCTATCCCGGCGTCGAACTACTCGTGCTCCACAAAAACGAAACCACCGGCGGCGTCACCGTCCTCCGCAAATTCCACGCCGGCGTCACGGTGCCGGCGCACCTTCATCCGCTGGCCAACGAATCGGTTTACATTTTGAGCGGCGAATGGGCGGAGGCCGGCACGACCTACACCACCGGCGCGTTTTTCCACGCGCCGCGCGGCGAGCGCCACGGCCCGCACTTCGCAAAAACGGAAGTCATCAGCCTGACGATGTTCGACGGGCCGCTGACCGTGGCGTAGCCTCCCGCCATGCCGCCTCTGCAACCACCGGACAGCCATCATCTCGCCGCCGCCCTCGGCTGGCTCGAGCTTGGCAGCGCGCACGAGGCCGCGGCGGAACTGGAAAAAATTTCTCCGGCCTGGCAGACGCACCCAGACGTGCTGGAAATGCGCTGGGCCGTCCACTCCGAGGCGAAGGACTGGGAGGCGGCCCTGCCCGCCGCCCGCGCGCTCACGCAGGCCGCGCCCGACCGCGCCAGCGGTTGGCTGCACCAAGCCTATGCACTGCGCCGCACGGCGGGCGGCGGATTGCAGGCCGCGTTTGATCTGCTGCGGCCCGCCGCCGACCGGTTTCCCCAGGACTGGCTGATCGCCTACAATCTCGCCTGCTACACCTGCCAGTTGCGGCAGATGGACACCGCTTGCGAATGGCTGCTCCGCGCCGCTGGAGAAGGTGACCGAAAGCAAATTCTCCAGATGGCCCTTGACGACCCGGACCTGCGGCCGTTGCGCGACAAGATCAAGGATTTCGCGGCGGGCGGATGACACTGCTCCCGGAGCGCCGGTCTCCGACCCGGCAGGCGTCGAGTTGCTCCGGCGAATGCGCCGGATCGGAGATCGGCGCTCCGCCAGGGCTGCGCCCATTCGGAGGCGGCGACGACGAGCGGGCTTGAACTCGGTCCGCGTTCTCCGCACTATCACCTTCCGATGAAGTTTATTCGCGACATTCACGCCGCCAAAAAAGCCGCCGGCCAGCCGGTGGTTTCCTTCGAGTTCTTTCCGCCCAAGACCGACGAGGGCGACCGCAACCTCCTCGAGAAAACCGTCCCCGCCCTGCTGCGGCTCAAGCCGGATTACTGTTCCGTCACCTACGGCGCGGGCGGCAGCACGCGCGACAAGACGCTGATGATCGTGGACCGCATCCAGCGCGAGCACAGCCTCACCGCCATGTCGCACCTCACCTGCGTCAACGCCACGAAGGGGGAATTGCGCGCCGTCATCGAACAGGCCCGCGCGCTCGGCATCAAAAACATCCTCGCGCTGCGCGGCGATCCGCCCGGCGGCAACGGCGAATTTCAAAAGACGCCCGGTGGCTTCGAGTTCTCGCGTGAACTGGTCGCCTTCCTCAAGGAACTGGGCGGCTTCTCCATCGGCACCGCCGGTTTTCCCGAAGGCCACATCGCCTGCACGGAGGGCCGCGAGGTGGACTGGCGGCGGCTGCAGGAGAAGATCGACGCCGGCGCGGATTTCGTGCTCACGCAATTGTTCTTCGACAACGCCGACTTCTACCGGTTCCGCGACCATCTCACCAAGCTCGGTGTCACGGTGCCGATCTGCCCCGGCATCATCCCGATCATGTCCACATCGCAGATCAAGCGGTTCACCGCGCTCTGCGGCTCCAAGCTCCCGTCCCCGCTGCTGGCGAAGCTCGAAACGCTCGGCGACAGCGACGAGGCCGCGACCGCCTACGGCATCGACTACGCCACCGCGCAGTGCGCCGACCTGCTGAAGAACGGCACGCCCGGCATTCATTTCTACACGCTGAACAAGCCGCACTCGACCACGGCCATCGTGAAGAACCTCGGGCTGGCGGCGTGAAGGTGAAGATTTACGTTTACGAGAAATGCGGCACCTGCCGCCGCGCGCTGCAATTCCTCCAGTCGCGCAAGGTGCCATTCACCGCCATCCCGATTCGCGAACAGCCGCCGACCAGGGCCGAGTTGCGCCGGATGCTCGACATTTACGGCGAAGAAATTCGCAAGCTGTTCAACACCTCCGGCCTGGATTACCAAGCGCAAAATCTGAAGGACAAGCTGCCGAAACTCACCACCGACGAAGCGCTCGCGCTGCTCGCCGGCAACGGCAATCTCGTGAAGCGTCCGTTCGTGCTGACGGACCAGAGCGGGCGGGTTGGATTCAAGGAGGAGGAGTGGGAGAAGTTCTGAGCCGGCGATTCTGGGGGCCTTTCACCCCTTGAGCTTCCGCGCCAGTTTTTTCGCGCGACCCAGCCAGACGCGGTCACGCCGGCGCTGAAACGCCGGAGCAAGCGCGTCGTCGGCCAGCACTTCCTGAATCTCGATCCGTGCCAGGTCCCACTGCTGCCGCGCGGCGCACAGCTCGGCGAGTTGCACGCGGGCGCGGGCGTAGGCATGATTTTCCAGGAGGCACCGCCAGACGCCGATGGCAGCGTCCGTTTCGCCGAGCGCGGTGAGCGTTTCGGCCAGCGCCATCAGGCTGTAGCCGTATTCGTGCTTCGCGTCCTGCAGGCAGACGCCTTCCAGGAGCGGACGCGCCTCGGCCAGCTTGTTCTGGCGGAGCAGGCACTGGCCGAGATGCGAGCGGATGTCGAGGTCCTGCGGGTCGCGTGCCTGCGCGGCGCGGTAGCTGGCCTCGGCCAGCGCGAGCCGGCCGCGCTGAAAATAAATGTCGCCGAGCTGGAGATGATGATGCGGCTTGTCGAGGTGATGAATCTGCGCCTGCAGCTCCTTGATCCGCCGGCGGTCATGCGCGCCGGGCAGTTCAAAGCCGCGCGTGGCCGAAGGGGCGTTGCGATAGACCATGAAGAAATACCAGAGCGCGGCGAAGACCGAGAAAACGAGGATGATAAAGAACCAGACCCACTCCCTCCGCCGGAAGGCGTCCACCAGCATCCAGATTTGAAACGCCACCGGCAGCCAGAAATAAGGCGACAAAATCAGGTCCGACAGGTCAGCCAGGCTGGAGGGGATGAAGGCGAGCATGGCCTCAGGCCAGTTTGTAGGCCTCGGTGTTCTCCACGTCGCCGGCCTCGCGCCCGACCTGGGCGGTGAGCGGCGCGGTCGGGTTTTTGAAATCAATGCCCGCCAGCGCGGTGTAGTGATGGAAGACGTCCACGTTCTCGACAAAGCCCCGGAACAATTCCGCGCCCGGCCCGAGCGCGATCAGCGGCACGTAGTCGGCCGTGTGCGCGTTGCCCGTCCAGCCGATGCCGTAAAAGTTGCCGAGCAACTGGCCCAACTGCGACATTTCGTTGTTCATGATCTCGTACATCGCGTGTCCCTTCTGGCTCAGAAACGGGATCAGCCATTCGGAGCGGCGCTGCGAAACTTTGCAGCCGGTCAGCTCCGGGAGAATCTGCATGATTTCCTTGTAGGTGGGAATCTGCTCCTTCGGCTTGGGCGGCTCGCCCGGCTTGACCGGCGGTTTCACCGGCGGCGGCTTGACCGCCGGCGGTTCGTCGGGATTCTCCGTGGCCTGGGCGGCCTGGCTGGCGACAAACCCGCCTTCGTCTGCGTCGGACTTGTCGGCGGCGGGATCCACGGCCACCTTGGTTTTTTTCAGATGCTTGATGATTTCCGGGAAGGAGCATTTGACCTTTTTCACGTTGGCAAAATGCGTGGAGCTGTCGCAGTAAAGATTGCCCGTGCCGTTCAGGGCCATGTTGCCGTTGCCGTGGTCGGTGGTGACGGTGATGAGGGTGTCGGGATTTTTTTGCTGAAACTCGAGGCAGGCCTCGAGCGCCTCGTCAAACGCGATCATGTCGTGCAGCGCGGCGGCCGCGTCGCTATTGTGGCAGGCGTGATCCACCAACCCGCCCTCCACCTGGAGGATGAAATGGCTCTCCTTGCCCAGCCAGCCGAGCGCGGCGCGCGTCATCACCGCCAGGGTGGGGACTTTCGCGACAAGCTTGGGATCGGCGAAGTGGTCGATGGTGTAGGGCAGATGGCTCGAGGAGAAGGTGCCGAGCCAGCGCTGGTCGTTCGAGGCGGCCTTCAGTTCATCCAGCGTCTCCATCACCGTGTAGCCGGCGGTCACGAAATCCTTTTTCAAATTACGCTTGTCCCGGCGCTTGGCGGGGTCGAAAAAGATTTTTCCGCCACCGAGCAGCACCTCGATCTTGCGCTCCAGGTACTGCGCGGCGATGGCCGTGCCGGTGTCGCGGTTGTCCACGCTGGCGGCGAAGCCGGCGGGGGTGGCGTGGGTGATCTCGGTGGTGGTGACCAGCCCGCGTTTCCAGCCCAGCTCGCCGAACAGTTCGTAGAGCGTCTTGAGCTTTTTTTTGCCGGGAAGCTGGTTGATCACGCCGTTGACCACGCGCGAGCCGCTACCCCAGCTCGAGGCCGCGGCGGAGGAGTCGGTCACCAGCGAGTTGAGCGAGCGCATGTTCATCAAGGCTGGGACGGCGGCGGGATTCTTATACATCTCCATCCAGGCCAGACCTCGTTTGCGGGTCAGGCGTGAAAAGGCGTCGGCCATGGTGAGGGTGCCCATGCTCATGCCGTCGGCGACGAGTTGGATGATGTGGCGCGGCTTCTGGCCGGGAATGGCGTGGAGTTCGCCGGCGGAACGGGCGAGATGGGGAAAGCCCGCGACGGCGGAGACGACGGCGGAGCTTTGCAAAAAACGGCGGCGGCTAATCATGGTCGTGGAATTAAGCACGGGGCCGGGCGCGGGTAAATAACATTTCCACGCGTCGGCAAGGGGGCATCTGAACACAGTTCTTAGTGGCGCAGCCGTCCCGGCTGTGTCCCCGGGCGTCTCGTCCGTGAACTCGGGGAGGGAATGAGGGGCGAGACGCCCCAGCAGACAGGCGGGACGCCTGCCCCACTACGGAATCGGATCGCGGCCCCTTCAGATTCAAGAACAGTGTCCAGATGCGCCCGCAAGGGTGAGGACGTGACCGGAGAGGAATCACGAAGAGCGTCCCATCAAATCTTCCCAGAGACATTTCCGCCCTCGGGCATCAGTTGGCCGGCCCCGCGCAGCACTTTCAGCCGGCGGATGATGTCGCGCCAATACTGGCGGTCGGCCAGTTGCAGCTCGGAGATTCGAGATTGGAATGCTGCCCCCACGCGCATCTCCACGGTTTTCGGCACCTCGCCGTCCGCCAGAAACTGCCGGCCAAACTCCCCCACCTCCCGGTGGAACTGCCCGGTGGCGACGGCAACGGCGGCGGGGTGTTCCGTGAAGAAGACCGCCAACTCCGGGAGCGTATAAATGTTTTGCAGCGCCCAAAGAAAATCGGCGGCGGGCGGCGCGCCCTCCGGCTGATCGAACCAGGCGAGCGCGAGCTTGCTGATGATGGGGTAGTCTTCCAGACGTTGCGTTTTCTTCAGTTCCACGAGGGGCTTGATGCCGATGGTGCGAATCGTCCCCCACTCGGTTTCCATCAGTCGCGCCGTGGCCGATGCCTGGGCGAACGAACCCGCGCGCCGCGGACGGCCCATCACGTCCAGAAAAATTTCGCCCGCCTCGCCGGCGAGCAGGATAAAGTGAAAGCCGTGCCCTTGCTGAAGATGTTCGGACGTGAGCGGCGGGGTGAGCTTGTAGTAACATGCCCGGCTCTCACCCAGAGCCGCGAGGAAACGATCCCGTTTTTCTTCCGTCGGGTTGATCCAGAGATCGATGTCCTCGGAAAATATCGCCGCGCCGTAAAGGACGGTGGCCTAGCCGCTGATGCGCAGATGCTCGACGCCGTTTCGATCAAGGCTTTGGAAAAAGTTTGCGATCATGCACGGCTTTCAAGCCGGGCAGCCGCGAACGCATCTGCCAGCTGCGCCGCAGCCGTTCGCGGGGAGTCAGGCGCCGCCAGATTTCCGTCTTGTAGGGCGAGACCGCCTCGCCCGGCTTCAGGGGCGCGGGGGTGGCATCAACCTAGTGCTGGATGGCTTCGGGGTGGCCGATGATGGCAACGATAGCCATTGTTAGCATCGAATCAAACTCAATTCCGGAATCGGCTGAAGAATGCTCCATCCAGCGGGCTTCATCCGGTTGGTTCGGGATTGGAGCCGTGGAAATTATTTCCGCATCCAGCCGCCCAGTCCCTGCCGCTGATAATAGCGGTAGGCCCGTTCACCCAGCGCCTCGCGCACCGCCTGCTCCGTCTCGTCGCCCAGCGCCTGCAAGGTCGCCGTCTTCTGGGCCAGCGTCAGATTCGGACTGGTCACCAGGGCCACGCGCTGCTCCTGCACCAGCCGCTTGTAATCGTAAACCTCCAGCGCCCGGCTCGCGGGCAGTTGAAAGCGCGCCGCCGCCACGCTCAACCCGCGATAGTCCGCGTCCTGCGCGCGCGCGTATTCCGCGTAACGCGCCTCGCCCAGTTTGGCGCGGATCGCCGCCGACAACGCTTCCCCGGACTGCGCCCGCTTCTCCCGCGCCGCCGGGTCCGCCGGCTCGCCCTGGCCCCAGGTGTCGTCAAAACTTTTCTGCAGCTTGAAGAGCGTGAGAAACTCCTCCTCCGTCGCGTTCATGCCGAAGAGCGAATCGCGCACCGCGTAGGCCGTGGGCGACATCCGCAGCTCGTACTGCTGCAACTCCTCCGGCGAAAGCGCGGCGGCGATCTCCGTGGCGCGCTGCTGCTGGATTTGCCGCAGCCGGGCGTGGTCCTCGTCGGTCAACGATTCGCCCTCCTCCCAGACCTTCTCGCGCACCGCCAGCTCCTCGTTCGCGGATTTTTCCACGGCGATGCGGACGCGGCTACGCTTGTCGTCCGGCAGAAAATCGAGCCGCCGCCCATAATAATCTTCCTGCCCCAAAACCTTCTGCCGCTCGGCGACCAGATCGACGCCCATCAACTGCGAGATCACGTTTCGCTTTTCAAAATCAATGGACTGTTGCTGGCGCTGCGACTCCCGCTGGTCGAGGCTGCTCCACAATTCCTTCTCCTCCGACTGCCAGTAGGGCGGATCCTTCCGGCCCGGCGCGGCCGCCCGCAGGCGCGGCGCGAGCAGCTTGTCCACGTCGGCGATGATGATGTCGCGGATGGTCTGCTCCGGGCAGCCGATGGACCGCAGTCGCTTGATGTAGGTGCGGTAGTCCTCGGACTCCAACTGGCTCCAATGAAAATCATTCGTGCGCGTGACCGTCACGATTCTCTTTTCGACTGCAGGCGGGGCCGGGATGATGGCCGGCGCGGTCGGGACCGGCGCGGCGGCCTTTTCTGTGTCCGCCAGCTTTTTGACCAGATAAGCGACCGCGCCCATCCAGACCAGGTTCAGCAGGAGCAGGCTGGTCGTGGATTTTGACAATTTCATCGGACGGAGGGTAAACCAAAAGCGGCGGTGGTGAACACTGATTAGTGAACCTGGCCGCGCCGCCACCCGCGAAGTTTGGTAGTGGTCCAGTTTGGGGTTCGCAGACAATGGCGGAGCGCCGAGCATTGCTCGGCCTGAGAAAAAACCCGCACGACCACGCCGAGCAATGCTCAGCGCTCCAAACTGTACCACCACCCGAAGTTGAGGTTTGCCGCGCCGCGCCGCTTTCTGCTAACATTTAATCAATTCAACCTTGGATTGCTTATGAACATTCATCGTCCTTCCGTTTCGATTCTTCTCGCCGTCGCGTTCGCGCTGGTCCCGCCGGCGCGCGGCGCGGAACTGCCCCTCGTCGTCGGCGTGGAACTCCAACCGTTCGCGGCGCAGGTTGTCCGGTTGCGCGAGGCGCTGGAGTCGCTCGGCGTGCCGTTGAGCGCGGCGGATCGGCAGGCGCTGGAGGAGGCGGAGGCGATGACGGACGCGGCCGCCGCCGGCGCGCGCCTCCAGAAAATTCTCGATCCGCATTGCCTGTTCAGCGTTTCGATCAACCCGGAGATGCGCGTGAAGGTGGCGCCGGGGCCGGCGAAGGCGGAACTGGACGAGCAGGGCTGGCGGACGTTTCTGGTGAAGGTGGCCAACGAATCCGGCACCACGGCGGCGTTGAAGGCGGACAGCCCCAACGCGCGACGCCTGGCCGGTTCGACCGCCGCCGAGGCAGCGGGGCGCTGGCTGGATCTGGCGATGTTTGATGCGCCACCGCTCAAGCCTGCCTTGAGCGGCCTCGCGCTGGAGTATCGGATCATCCAGCTTTACAGCCGGGACGCGGGGAAGCGCGAGGCGAAGATCACCTTTAACGTGGGGCAGGGGACGCAGGACCTCGGCTTCCGCAACGAGGCGGATGTCCTCTTTGCAGCGAAGCCGGTGCGTGTGCTCAAGTGGCGGGTGCTCGATGAAAACGGCAGGCCCGCGATGGCCAGTTTCGTGATCAAGGACCAGCAGGGGCGTCTTTACCCGGCGCAGGGCAAGCGGCTCGCGCCGGACTTTCCATTTCAGCAGCAGATTTACCGCGGTGACGGCGAGTTGCTGAAACTGCCGGACGGCGATTACACCGTGGAATTTTCGCGCGGCCCGGAATCACTCGTGAAGACGAGCCGGCTCACGGTCAATGCGCGGACGGTGGTGCCGGAGTTTCGCGTCGAGCGCTGGGTGGACCCGGCGAAGTTCGGCTGGTGGTCGGGCGATCATCACATTCACGCGGCGGGCTGTGCGCATTACGTGAAGCCGACCGAGGGCGTGCTGGCCGAGGACATGATCCGGCACATCATGGGCGAGGACTTGAAGATCGGCGCAAACCTGACGTGGGGGCCGTGCTTTGATTTTCAGAAGCAATTTTTCTGCGGCGCGGTGGACAAGGTTTCCCAGTATCCATACCTGCTGCGCTATGACATCGAGGTGTCCGGCTTCGGCTCGCATCAGAGCGGGCATCTCTGCCTGCTGCGGCTCAAGGAGCAGATGTATCCGGGCGGCCTGTCAAAGGATCATTGGCCGACGCTCGGATTGAACACGCTGAAGTGGGCCAAGAAGCAGGGCGCGATCACTGGCCCGGCCCATTCCGGCAGCGGCATTCAGGTGGGACGGGAGTTGCCCACGTTCATCGTCCCGAGGTACGACGGCATCGGGGCGAATGAGTTCATCGTGGACATCACGCACCAAGTGCCCGGACCGGATGGCAAACTTGTCCCGGCCATCGACTTTATCTCCACGGTGGACACGGATCCCGTGGCGGAATTGAACATGTGGTACCACAGCCTGAACGCGGGCTTTCGTGTGCGCGCCAGCGGCGAGACGGATTTCCCCTGCATCTACGGCGAGCGCGTCGGCCTTGGGCGCAGCTACGTGAAGCTGGACGGCAAACTCAACTATGACGACTGGTGCGAAGGCATCCGGCTCGGCCGCACCTACGTTAGCGACGGCTTCAGCCACCTGATTGATTTCAAGGTGAACGACGTGGCCGTGGGCGAGAGGGGCAGTGAACTGCGCGCCGACCAGCCGGTGGTCATACGCGCCACGGCAAAAGTCTCCGCGTGGCTGGACGAGAGACCAAACTTGGTCGCGCGAAAACGTTTTCAGTGGCAGATCGAAAAGGCGCGCATCGACGAGACGCGGACGGTGCCCATTGAACTGATCGTGAACGGCCAGTCGGTGGCCCGGAAGGAGTTCCTGGCGGACGGCACACTGCGGGAGGTTTCTTTCGACGCGAAGATCGAGCGCAGCAGTTGGGTGGCCTTGCGGATTCTGCCTTCGGCGCACTCGAACCCGATCTTCGTCCTGGTGGACGGAAAACCGGTGCGCGCTTCAAAGCGCAGCGTCGAGTGGTGCCTCAAGGGTGTGGAGCAGTGCTGGTCGCAGAAGCAGCGCTTCATCAAGCCGGCGGAGATGGAGGACGCGAAGCTGGCCTACGCCCACGCGCGCGAGACCTACACGAAACTGCTCGGCGAGTGCGTGGTGGAGTAGGGGTTTGGCTCGTACACAACGGGCGGGCAGACGAGGTTACAGCCCAGAGGGAGAAACGCAGCTGCCCGCCGGAACGCAGCGGAGATGGAAAAACCGGGCGCTAACATCGGTTCTCCAACACTCGACATTTGCCCGGCTCACCGCGGTTTGAACATCGCGTTCCGGGAGTCGCCGCCGCTCAGCACGTAGGCGACGAGGTCCAGAATTTCCTCCTTTTGCAGCAGGTCGAGCAGCCCCTCCGGCATCGGTGAAACCTTGGAGGTCTCTATGCTCTTCACCTGTTTGCGATCCACGCTGGTGATCTGGTTCGGGCTGGAGGAGTCGGTGTTCACGTGGATGGAGTCGCCGTTGAGATTCACGATCACGCCGGTGACGGTGTCGCCGTCGGTCTTGGTGAGGATCACGGGCACGAACTGCTCGTTGATCTCCTTGCTCGGATGAATGATCTGGTCGAGAAGATCCCGCGGTGAATAGCGACCGCCCGCGCCGGTGAGATCGGGGCCGGTCATGCCGCCCTCGTTGCCGAAACGATGGCACGCGAAGCAGCCGACTGCGCCGAACATTTTGCGGCCATTTTCGAAGCTGCGGTTTTTCAGTCCGTCCTTCCCGGCGGCGTCGGCGAGTTCTTCCAGTGTCCATTCTTTCACCGGCTGACGCCCGGCCAGCGCCCCGGCCAACGCTTCGAGCGGCGATGTCTTGACGGGCTTTTTCGCCAGCACCGCCTGGAGCGCGATCTTCTCGGTTTCGCTGAGGCCGGCCTCGGCGTCCTTGCGGATGAATCCGATGAAGTTTGCAAAGCTCGCGCCGCCGCGGTAGTTCGCGGCCTTGAGGAACCAGTTGAACTGCCCGGTGCGCAGCGCCGTGGTCCAGCCGTTTGTCAGCATCCGCAGCGAGCGCGCGTATTCCACCTGTTCCTCCTGGCTGGGCGCGGCCTGGAGCGCGGCGATGCCCTTGGCGGCGAGCGTCGGCGATTGCAGATAGGCGAGCGTCTCGCAAAGCACCCAGTTGAGCGGGAAATTTCCGGCGGAAAATTGTGGGTCAAGCTGTGCAAGAATACCGGTCACGGCGGCGTCATCGGGCCGTCCGAACCGCACGAAGCAAATTTCATAGGTGCGCACCAGGGTGAGGCGCTGCTCCGGCTCGAGCTGTTTCCAGTCGATCTTCTGCAACGCCCCGAGAATCTTCGCCTGCATCGTGCGGTCCACCGGTGGATCGGTTGGCTGACGATGTTGCGGGTCGATGCCGGTGACACGCGCGAGTGCCAGTAGCGCTTCGACCTGCCTTGCTGGGTCCTTTTCCGTCAGCGCCCGGTCGGCCCAATTGCCGGACGGCTGCCATTCGAGAGCGGTGCGCGCGGCCCAGCGGAGGTAACGATCCTTGTTGTCGAGGTGCGACCACGCGGCGCCGATGGCTTTCACGTCTGTGCGACCGTGGAAAGTTTCCAGTTCGTGACGCAGCGCCCGGGCTTGCGCGGCGACGGCGTCGGGCTTCGGCGGCGGCGGCGCGGTGGATTCCTGGCCTGTGTAAGTGACGCGATACAGGCCGGACTGCACCTTGCGTCCGCCGATCGTGAAATACATGGCGCCATCCTGCGGACGAATGAGCACGTCGGTCATCGGCAGCGGCGCGCCGTAGAGAAATTCCTCCTTCGTCGCCGTGTAGCCAGCACCCTCGGGCCGGAGATGCACGGCGTAAAGTTTGCCCCAGCTCCAGTCCAAGCAGAACATGGCCTCCTGATATTTCGCCGGGAACTTCGCGCCGTAGCCGAAGGTGATGCCGGTGGGCGAACCGGGGCCGATGTTGAGCACCGGGCCGAGCGTGTCCGGATACCATTCGGGCCGTTTGCCCGCGCCGTTGCGCCAGCCGTATTCGGCGCCGCTCGTGACCAGGCAGATGCGGGTGGGTCGGTACCACGGCGTGTTGAAGTCGTACTCCATGTCGGCGTCGTAGGTGAACAGTTCGCCGTCGCGGTTGATGCCCGCGTCGAAAATGTTGCGGAAACCGCCGGCGTAAAGTTCAAAGTTTTTTCCGTCCGGCGACATCCGGTAGATGAGACCGCCGGGGCCGAGTACGTCGCGCATAAACCCGCGCCCGTCCGGCATCCGGGGGAGCAGATGATCCTCGCCCCAGACCAGCGGCACCTTCGAGGTGGCGAGTTGCGTCCGTTTCGCGCCGTTGCCGGTGATGAGAAAAAGGCTCCGTCCATCGGGCGCGGGCAACAGCGCGTGGACACCGTGATCGCCGTGCGCCTTGATTTCGCGCAGCAGTTCCAGCTTGTCGAGCGTGTCATCCGCCTTCGAACTGCTCAGCCGGTAAACGCCGCAGGGGATTTTGTGTTCATAATCGTTGACGGCCACGTAGAGGGCGTTTTGGAACCAGAGCAGGCCGTTGGCGGCGCGGATCGCGGCCGGGATTTTTTCAATCGTCTGCGGATCGAGCGGCTGCCCGGGCGGCGGCGCTGGAAAACGAAAGAGTCCGCCGTGCTGATCACTGGCGATGATGCGGCCCCGGCCGTCGAGGCAAAGATTCACCCACGAACCGTGCGCGGAAGTAGGCACGGAGTAGAGCAGCTCGACTTTGAAATCCTTCGCCACCTTGATGCGCGCCACCGGCGTGGCGGTGTTTTCATTGACCGCCTGGGCGGCCAGACGGGCGGGGGAGGCTGGGTCGTTCTTTGGCGTCTCGGCGGCCCCGGCCGGGGCCGCCAGCAGGCAGCACCCGATCAGGGAGTAAAGGGGTTGTGACAGATTCATGATTCGCGGCGGATTCAAAACCATTCACGCCGCCAAAGCAACCTGCTGGAAATGCTGGTCGAGTTCAGTTCGGCAGTAGCGCCGGTCAGCTACCGCCGGAGCCGATGCTGATCGAGGCTGCTCCAGCCATGAAATGCTTCCCGGTATCGACCAAGCCCGGCCGTCCGCTCAGATTTTCGCCGATTCCAGTCGCGCGATGCGGACTTCGAGCGGTGGATGGGTGGCAAAGAGCGCAAGGAAGCCGCCCTGCTTACCGGAGATTTTCATAGCTTGAAAACCGGCGGCATGTTTTGCCTCGGCGGCGTTGAGCTGCGGATCGAACTGGCGTTGCAGGGCCTGGAGTGCGCCGACCATGTTCGCCTGGCCCGCGTAGGCCGCGCCGCCGGCGTCGGCGCGGAACTCGCGCTGGCGCGAAAACCAGGCGGTCACGATGGAACCGAGGATCAAGAAGACCACCTCGAAGACCTGCACGAGGATGAAATGCATCAGGCCGCCGCCGCTGGAATCGCGTTCGTCGCGGGAGCGCATGGCCTGGGTGACGGCGAAGGCGAGCACGCGCGCCAGGAACATGGCGAAGGCGTTCATCACTCCTTGAATCAAGGTCATTGTCACCATGTCGCCGTTGGCGATATGGGCGACTTCATGGGCGAGCACGCCGGTGACTTCGTTCGGGCGCATCGTCTGGAGCAGGCCGGTCGAAACGGCGACGAGTGAACGCGAGCGGCTGGGGCCGGTGGCGAAGGCGTTTACCTCCGCCGATTGAAAAAGTCCGACCTGGGGCATTGTCTTCAGGCCGGCGCGGCGGGCGAGGTCGTGGACGGTCTCGACGAGTCCGCGCAGGGCCGGCTGGTTCGTGTCCGGCGGGATGATCTCCACGCCCATCATCCATTTGGCCATGATGCGCGAAAGAGCCAGGGAGATGAACGCGCCGCCCATGCCCCAGATGAAGCAGAAAATCATCAGTCCACCGTAGCCGCCCTGCGGAAAATACCGGTTCACTCCGAACAAACTCAGCAGGAAAGTGATGGTCAGCATCACTAGGAGGTTGACGAGCAGGAACAACGCGAGGCGTTTGGTCATTTGCAGAAATTTCATGGTGTAAGTTTTAATTCATCAGTGCGCGACGTCGCGGGGAAAAACTCTAGCGGATGAATTTCAGCTTTCAACCTCTAATCCTCGCCGGTGTTGTTTGACGAAGCTGGTTCGACGTAATCGTTTTATCTCTTCTGCTGCCTGATGCAGTTGGAGGGTTGCGGTAAGGAGCCGGGCCTTGAGTGACCTCTCCGAGTTTTTCAGCCAGGGTTTGCTTCCGGTTGAAGTGTGCTACCTTGGCCCAACAGCACGCGCGGCAAAGGAAAAGTCATGACACAACTTTTGACAACGAACGAAGATGCGAATCCCCCAGTCAAGACAGCCTTGATCGTCGAGGGCGGCGCCATGCGCGGCGTGTGGGCGGCGGGCTTGCTGGCCTTCCTCCACGAGCGCGGCCAGCATCAATATGATTTGGTCTATGCGGCGTCTTCCAGAGCCTGTTCAGCGGCCTGCTTCGTGGTCGGGATGTGGGAGCCGGGCCTGGCCATCTGGCGCGACCACGCCTGCAACGCGGTGCGCAAAACCAATTTTCTGCGCCGCAAACCCATCATCGACCTGGCCTATCTGGTCGATCACGTGTTCCGGTCGCGTTACCCGCTTTGCGTCGTGAGCTGCAAAAGGCGCCGACCCGCTTTCACATCAAGCTGACCGACTGCCTGACGGGCGAACCGAATTTTTTTCATGTTCAGGACGACCGGGTGTTTGCCGCGTTGCGCGCCACCGCCTCGATGCCGTTTACGATCAGCGGATTTGATTTTGTGGACGGTCATCCGTATGCCGACGGCGGACTGGTGGATCCCATCCCCATCCGCCGCGCCCTGCAGGATGGTGCGACCGAGATCACCGTCCTGCTCACGCACAGCCCCAGCTTCCGTCTCAAGCCGATCCCGCGCTGGCTGGGCTGGCTCGCCTATCCGAGTTTTCCCGCCGTGGCGCGCGGTTGGACCACGCAGCAATGCTTGAACTACAACGCGGCTATCGACCTCATGCACCAGCCTCCGCCCGGCGTCCGCATCCGCGTCTTCCGTCCGCTCCGGCTGATGCCGGTCGGCGCCTTCACCATCGCGCGCCATCGGATTCTGGCCGCCCTGGCTTCGGGCCACGACGAGGCGGTGGAGCAAATTTCATCCGGCCATTCCGGATTCGAGCCGGTCTTGCCGGCCGATCCTCTTCCCAAATGAACTCCGCGCCGGCCGCGCCCGGATAGTTCAGCCGGGACCATGCAGACGAAAACAGCGCGGAGGAAGACGACAAGGCCGCAGGCGCGAAGGAGCGCGGCATTGATACCGCTTCAACGTGATTAACTCTTTGGGGTTCGTCGCTGGCCGGTTGTTCGGGAGGTGAAGCGGCATCAATGCCGCGCTCCTGTTGCCTTCGACCCTTTTCCAACTGCATCGTTCGGAATCACACCTCCAGAACTTTTTCAAACCGGGTCAGATTGCGCGGGCCGTTGGCGGTGACGTGGGCCACGTCTTCCAGTCGCACGCCGCCGACGCCCGGATAGTACAGCCCCGGCTCGATGGTCACGACCTGTCCGGCCCGCAAGGTTTCCGCCGAGGTCGGGCTGAGACGTGGCGCCTCGTGCAACTCCAGCCCCAGCCCGTGGCCGGTGCCGTGAAAAAATCCCTGCATCCGCCCGTGGTGCCGGCCGGTCTTGTAGCCGGCGCGGGCGAAGAGCTCCCGGACCTTTTCGTGAATCTCCGCCGTGGGCGTCTGGTGGCGCAGGGCGGTGAAGGCCGCGGCCTGCCCGCGCTCGACAGTGTCGTACAATTTCCGCACCGCCTCGCTGGCCCGGCCGCGGACGACGGTGCGGGTGATGTCGCCGAAGTAGCCGGTTTTTTGCGAGCGGGGAAAGACGTCGAGAATGATCGGCTCGTGCGCGCGCAACTGGCCGTGGCCCGGCTCGTGCGGATCGCAGCCCTGCTCACCGCCGGCGACAATGGTGTGGCGGGCGACGCCGCCGGCCTGGAGAATCGCGGTGTCGATGATGGCGCGGAGTTTTTCCGAGGTGAGGGGATTGTTGCGGTAGATCAGCCGGCGGTTGGGGCCGATCTTGGAGTTTTTCAGGGCCTGGATGCCCTCGGCCAGGCCGACCTCGGCCATGGTGAGGGCGGCGCTGATTTTCTTCACCTCCTCGGCGGTCTTCAGTTCGCGTTCGGGGAATAGCCCGTCGGGCCGGACCTTGAGCTTGATTTTCAGGTCGCGCAATTCCAGCGCGAGACCGAGCGGGAAGCTGGCGGAGACGGAAATTTTCTTGAGCCGCCTTTGTTTCAGGAGGAGCTGGATGACGTGCGCAAAGCCGGTGCGTTTCACGCCGTTCTGGTGAAGCTGTTTCACGCAGGCGCTCCAGGAGATCACGCGGCAATGCCTAGCCTGCCGCCGGGCGCGGTCGATTTCTAGGTCGTTGATCACGATGTGGCAGCGGCCCCGGAGGCGCAGGTAGATGAACGGGTCGGGGACGAACAGGCCCACCGCGTACAGCATGTTCGCGTCGTGGTCGCTGTCCGCGACGATGAGCAAATTGTCCCGGCTCATATCATTCAATATCCGCTCAAACTCCAAACAACCGGTCCCCGGCGTCGCCCAGGCCCGGCACGATGTAGCCCCGCCCGTCCAGCGTGCGATCCACCGCCGCCGTGAAGATCGGCAGCTTGGGAAAAATTTTCCGCACCCGCCGGAGGCCGGCGGGAGACGCGAGGACGTTGACCAGCCGGAGACGGTGCGCGCCGCGTTCGGCGAGCAGGTTCAGCGCGGCCAACGAACTGCCGCCCGTCGCGAGCATCGGGTCGATGAGCACCACCTCGAAGTCCCGCAGGTCGTCCGGCAGACTGTGATGATAGACCTGCGCTTCGAGCGTGGTCTCGTCCCGTTTCAGGCCGATGAAACCCACGCTGGCGTGCGGCATCACTTGCAGCCCGGCCGGCAGCATCCCCAGCCCGGCCCGCAGCACCGGCACTAGGAGCACTTTGTGCCGCAGCCGCACGCCGGTGGTTTTCTCCAGCGGCGTCGTCACGTTGACGCGCTCGACCTCGAACGAGCGCGTCGCCTCGTAGATCAGCAGGGAGGCGGCCTCGGCGAGGCTGCGGCGAAACTCTTCCGGCCCGGTGCGCTGGTCGCGCAGGCGCGTCAGGTGGTGCTGCACCAGCGGGTGCTTGACGAGGGTGACGAACTTCACATCAACGCAGGTAGGTCGGGGAAAGAAAATAAAGGCGGCCGGCCTTGATTTTTGGCAGGTCCGTGCCGAGATCGATCTTTACGCCCTTGGACTCGCTCTCGCCGAAGAGGCGGAGCATGTTCAGTAAATTCGGAATGGGCTGGTACTCGACCAGGGTGGCGCCCTTGAGGTCGGCGATGAACAGGGTGCGTTCCACGGCGGTGTCGAAATCTCCCAACTCGTCCACCAGGCCCAGGTCCAGCGCACCCTTGCCGGAGAGGATGCGGCCGTCGGCGTACTGCTGCCAGTTCTTGGCCAGTTCGCGGCCCTGGTCTTCTTTCTTCTTCTCGCCCTTGTTCAAAGTGTGCGCGTCGGTGCGGCCCTCCAGGACGATGCCCTTGAACTTGTCGTAGGTCTCGTTGATCAGCGCTTGGATCATTTCCTTTTCCTCGGCGGAAATTTCCTCCTCGCGTTTGTCGGGACTGAGCATGTCCTTGTACTTTCCGCTTTTGAAAATTTCCGGGCGCACGCCGATCTTGTCGAGCAGGCCGCGGAAATTGTAGCCGTGCATGATCACGCCGATGCTGCCGGTGATGGTCAGTTCGTTGGCCACGATCCAGCGGCAGGGCGCGGAAACGTAATAGCCGCCCGAGGCCGCCAGGCCGCCCATGGACGCGATGACCGGCTTGCCGCTGTCGGACTGGAAGTCGGCGATGAGCTTGTAAATGTCGTCCGAGGCCAGCACTTCGCCGCCGGGGGAATCGACCCGGAGAATGACCGCCTTCACATCCCTGTCCTCCTTCGCGCGGCGCAACTGTTCCCCGATCACGTCCACCATGCCGTAGCCGCTGCCGTCAAAGCCCTGGCCCGCGATGATGCCGTGGACGCTGATGACCGCGATCTTGTCCTGGGTGTGCGCGGCCTCTTCGAGCAACGTCTCCTCCAACTGCGGCCCGTAACGTCGTCCCGCATGTCCGCCCGTCAGCGAACTGGTCAGGCTGCCCAGGTTGAAAAACAGGCTGAGGCCGAGCAGCAGGAACAAAACGAGCGCGACAATTTTCCAGCCGCCGCCCCGGCGCGGCGGAGCCGGGCGCGAGGGCGGGAAGTATTGCGGGAACTGCGGCTGCTGCGGCGACTGGCTGAGTGGCGGCGGTTGTGACAGCGAAGGGCCGGATAAAGAAGGCGGGTCGTTTTCCATAATTTTCAAAAACTACTGAAAGCCCCGGTGCCGGGCAAGAGTGTTGTGGACGTGTGCGGACGGCTGGGTGCATCCGGAGGTGCCACCGTGAATGGGTGGATGCTCGCCACCGTGGAAAACGTCGCCGTTAGGTCGCCAGGCGGCACGCGCGGAGCGACGCGCCCCACCCGCATCGGTCGCCAAGGCAGGGCGCTCCGCTCCGCCTGACGGAACTCCAAGCCCTTGAGCCGCCGGGCCGGACTTGTTGGTTTGACGGCGGGAGCTGCTTCCATGCACTATCCGCCCCCAGACGATGATTGAACCAAATTTCTTGCGGATGGCCGCTCCTCTTGCCGCCAGGTTCTGCGCGGTCCTTGCTCATGGATAATCTCGGCGCGCATCGTCCACGCAACGTGGACTGGAAGCGGGCGGCGGCGCTGCTCTACGGCGACTGGGGCACGAGCAAGGCCTACGTCATTGGCTTCGCGTTCAGTTCCGCCGCCGTGGCGATCGCCTGGCAGTCGCTGCCCGTCATCCTCGCGGTCAGCGCGCTCACGGCGCTGGTGGCGGTCAACTACATTCTCATCTGCAAACATTTTCCCGACGGCGGCGGCGTCTATTCGGCGGCGCGCGACCAGAGCCGGTTCCTCGCGGTGATGGGCGCGCTGTTGCTGGTGGCCAACTTCACGGTCACGGCGGCGATGAGCGGTTGGGCGGCGATGAGTTATTTCCGAGTGCCCCGGGAGTTTATTGTCCCGGCCACCGCTGTGGTGATCCTGCTCGTCGGCGCGATGAATGCGTTTGGTCCGAAGCACACCGGGAGCGGGGCGATGTGGCTGGCGTTGCCGATGGTGGCGGTGGTGGTCATCATCATCGTTCTGAGTGCGCCGCACCTGACGGTCGCCAACCTCGAACCGCCGTCGATGGAATTCAAACCGAACTGGCTCGCGTTCGTGGGCATGATCCTCGCGCTCTCGGGCGTTGAGGCCATCGCCAACCTCACCGGCGTGATGAAGCTCAACCCCGGCTCGACGATGGAGCGTCCGCGCGTGACGCGCACTTCCACGCTGGCCATCGTCGTGGTGACGGTGGAGGTGGTGCTGGGCACGGCCTTGCTCGGCTGGGCGATGCTCTCCTTGCCGAAGGGCCTGGATGCGGACATGCGCGTGCGGTGGGAGGACATGTTGAGCCTGCTGGGAGAGCACTACGCGGGCGAAGCCTTTGGCGCGGGCGTCGGGAATGTTTTTGGAATCGCGGTCGGCATCATCGTCGGGCTGCTGCTGCTCAGCGCCGTCAACACCGCGCTCGGGGCGTTGATCGGCCTCTTCTACATGCTGGCGCGCGACGGCGAGATGCCGCGGGTCTTCACCCGACTGAACCGCCACGGCGTGCCGCTCTGGCCGCTGGTGCTGGCCGCCACCCTGCCGGCGCTGACCGTGATTTTTGCGCCGACCATGGAGATGCTCATGGGCCTCTACGCCATTGGCGTCGTTGGGGCCATCACCGTCAACCTCGGCTCCTGCACCTTCAACCGGCAGCTCGATTTCAAAATCTACGAGCGGCTGATCATGGGGGTGACCTTCCTCACGCTCTTCGCCGTCGAGTTGACCGTCGCGCGGGTCAAGGAGGGCGCGCTGTTTTTCGCCGTCTGCGTGCTCGGGCTGGGTTTCACCTTGCGCGGTTGGTCGCAGCGCCGCGCCGGCCTGCGCACCGTCACGGTCACGGAAGACATCGCCGCCGCCGTCTCACCGGAAACCGTCCCGCCCTTCCGCCTTAACCTCGTGCAGAACCAGACCATCCTCGTGGCCGCGCGCGGCTTGACGCCCGTGCTGGGTTTCGCGCTCGAGGAGGCGCGCCTGCGCCAAGGCTCCATCTACGTGCTCTTCGTGAAGGAACTCGCGGTCGCCTTGCCCGGCCCGCTCTCCGAAAAGGAACGCCCCCGCTGGCAGGACGACAAGCAGGCCGCGGAAATCATGGCGACCATGCTCGAACAGGGCCGGCAGAACAACGTGACCGTCATTCCGCTCTACGTCGTCAGCGAAAATCCCGCCGCCACCATTCTCGATCTCTCGGCCACGCTCGGCATCGACATCCTCATGCTGGGCGCGCCGCACCGGCGCACGCTCGTCACTCTGCTCAAGGGCAACGTCGTCACCGAGGTCGCGAACAATCTTCCCGAGAACATCAAGCTCATCATCTACGGTTAAGCCCTGCTCGCCAAAGCCCGTCCTGCCTGTCAGCCTCGTGCCGGTGAAAATTCTCGTCCTGACCAATCTCTTTCCGCCGCACCACGCCGGCACGAACGATTTCCGCTGCCAGTCCGTCGTGGACAACCTTCGTCTGCGCGGCCATGAGGTGCGCGTCCTGACCTCGAGCCACGGGATGCACGCCTCCCAGATCAGCGCCCAGGAAGAACGCCGCCTCCTGCTCAACGGCGTGCACGACCATCCCCTCGTCACCGGCTACAAGGAACTGGTCGCGCTCGAAACTCACAACCACCAGGCGCTCCGCGAGTGCATCGGTTCCTTCGAGCCGGACGTTGTCCATGTCTTCAGTCTGCGCGGACTTTCCAAGTCCCTCATCTTCGGACTCCGCAATTCCCGTATCCCGACGGTTTACGATGTGGCCGACACCTGGCTGTCGGAAGACCTCGCGCATGATCCCTGGCTCCGCTGGTGGAATCATCCCGCGCGCAATTTCTCCCGCGGTGCGCTCGAACTTTCCGGCCAGCGCGGCAAGTTCGATGAAACCGCCCCCACGCGGATGATGAAAGGGTGCGATCGGATGCCCGGGGTGTTCGGGGATGAACCGGCCGCCCCGAACTCGGTCTCCACCCTGCGCTTTGACCGGATCTATTTTTGCAGCCACACGCTCAAGGAGGCGGTGGAGCAGGCCGGCTTTCAAGTTGCCCACGCCGAGGTGATTTATCCCGGCATCGCCACGCAGACGTTTGTCGCCGAGATCCGGCCGGTCTCCGCGCCGGTCGAGAAATTCCTCATCGTCTCGCGGCTCCACAAAAAGGGCGGCGTCCTCACCGCCATCAAGGCCCTCCAACTCGCGCGCCGCGACAACCACAAGACCACGCTCGGCATCTACGGGCGCGGCGACTCGGATTGCATTGCTGAAATCCGCTCGCTGGTTGCGCAGGCGCAACTGCCTGTGGAATTTCTCACCGTCTCCAACCAGGGCCGCGATTTGCCCGCCGTTTACCGGCGGCACGACGCGCTGCTCTACACCGCCGAGGAGCCGGAGCCGTTTTCCAGCACGCTCCTCGAAGCCATGGCCGCGGGCCTGCCCGTGATCGGCACGGCCATCGGCGGTGCGCGCGAACTCCTGCGACACGGCGAGAATGCGCTCACCTTCACGCCCGGCCAACCGGAGGAACTCGCCGCCTGCATGACTGAAATCCAGACCTGTCCCGACCACCGCCGCCAACTCGCCGAAACCGCCCAGGCGGAAGTTCTCAGCCAATACAACGAGTCCGTGGTCACCGACCGAATTGAGAATTATCTCGAAACCTCGCGTCAGGTTTGGGAGCAGCAGTGACCAGGCGTTCAATACGCGGACAAACCCGCCCGGCCGCCCCGAATCTCCGGGGAAAAATCTCTCACCCCTTCAATCCCAGCCCCAGTGTCTCCCGGCAATACTTGATGCTGCGCTCGATCTCCGCCTTCTGACCAAGCTGCTCTGTCTCCGTCTTGTCCTTGCCCTCGGGATTTTTGACCGTCGTGAACGGCTTCCCTTTTTTGGCCAGCGCGAGGAACCGCGCGAAGTCCGCCACCGGCAGCCCGGCATACGACTTCCAGAAATCCGCCTTGAGGTATGGAAACGGTCGCGAGAAACCGGAGATCGTCTCCACGTGCACCGGCACGGCGGGACACAGCTCGGCGAACCGTGCGAAATATTTCTTCAAATCCATGTGGCCCTCGCCCATCGCGGTCCACTGCACCTTCGCGCCATCCTCGTATTCCCACACGGCGGAATCCCGCAGGCTGCTGGTGGCGACGTAGGGGCCGAGGTGTTCGAGGTTTTGCAGCGGATCTTCCAGCGTCCAGCACGCGTTGCCGGAGTCGATGTTCGCGCCCACGTAATCCTTGCCCGCCTCCTCGATCAGCCGCACCAACTCCGTCGAGTGCAGGTCCCCCGCGTGATTCTCCACGGCGATTTTCACCCCCGCATCCACCGCCTTCGCGCGCTGGCTCTTGAGCACCTTCACCGTGTCGGCGATGCGCGCCTCGATGCCGCCGGGGGTGCCGCGGTCCTCGCCCGCGCCGAGCACGACCCGGAACACGGGCGAGCCAAGCGCCTTGGCCATGCGGATGCCCAGCGCGAGATGTTCCTCGGCCGTGCCCCAGTCCTTTCGGAAGCGCACGGACGTGGGACAGATGCTCCACGAGCCGAGATGGATTTGCAGGCCCTTGTCCGCCGCCATTTTTCGCAGGTCGCCGAGGTAGGCGTCGTCCGTCTTCTCGAACGGGCCGAGATCGGAGATGAAGAGCGAGTCCGTCCGGAGCGACGCGGCGTAGTCGATGAGCGCGGGCGCTTTGAGCTTCAAGGCGCGCACGGCGAAGTTGTCGAGGCCGAGCTTGAGGCCCGGCTGGCGGGCGTTCTGCGCGAGGGCGGGGCCGGCGAGGGCGAGCGCGGCGGTGGCGGTGGCGGCGGTCTTGAGAAAATCCCGGCGCGTGAGGGCGGAGGTGTTGGTGTTCATGTGCGGCGGAATTGTTGGCAGCTCTGGAACGATTTGCAATGCCCTTCCCGGACCGATGGCGGGCCGGGGGCGCGTCTGGGAGGTGCCACCGTGAGGAACGCCGGCTTCAGCCGGCAGAAACGTACGACCCACGAGCGCCCTCCGATGCGCCGCGCCTTCGGACTAGGGGCGCTGCCGCCGACTGAAGTCGGCGTTCCGTCCGGCGACCCAGCACGGTGGTGCTTCCCAGATGCGCCCCTCCTGGGAGCGCCGGCATCCTTGCCGGCGGGTTCGTGTTCGCCCCGCCGGTCAAGCGCCCGCGCCGGGAGCCTCGGCTCTTTGTTCCCTTCTGTGAAACGGATTTCGGAGTTTCGGATAAAAAACCTGCCGGGGCGGAGACCGGCGCTCCGAGTTCAGGGCGCGCCGCGCGGCCGGCGAGTCCCGAATTTTTCTGGCGCGGAGTAACTGCTTTTGTGGAGAATCCCGGCATGAGTTCATTTAGCAGCGCGGCGGCAAAAGCACCTCGCCTTCGGCCAGCAGCATGGGTGGTCATGCTGGGCCTGTTGCTCGCGGCTGGGCCGGGCTGGGGCGCGGCGTCGCCCGGCCCGGTGCGGGCGTGGGGCCGGAATGATTTCGGGCAGACGAATGTGCCGGCCGGCTTGAGCAAGGTGGTGGCGGCGGCGGCGGGATTGAATCATGTGGTGGTCTTGCAGCAGGACGGCACGGTGGCGGCGTGGGGGGATGGATATTTTGGCCAGACCAACGCGCCCGCCGGCTTGAGTGCCGTGAAGGCGGTGGCGGCGGGAGCGGATCACACGGTGGCCTTGCGGCAGGACGGGACGGTGGTGGCGTGGGGGGATAACTATTCCGGGCAGACGAATGTGCCGGCGGGTCTGAGCGGCGTGCAGGCCATTGCGGCGGGGGCGTATCACACGCTGGCCTTGAAGTTGGATGGAACGGTGGTGGCGTGGGGGCGCAGCCAGTCCGGCCAAACCTCCGTGCCGGCGGGCTTGAGCGGCGTGACGGCGATCGCGGGCGGAGGACTGCACACGGTGGCGTTGCGGGGGGATGGAACGGTGGTGGCGTGGGGAGACAACAGCCAGGGCCAGAGCACGGTGCCGGCGGGGTTGGCCGGGGTGACGGCGATTGCGGCGGGTGGACTCCACTCGGTGGCGTTGAAGCAGGATGGTTCGGTGGTGGCGTGGGGCTACAACAGCAACGGCCAGGCCACGGCACCGGCGGGCCTGGGCGGCGTGACGGCCATCGCGGCCGGCGGATGGCACACGGCGGCCTTGAAGGCGGACGGGACGCTGGCGGTGTGGGGGCGGAGTTACGAAGGCCAGACGCGACTGCCCGCAGTCTTGAGCGGCGTGCAGGCGATGGCCGCAGGCCCCGTCAACACCGTGGTGCTGCTGGGCACACCGCCGCGTTGAACAATTATTCCGACATGAAAAAACTCTTCCTTTGCTGGCTGGCGGCCGGGTGGCCCCTCGCGATGCCGGCCGAGCCGGCGGCCACCACCAATGCTGCGGCGTTCAAAAATCCCCAGGGCTTGCCGGCCACCTATGCGGTTAACCTGAACCGCGGCTACCGCGACAAAAAGGATTACAACGTCACGGGAGCCTTGGGACCGGATGCCGCGTTCCAGACGAATTGGAACAATCTTCATTCCCCCGTCAGCGTGAATGACAACGGGGGACAGTTCTCCGCGACCATCACCGACAGCGCCGCTCTGCGGCCGATCGTCGTCCGGTTTTCCGGCGCGAACGTCTGGGGCAACGATGGCAAGGGGGACGATGCCAATGACCTCACGCGGCTCCTGTCCACCGGTTGTCGTGGCGCCGGCCGGCCGGAAACCATCAAGACCGAGACGGCGCCCTTTCCTGGAACCTACGATGTCTATGCTTATTTCGGCGGAGGCGGGGGCGTGAGCTGCTCGGTGAATGGTTCGCCCCATCAGACTTTCAAGACCGCGCAGCGGAAGAACGCTTTCGAGTACGAGGGAAATTTTCTGGTCTTCACCGGACTTTCCGGGCCGATGGAACTCGTCACGCACGACAGCTTGTCCGGGTTCTCGATCGTCGCGCAGGCGAACCCGTACGACAACCACATCCTGCCCGTCGGTTTGATTCTGCCGGATGGATTCGCCTTTGCCGCGGACATCATTTCCATCGAGGACGAGCAGGTGAAATTCCGCCGGCCCGGCGCCGAGGTCGAAACCTTGCCGCTGTCGAAAGTGGCGGCGGTCCTCTTCCGGTCCATGTCCGACCGCAAGAGCGACCTGCTCAAGCAAACCCGGCCCGGCCTGGTGCTCAACAGTCTCGATTTCCTGGAAGGCGAACCCCGGAGTTTGTCGAAAGGCAGAATCAGCATGTCCTCCGTGCTCTTCGGACTGCACACTTTCAACGTGGCCGATCAGGCGATCGCGCTCGTGCTGCGGCCCACGTCCCGCCCACCAACCACCATGCGATGACCCCGCCGGCGCGTGCTGACGGTCCTCGGCGACGGAGGGCGCATCCTGCGGAGCGCGGGTCTGTGACCCGCAGCAGCGCACGCACCCAGCGAGCCATCGAGGTGTTCCAACGCCATCCCATTCTCACCTGCTGCGGATCACAGACCCGCGCTCCGTCCGAGTTCGGGGCAGCAACGATGCGCCCGGCGACGGAGCTTTCACACAAACCGTTTGACTTGAGGCGGGCCGTGAAGATAATCTTCGTCAAATCATTCTATGCCACGACTTGTTGTTCTCAGCGAAGGTTTCTCCGGGCGCGCCCACGAGTTGAAGGCCGAAATCACGACCGTCGGCCGCATCGAGGACAACATTTTCCAGGTGCCCGATCCCTCCGTTTCCAGCCATCACTGCGAAATCAGGCTCAAGGGGGGCGAAGTCACAGTCAAGGACCTTGGCTCCACCAACGGCAGCTACATCAACGGCCACCAGATCACCGAGGCGGTGCTCAAGCCGAGCCAGATTCTGCGCCTGGGCCAGATTGAAATCCGTTTTGAGTCCAATCTGCCCACCGGGCCGATGCCGAAAAAAATTCTGGACCACACCCAGATCGTGCCGCAGGGGATCAAGCTCGACGATCTGGACAAGGTGAACCGGCCGGCGACCCACAACCCGGCCTTCATCAAGAAGAACAACGTGGCCACGAAGATTTTCATCGTCGTCGCCATCGTCGTCGGGATCGCCATCATTGCCTTCGGGGTTTGGGCGATCGGATTCCAGCACTGAGAAAACGGCCCGCTACTCCTGCAGCCACCGGGCCGCGTCCATTGCCGCGTAGGTGATCAAGATGTCCGCCCCGGCCCGCCGCATCGCCAGCAAGCTTTCCAGTGTCACCGCCCTCTCGTCGAGCCAACCCCGGGCCGCCGCCGCCTTCACCATCGAATACTCCCCGCTCACATTGTAGGCCGCCGTCGGCAGTCCGAACTCCGTCTTCACCCGGTGCAGGATGTCCAGATACGCCAGCGCCGGCTTCACCAGCACGATGTCCGCGCCCTCCTGGACATCCAGCGCCACTTCGCGCAACGCCTCGTTGGCGTTGGCCGGGTCCATCTGATAACTGCGCCGGTCGCCGAAGTGCGGTGTCGATTCCGCCGCCTCGCGGAACGGCCCGTAAAAAGCCGAGGTAAACTTTGCCGCGTAGGACATGATCGGCGTGTCGATGAAACCCTCGCCGTCAAGCCGTGCGCGGATCGCCCGCACCCGGCCGTCCATCATGTCGCTGGGCGCGACGAGGTCCGCGCCGGCGGCCGCATGACTGGCCGCCGTGCGCGCGAGCAGTTCCAGCGTGGGATCATTCAACACCCGTCCGCTGCGATCGCGCCGCGCGACCAGTCCGCAATGCCCGTGGGCCATGTATTCGCAGAGACACACATCCGTGATGACCAGGAGCGACGGCAGCTCCTTCTTCAGCGCGCGTATGGCGGTCTGCACGATGCCGTTGGCGGCATAGGCGCCGGACGCGCGTTCGTCCTTCTTCGCGGGAATGCCGAACAGCAGCACGGCGGGCACGCCGAGTTGCTGCGCGCGCGCGGCCTCCTTCACCAACTCATCGACGGAAAGCTGAAAGACACCGGGCATGGCGCTGATGGGCCGGCGGATTTTTTTTCCGGGACAGGCGAAGAGCGGCAGGACGAGTTGGCCGACGCTGAGATGCGTCTCGGCCACGAGCCGGCGCAGGGCAGGGGACTGGCGCAGGCGACGCAGCCGCGTGGCGGGAAACTCTCCGATGGATGACGAATTCATGGGGGCAGCCTAAACAAAACCGGCGCCACCGGCAATGCCGTCTTGCGCGGGGTGCGGACTAGGCCGCGAAACCACCCGGCCCCGGAGCGCCGGCCTCCAGCCCGGCGTGATTGAAACTCGTGAACCTTGCCGGGTCGGAGACCGGAGCTCCAGCAGCACAAAAACTCCCCCGGCTTTACCCGGCGGATGAACGGTGCGATAAACGCCCCGCGCATCGCTCATGAAAAAATTTGTTTACTGGCTAGCTCCATTTGTCTTCTTCGCCTTGTCCGCCTGCACGCTCCTCGAGCGGAGCGCGCCGCCGCCGCCGGTTCATCTCGGCGAACTGCCGGGGCTGAAGGACGACGGATTCACGCTGCTGCCGAATCAATGGCGGCTGCATCCGGCGGGCCGCCAGTTGCCGATGGGGGATT
>SIBH01000085.1 GCA_009695285.1 Pedosphaera sp.
TCGGACGCGACACCGCTTTGGCACCGACGACGGCGATGGCAATGAGCAACCCGCCCCGTGCGCTCGAAAGCGGTGTCGCGTCCGACTTGCCACCGCAGTCCAAAAATACCGCCAGCACCCGCTCACCCTCACCCGCCTTTAATCGCACCCAAAACGTACCACTACCCAAGCGGCGGATTGACCGGCGGGCGATGGCCGGCAATGATGCCGCCGACCGAGCGAACAAAAACTTTTCTGTGGCCAGCGTGAACATTTCAGAGAGCGATGGCATTCGCCTGGACGAACAGCTGCGTCCGGGCAATCCGTTCGTGCCGTTCGCTCGCGAGGAGCTGGAGCAATCCCTCGCCGCGCGCTTTGAGAAAACCGTGGCGCGTTTTCCCGAACGCCTGGCGGTGAAGTCGGGCGCCACAGCGTGGACTTATCGCGAGTTGAACCGGCGCGCGAACCGCATCGCGCACGCGATACTCGAACGGCTGGGAAAACGAAGCGAACCGGTCTGCCTCATGATGGAGCAGGGCGCGCCATTGCTCGCGGCAATTCTGGGTGTGCTGAAGGCGGGGAAATTTTACGTGCCGCTGGACGCCACGCATCCGGTCGCGCGGCTCCGACAAATGGTGGCGTCGGCGGAGGCGCGGCTCGTCGTGACTGACACGGCGAACTTGCGGCTCGCGTCCGAACTCGCAACAAACGGCGCGCTGAACGTGGACGACTTGATTGCCGCTGATTTGGCCGCGGATGAAAACCCCGGCCTCGACATCGCGCCGGACGCGCTCGCCTACATTTTTTTCACCTCGGGCACAACGGGCCAGCCCAAGGGCGTGATGGACAACCAACGCAACGTGCTGCACAACGTCCTGCGCTACACGAACCAGTTGCACCTCGCCGCGGAGGACCGGCTGACGCTCGTGCAATCGGCGAGTTTCAGCGGCGCGGTGTCGAACGTGTTCGGCGCGTTGCTCAACGGCGCGGCGGTGTTCCCGTTTGATTTGCGCCGCGAAGGTTTCGCCCGGCTCGCCGAATTGCTGCGCGAGGAGCAGATCACGATCTACCATTCCGTCCCGATGATTTTTCGGAACGTCGTCGCCGTCGGCGGAACGTTTCCGTCCGTCCGCGTCGTCCGGTTGGAGGGCGACGCCGCGGCGCCGGCGGACGCGGAACTTTTTCGCGAACACTTCGCCGCCGATTGCCTGCTCGTCAACGGACTCGGCGCGACGGAAACGGGAATCGTGCGGCAATTTTTCCTCGGCCAACGGACGCCGCTGACTGGCGCGACCCTGCCCATCGGTCACCCGGTGCCGGACGTGGAAATTGAATTGTTGGACGAGACCGGCGCAAGCGTGGCGGTGGGTGAGGTGGGTGAGATTGCGGTGCGCAGCCGGTTTCTGGCGGTCGGCTACTGGCGCGATCCAGAGTTGACCCGGCAGAAATTTACCGCGGATCCCGCACGGCCCGGTGAACGCGTCTATCGCACCGGCGACCTGGGCCGTTTTCGTCCCGATGGCTGTCTCGAATATCTCGGGCGC
Organism: Pedosphaera sp.; assembly: GCA_009695285.1. Classification (GTDB taxonomy): domain Bacteria; phylum Verrucomicrobiota; class Verrucomicrobiia; order Limisphaerales; family SIBH01; genus SIBH01. The sequence goes on from SIBH01000085.1 coordinate 1,524, forward strand.
CGCGATCACCAGTTCAAGATCCGGGGCCAGCGCGTCGAGACCGCTGAAGTCGAGCACGCGCTGCGGGAAGTGGCCGGGGCGAAGGAAGCCGCCATCGCCACGCTCAGTGGTGCCGAGGGCGAGCCGATGTTGGTGGCGTACCTCGCGCCGCGCGCCACGCCGCCACGCGACGAGGAGCAACTGCGCGGCGAATTGCGCCGCCGGCTGCCGGAGTTCATGGTGCCCGCGCGCTTCGTCGAACTCGACGCGCTGCCGCTGAATGAAAACGGCAAACTGGATCGGCGCGCGTTGCCGTCGACGCCGGAGAAGGTCGCCGTCCGCCGCGAGCCGCCCGCCCCGCCCCGCGACGAGTGTGAGCGGCGTCTGGTCGAGCTGTGGGAAACGGTGCTGGCGATCAAACCCATCGGGGTGCGGGATTTGTTTTTCGAACTGGGCGGAGATTCGCTGCGCGCGGCGCAACTTGCCGCGGCCATCGCACGGGCGTTCGAATGTGAATTCACGCCGCCCGCGCTGGTGCTGGCGCAAACCGTCGAGGGTTGCGCGAAGCGGCTGCGCGGCAAAATGACAGCGGGGGCAATATCACCGCGCATAGTGCTCCGAACTGGTGACAGTCGCGCGCCGTTTTTTCTAATTGATGCGCCCAACGGTGTCGGCGGCGCGTTCGCGGAACTCGCGCGTCAGTTGCCGCCGGGGCCGCCCGTCGTGGCACTGGCTTCGTGCGGGATTCCAAATATGCCCGAGGTCGGATTGTCCATCGGCCAGATGGCGGAAGCTTGCCGCTCGGAAATTCGCGCGGCGCAGCGGACGGGTCCGTACTATCTCGGCGGCAATTGTCTCGGCGCGACGGTGGCGTTCGAGACGGCGCACGCGCTGGTGGCAGAAGGCGAGAGCGTGGCGTTGCTGGTGTTGTTCGGCATCAGCCCGCGCGAATTTCCCAGCCTGGTCGGCGCCGGGACGTGGCGAAAATTTCGCCACGGTGAACTGCGCCAACGGCTGGGCTGGCATTGGAATCAGATGCGCGGTCACGGCCTCGCGGGCGCTCGTCAACATCTGGGCGCGTGGTGGCAGCAGCGCCGTGAGACCGCGAGCTGGCTGCGCGCCCGCGAGGCGAGCGCGGCGCCTGGCGCATCGCTGCCGCCGGCGCTGAAAAGTATTTTCCGGGAGGCGCAACTGGCCGTTCAGCGTTATCGCCCCACCACGTTCGCCGGCGAAGTGACGCTGTTCCTCGGTGAAGCATCAACGCGGAATTACACGGACAATCCGGCGAAAACCTGGCGGGGACTTTCCCAGCAGAGCGTGGTGGTCCACGAGTTCCCCGGCAGCCACGGCGAACTTTTTGGCGGCGAGAATGCGAGGCGCATGGCGGAGTTGCTCGCGCCGAAACTGCCGCCGCGCCCCGGCGGCTGAGCGGAGATATTTTTTGCAATCCTTTCATCGGCTGGTAATCTGACGGCGTGCCAAAATCAATCTCGATCCCGGTGACGCGCACGCGAAGATCGGCGGCCAGGACCAGTCCGCTTTACGACAAGCAAAGCGAGCGCGACCATCGCGAGTTGCGCATTGACAAGGTCGGCGTGCGCGGGCTGCGCTTTCCCGTCCAGGTGCGCGACAAGGCGCACGCGGTGCAGAACACGGTGGCGACGATCGGGTTGTTCGTGGATCTGCCGAAGGAATTCAAGGGGACGCACATGAGCCGGTTCGTGGAGGTGCTGAACGCGCACGGCAACGTGATCCACGTCGAGAACATCCGCGACATACTGGTGCAGTTGCAGCAAAAGTTGCACGCCGCCACCTCGCACGTGGAGATGGAGTTTCCGTATTTCATGTCCAAGACGGCGCCGGCGTCGGGCAAGGAGAGCTTGATGGATTACATGGCGCGCTTCGACGCGACGGCGAGCGAGCAGGACATTGATTTCGTGCTGACCGTGAAGGCGAACGTGACGACGCTTTGCCCGTGCTCGAAGGCCATCAGCGCCCGCGGCGCGCACAATCAGCGCGGCGAAGTGACGGTGCAGGTGCGGTTCAAGAAACCGATCTGGATCGAGGATCTGATCGCGATCATGGAAAGCTCGGCCAGCTCGGAACTTTACGCCTTGCTCAAGCGAGAGGATGAAAAGGCCGTCACAGAGCGGGCGTATGACAATCCGGTTTTTGTGGAAGACCTCGTGCGCAACGTCGCGCTCAAGCTCAACGCCCATCCCGACGTGACGTGGTACAAGGTTGAGGCCGAGAACCAGGAGAGCATCCACAACCACAACGCCTACGCCTGCATCGAGAAGGGTTGAGCCGCAGCCGGGGGCCGGGTGCGTTTCCATTTTTCCACTTCTGGAGGCCAGTTTGAACCCGGCGTCGCGCGGGGTGTCAGACATGAAATCGGGTTTGGCTTCGGCGCGGGTGGCGGCCAAAAATACTTCACGAAAGTAGTGGATTATTTGACTTCGTTTGCTAGATTCGCCCGCCCTCGGAAGAACGGTTGGGGTTCTCCTCGGGGTAAAACAACCGATTGCTCCCCGAGCAACAGCATTTGAATCTGTGACGAAGAAGAAGAAAGAGACGAAGAAGCCGCTGGCGCGCAACACCGCGACGGCGGCGTCCATTCTCGGCCGGTCCGCGAACAAGCGGCGCGACGACGGCCTGCCGAAGAAGGTGAAGTCGGAGTGGGCGACGTATTACGCGCGGCTGCTGGAGTTGCGCGCGCAGTTGCTGCGGCAGATGGACGGACTGGCCAAGCAATCCGCCGAGGAAATCGCCGGTTACAGCCTGCACATGGCCGATTCCGGCACGGACAATTTTGATCGCGACTTCGCGTTGAGCCTCCTCTCGTCCGACCAGGACGCGATTTACGAGATCGAGGAAGCGCTCAAGCGCATCGAAAAAAACACCTACGGCGTCTGCGAGTTGACGGGCAAGACCATCCCCAAGGCCCGGCTCGAAGCGATTCCGTGGACGCGCTTCACCGTTCAGGCGCAGGCGCAACTCGAGCGCGATGGTGCGTTGCGTTCCCGCCGGATCGGCCAGCTCGGCAGCGTGGACAGCGCGAGCGCGCCGGAAGTCGAAGAGTCGGACGACGAGCCGGACGAGAAGCCCGCCAAGGAGAAGGAATAATTTATGCGCGAAATCATCACCATCGAATGCACGGAGGCGCGCAAGGAAGGCAAGTCCCCGTCGCGTTACACCACCACCCGCAACAAGAAGTTGAAGACGGAGAAACTGGAACTCAGGAAATACAACTCCGCTTTGCGCCGTCACACGTTGCATCGCGAAATCAAATAAGCCATGCCTCGCAAGACCAATACCGAAAAAGACAAACGGGGTAATCGCCGCTCCACCGAGCGCCGCACGCCGCGCCCAAAACCCAAGATTGACTTCACCGCCGACGCCCTCGATTTCAAGAACGTCACGCTGCTCCGCCAGTTCGTGACGGACCAGGGCCGCATCCTGCCGCGCAAATACACCGGCCTGCCCGCGCATTACCAGCGCCGGCTCAACCGGGCCATCAAACGCGCGCGCCAGATGCTGTTGATGAAGTAGTTTTCCGCCCCGCCGCTGTCCGGCGGGGTTTGGTTCGCCGAATAATTGCAAATGGTTTGCAACGCGCGGCGGTCAAGCTTCGCACCGCCGCCTGAAAGTCCGCTGCCATGGACTATCTGATTCTGCTTTCGAGCATCGTTCTCGGTGCGGCGACGGTTTTCTTCCTCCGGCTCGACGCCCCGCGGCACATCAAGCTCGTCAACGCCTTCACCGGCGCTTTTCTGCTCAGCCTCACGCTGCTGCACCTGCTGCCGGAGCTTTATCACGGACATGAAAACGCCTCGCCCGTGAACCCACTGTTGATCGGCGGCTTGATGCTGGTGGGATTTTTTGTGCAGGTCGCGCTCGACGTCATCTCGATGGGCGTCGAACACGGACATTCACATCATCTGCCGGGCCGAATGCCCGTGGGCGTGCTGGCCGGTCTTTGTCTGCACGCGTTTGTCGAAGCGCTGGCGCTGGGTGATGCCCGCACGCACTTCGATCCAAATTCCCGGCAAATGCTGCTGGCCAGCATCGTCGTTCACAACTTCCCCGTGTCCATCGCGCTGCTCGGGATGTTGCTGCAAAGCGGCATGAGGCGTTCCACCGCGCTCTGGCTGCTCGCGCTCTTCGCCGCGATGGGGCCGCTCGGGATGTTCCTCAGTTCGCACACGGAACTGGCGCATCACAGCCGCGCGCTGATGGCGGTGGTCATCGGCATCTTCATGCACATCTCGACGACGATTCTTTTCGAGGCGAGCGATGTGCACCGGTTCAACTTTGCCAAGCTTGCGGCCATCATCGCCGGCACCGCGCTCGGAGTCGCGGGCGTGTTGTGGCATAGTTGAAGCACCAAGCACCAACCTCCAAGCTCCAGAGAAGCATCAGGTCTCAAGCTCCAAGGCGTTGTGGACTGGCGATTGTTGGCGCGGAGCAACCACGGTCGGTTCGGACAAACCGTAAGTTGCCGAAACAGAGCTTGGTGGTTGGAGCTTGGTGCTTGGAACTTTTCCCAACGCATGGCTTCACCGAAAACAGCGAAGAGCCAGGAATGTTTTACCCGTGAACTGGAGAAGGGGTTGCCGTTGCGCGACGGCTGCCAGGCCGTTTCTCATCGGCTCGAATACTTCGGCGTCTGCCCCGCCTGACCGCTGGCGGAGTTTTACGCCGGCTCAGGGCCGGTCGGTGTGACTTCATCCTGCCACTCTTGCAAGTGCAGGAACTCGCGGATCTTCCGGCGCTCGTAACGGTTCTTCAGCGCTTTTTTGGGTTGATGTTCGAGTTTGCGGAACGGGTGTTTGGGATCGCGGATGGTTTCGATGATGGCATCCAAGGTTTTACTCATAGCGTGCATTGCGTGGTGAGTTTTCCCCGGCACTGACGAAGCTTCATGCCCTCCCTTATTTCGGGCTACCGCGCTTTCCATGGGCGTCGGCTGCTTCACGTGCGTTGATGCTAAGACAGGAACGACCAAAAGTCATTCAAAATCTTTTTTGCCACAATTTTACCGGTCAAGTTTTTCCTCGCCGGGGGAGGGAGCCGGGGAGAAGACGAACGTTCACTTCGATTCCTCGTGGTTGCCAAAAGGCGATCGCCTGTGGTAGTGTCAGCCCGTGCCAGCCACACCGGAAACAGATGCTTTTGATCGGGGAGTTCGTCCCGTGTTGAAAATCGTCCTGCCCGAAAAAGCGGAGGCGGTGCTGAGCTTTCGCGCCGACGCAAAACTCCCGGCGCGGATCGAAGCCCTCGCCGGCAAATCCACCGAAGGCCAGCTCAACAAGTCGGAAAAGGCCGAGTATGCCGGCTATGTGCGGGCGAACAAATTTATCGCCATTCTGCGGCGGCAGGCGCGGCAACTGGCCGGCTCTCATTCGTAAGGAATGAACGAGCGCACGAAAGCCCGCGTCCCCAAGTTGAAGTCGGAGAACCAACTCCTGCTGCGTTCCTCGTAACAACGCGTCAACGCTCCGGCATCCCATACCCGGGCCAGCGTTATTTCAATCGGCCCGCGACTCTTTCTCGCTCCAAAAACATGCCGGGTTTCATTACAAGCAGTCCGTAAAAAGGTTTGTCCATCAGCCCGCCGAAGTCGCCCCAGTCGAGCGTGAGTAACACGTCGGCCCAGGCCAGCGCGCTGAACAAGATCGACCGGTCTTTGGCGGCTTCAAAGACCGCCGGCCGGTCGAGGGTAAGCACGTCGGCCATCACCAGCAAGGCGGAGCGAAGTCGTGTCCAGTCGGTGGTCACGGACGGCGGGAAGTCAGGGAGATTGCGCAGGACTTCTTCGATAGCGTAGGGACTGGTAATCAGCGTCCAGCCGTTGGCAGCAGCCCGTTGAAAGACCTCACATGAAGCGCCCTTGGCTGAGGCGCTGGCGGCCAGCAGGACGCTGGTGTCGAGGAAAATCCTCACTTGCCATCACGGAACCGGCGCAGGTCGGCTTCGTCTTCCGCGATCCAGCCCGCCATCTGTTCGCGCGAAAACTTGCGCGGTTCCGGCATCCCGGCGCGCTGCGAACGGAGTCGTGCGGCGAGAAAGAGCAGCAGTTCCTGCTTTTGGTCCGGCGGCAAAGCTTCGGCGGCGTTCTCGATTTCAGCGAGCGTGTTCATGCGGCGAACCGTAACACTCAGCATCGCAACCGGCAAGTTTGCAGGTTTGGCTCACGGCGGCACGGGGATGGGGATGGGCGGCATGAGCTTGATGGGGATGCTCACGTTCTCGCCGCCTTTGAGCTTGCTGAAATCAAGGTTCGGGTTCGCGGCGCGCAGGTCGTTCGGCTGGACGCCGTAAAGTTGCGCGAGGAAGTTCAACGTCTCGCCGGATTTCATCTGGTGGATTTTCTTTGGCTCGGGTTTGGGCGGCGGCACGGGTTCGGGCGGGAGTTCCTGGCCGAGGGCTTGCGCGGCGGCTGTCAATTGTTCGAGTTCGGCTTTCTTCAGTTCAATCGCGAGCCGTTCGGGTGTGAAGTTGGTCTGTGAACGCAGGCGCGTCTGCTCCGATTGCGCGGCGAGGTTGATCTCGTAGAGCACGGCGGCGGCGCCGGGGGTGCCGGCGGCGTGCGCGGCGGCGTAGGCGTCGCGATACGCCGGGTCCTGCAGCAGCTTGAAAAGTTCGTAGCGTTCGGGGCCGAGGGTGTTCTTGAGGGCGGCGGCGCGCTGTTGTTCGAGCACGCGTTTCGCGGCGAGGCTGTTCACGTCCGTCGCGTCGGCGAGCGCGGCCAACTGGAGATCCAAGGTGTCGGTGACGCGGAAGAGGGCGCGGAATTCCTCGGGCGTGGTGGTGAAGTATTTTAACGCGCCGAGTTCGCCGCGGAGGGCGGTGGCGTTCTGCGAATAGCGCAGGAGATATTCCTCCAACGGCTCGGGCGCGAGCACGCCGGCGAGTTCCGCGCGCGTTTGCGAACGGAACTTCGCGAGCACGGCGGGGTCAACGGGTTTGCCGTTCCTGGTTTGTTCGTTAACGTAGTCCGCGATGCGGTCGGCGGAACGGGCGCTGATTTCCTGGACGGATTGTTTCACGTCGGCGGGCAGGTTGCCGAGGACGGGGCCGTCGAGCGGGACGCCGGGGCGCGTGGGGCGCGGGAGGCTGACGAGGTCGCCGGATTCCCAGCCGGTGCCGAGGAGTTTCGCGAGCAAGGTGCGCCGCTCCTGATCGAGTTCGCGCGACTTGGCGGTGGCGACCTGCGCGACGGTTACGTCCGGCTCGGCCCGCCACCATTGCTGCTCCGGCGTGACGATCTCGACGGCGCGTTTGCGGGCGTAGAGCAGGTTCACGTCGGCGATGATGATGTCGCGGATGGTTTGCTCGGGGCAGTCAATGTCGCGGAGGTTGGCGATGTAGCTGGGATAGTCATCGGACTCGACTTCCGACCAGGAAAAGAATTGTTTGCGGACGAGGATGTTGGTCCTGATGGTGGCGGTCTGGCCGGCATCGGGGACGATGTTCTGCCGCGTGAGCCGCCGGGCGTTGACGCGGGCGAACCACAGCCAGCCCGCCGCGAGGACGAGATTTGCCGCGAGCGAAAAGATCAAGATCGCGCGCCAACGCATGAGGGAAGTTACCGATGATTGTCCGCCACAACAATTGAAAATCGCAGCGGCGGAAAAGTTGCGCGTGCGGGGCAAAAAATCTGCTTGAGGCCGCGGCCTGACGGGCGTACGAATCGCCCATGCCAATCCACCTGCCACCGCTCTCACGACGAAACTTCCTGAAACGCTCACTGCTCGCCGGCGCGGGCCTCGCCCTTGCGCCGGAGATTTTCGCCGCGTCGCGCCGCACGGACGAGAACTCGTGGGCGCTGTTCGCCGACCTTCACATCGCCGCTGATCCGGCCAAGGTCGCGCGCGAGATCAACATGACGGAGCATTTGAAGGCGGTGTCGGCGGAGGTGCTGGCGTTGCCGGCGCGACCGGCGGGAGTTTTTGTGGTGGGCGATTGCGCGCTCGACAGCGGCGAGCCGGGCGACTACGCGCAGTTCACGTCGCTGCTCGACCCGCTGCGCGCGGGCGGGATGCCGCTGCACCTCGCGCTCGGGAATCACGATGAGCGGGAACATTTCTGGGCGGCGCTGGAAACAACGAAAACCGCCAAACGCCCGGTCGCCGACCGGCAGGTCGCGCTGGTGGAGTCAGCCAATGTGAACTGGTTCATCCTCGATTCACTGGAGAAGACGTTGCAAACGCCGGGGCTGCTCGGGCCGGAGCAGTTGGACTGGCTCGCGAAGTCTCTCGATGCGAACAAGCGCAAGCCGGCGGTGATTTTCGTCCACCACAATCCCGGCACGCGCGAGAAGATCGGCGGGCTCAAGGACACCGAGGAATTGTTGAAAGTTCTCCGCCCGCGACGGCAGGCGAAGGCGTGGGTTTTCGGGCACACGCACAAATGGCGCGTGGACGCGGACGAGAGCGGGCTGCACCTCGTGAACCTCCCGCCGGTGGCCTATCTTTTTCATCCGGGCGATCCGGCGGGCTGGGTTCACGCCACGACGCGGCCCGATGGCCTGAAGTTGGAACTCCGTTGTCTCGACCCCGCACACGCGGAGCACGGTCAGGTGGTGGACTTGAAGTGGCGGACGGCTTGACGCGCGCGCGAACCGCACGGCTCAAAGGTTGTCGTAGTAGGCATCCATTTCGTCGTCGGTGGTCTGGATGTCCGCGAACTCCTTGCCGCTCTCGCGGAGGATGCGCTGGATCTGGGGCGAAACCCATTTCCGCTTGCCGGTCTTCTTGGACATCGGCTTGATGCGATAATGGCCGGAAGTATCGGCTTCGAGAATGCCCCGCTCCACCATGCGCGTGAGCACGGGCTTGGCCCACTCGGGTTCACTGCGAAATTTTTTCTTGCCGCCGGCGCGACGGGAGATTTCACGCGCGGAGATGAACTCGTTCCGGTACGACTTCAAATAATAAAAAATTTCCCGTTCGTCTGCGTCCATTGCTGGGTGAAGCTTATCACGGTTGGGCGGCGAGTCGAACACTTTTGCGGGCGGGCCGCCGCGCGCGTTCCGGACAAATTTTCGTTTCACTTTTTCCCGCGCGCTGCTAAACCCCTCCCGCATGAAAACAACGAACCCGTTTCCCGGCAAAGATTTCTCCCGTCGTGAATTCGTCCGCACTGCCACGCTCGCGGCCGGCGCGGCGGCCCTCGCGGGGCCGTTCATCCGTTCGGTGCGCGCGGGCGAGCCGGGGCCGAACAGCAAGCTCCGCCTCGGCCTCATCGGCTGCGGCGGCATGGGCAGCGGCGACCTCGAATGTTTTTTCCGCAACCCGGAAGTGGATTGCGCCGTTATCGCCGACGTGGACGATTCGCATCTCGCGAAGGGCGTCGAGCTTTGCGCCAAACATTCGCGCCCGAAACCGGACACCGTGAAAGATTTCCGTCGCGTGCTCGACCGCAAGGACGTGGACATCGTACTCATCGCCACGCCGGATCACTGGCACGCGTTGCCGACCGTGATGGCATGCCAGGCGGGCAAGGATGTTTACGTGGAGAAGCCGCTGGCGACGACGATTGACGAGGGCCGCGCGATGTTGACGGCGTCGCAAAAGCACAACCGCATCGTGCAGATGGGTTCGCAGTGGAAGAGTTGCAAACACATCATCGAGGCGGCGGAGTTCGTAAAGTCCGGCAAGCTCGGCAACGTGAGCATGGTGCGCGCGTGGGCGTGGCTCGACTGGCAGCCGACGATGGACACCATCCCCGATTCACAACCACCCGCAGGCGTTGACTACGAAATGTGGCTCGGGCCCGCGCCGAAACGACCGTTCAATCAAAATCGTTTTCACTACAACTTCCGCTGGTTCTGGGATTACGCCGGCGGCTTGATGACCGACTGGGGCGTGCATTTGATCAACATGGCGCTGATGGGCATGCCGAAAGAGCCGCCGAAAAATGTTTGTTCGACCGGCGGCACGTTCGTGCAACACGACATGCGCGAAACGCCGGACTCACAGATCGCGCTCTACGAATTTCCTGGCTTCGTGCTCGAATGGGAACACAAGAGCGGTGTCGGCGTGGGCCTTAACGGCCGCTCGTGGGGCGTTTCCTGGAGCGGAACGGAGGGGACGATTCTGCTCAACGACGAGGGTTGGGAACTGGTCATCGAAAAACGCAAGGCCAGTCTCGAGCCGGAAAAACACAAAGGCAGCGGCGACCCGCGTCCCGCCCACGTGCGCAACTTTCTCGACTGCGTCAAGTCGCGGCAGCCGCCCGTGCTCAATCTCGAACTCGGCCATCACGTCTCGACCGTCGCGCACCTCGGCAACATCGCCTTCCGCACCGGCAAGAAGATCGTCTGGGATTCCGAGCACGAGAAGATCGTCAACGACCCGCAGGCGGACAAACTCGTCGGCGTGAAGTATCGCGCGCCGTGGAAGCTGCCGTACGCGAAGCGCGCGTAAGCTCTCCCCCGGCACCGTTCCCGGCCCGATTCATCTTCTCCGCCCGGTCCGACGCGCCGCACCGCTGTCCGGCGTGACCGCCTGGTCTCTAGGGCGCGGATTTTCAGGACGGCAAGTCATTGAAGCGTGGTCGGTTGATTGATTTTGCGGGACAGGCCGCCTTGGATTTTTTAGGCTGTTGGGCATGCAGAAAAATAAAATCCGGCATCGCCAGCCCTCGGCGGACGAACAACACGT
>SIBH01000086.1 GCA_009695285.1 Pedosphaera sp.
AGGAAGAACAAACAACAAAGGGGGCATTCTCTCGTGAGTTAAACAGGGGACATTTCTAAAGAGTTTTGACAGGAAAAACGAAAGCCTTGAGCCAGTTGGAAACACTCTCCTTCGCCAGCAACCTCGCTCGTGCTGTTCCACGAAGTAGAGGGGCAGCTTCAGATCAGGAAGGCTCACCTAGTTTTCCAAACAACACTTTGCAGTGCCCGCCAGCCAGTCTCCGATTCCGTTCGCGTACCACTTCGAGAAACGCCGACCGTCCGCGCCGCCGGGCAGCGTGCTGTGCATTTCACCCGTGCCGAGGTCGGTGATGAAATAGAGCGACGGTGCGAAGGTTGTCTCGCGTCACGCGTCGATGAAAGCAGAAGCAGGCCCGGTGGGGCGACAATGTTTTGGGGCGCGAGGGTGGGCAGTGCTGCCGCGCCGCCGAAGTGCTTTTCTGCCGCGAGTGCAGCGATGCTGGCGGAGACAGCGGCTCAACTGAGCAGAGCATTGCGGTGCTCGGTGCGGCGAAAGTCACGGCAGCGCGGCAGCGCAGCCCTACCACACATGCGCGCATTGCCTTGCCACGGCGGGAGAAATTATTTCTCATGCCCGTACATGATTAATTGTTTGCAACCGACACTGCGATGAAGCGCGACGTGATCGTCATCGGCGGGGGGGCGGCGGGGCTGATGTGTGCCCTCACGGCGGGCCGGCGCGGGCGCTCCGTGCTGCTGATCGAACACGCCGAACGGCTCGGAAAAAAAATCCTCATCTCCGGGGGCGGGCGCTGCAATTTCACCAACGTCAGCGCCGGGCCGGAGAATTTCCTTTCGGTCAATCCGGACTTTTGCAAATCGGCGCTGGCCCGCTTCAACCCCGCCGACTTCATCGCGCTCGTCGAGCATCACGGCATTCCGTATCACGAAAAAAAGCTCGGCCAGCTTTTTTGCGATCTCAGTTCGCGGCAGATCGTGGAACTGCTGCAAGCCGAGTGCGACACGGCGGGCGTGGAAATTCGGCTCAACTGCCAGGTCGGCGCGGTGCGGCATGACGCCGACTTTCAACTCGACACGAACCTGGGGCCGTTCGAGTGCGACTCGCTGGTTGTCGCCACCGGCGGGCTTTCCTTTCCGAAAATTGGCGCGACCGATTTCGGCCACCGGTTGGCGCGGCAATTCGGTTTGAAACTCACCGCCACGCGCCCCGGTCTCGTGCCGCTCACCTTCAGCGCGGAGGAACAGGCCGCGTTCGCCGCACTGAGCGGACTCTCCATTGACAGCGTGGTCTCGCGCGGTGGGCGGAGCTTTCGGGAGAATATTTTGTTCACGCATCGCGGACTGAGTGGCCCGGCCATTCTGCAAAGTTCATCCTACGGCGCCGAGGGCGACCCGCTGCACATCAATCTGCTGCCGGACAAATCCGCGCTGGAAATTTTCGCCGCATACCGGGGGACGACCCGCGAATTGAAGACCGTCCTCGCGCAACATCTGCCGCAGCGCTTCGTGCAGGAATGGTGCGCGCGTTTCGCGCCGTCGCGCCCGATGAACCGCTACACGCCCGCCGAACTGGAGGCCGTGGCGCGGCGGTTGCACGATTGGGAAATCCATCCCGTCGGCACCGAGGGCTACGCGAAGGCTGAGGTCACGCTCGGCGGCGTGGACACCGGCGAGCTTTCCTCGAAGACAATGGAGTGCCGGCGCGTGCCCAGCTTGTATTTCATCGGCGAAGTGGTGGACGTGACCGGTTGGCTCGGCGGCTATAATTTTCAATGGGCCTGGGCTTCCGGTCACGCGGCGGGGCAGTTTGTTTGATTAACCCTTGTCCCGAAATTCCCTCCTGCTACCGTCTCCGGCCTTGTGGATCTGACGAATGAAATTTCCCGCCGCCGGACCTTTGCGATTATCTCGCATCCCGACGCCGGCAAGACGACGCTGACCGAAAAGCTCCTGCTCTACGGCGGCGCGGTGCAACTCGCCGGTTCCGTGACCGCGCGCAAACATCAGCGCGCCACGACGAGCGACTGGATGGAGCTGGAAAAGAAGCGCGGCATCTCGATCAGCTCCACCGTGCTGCAATTCGACTACGCCGGCTATCGCATCAACCTGCTCGACACGCCCGGTCACAAGGATTTTTCCGAGGACACCTATCGCGTGCTCACCGCCGTGGACGCCGTGGTGATGGTGATCGACGCCGGCAAAGGCATCGAGGCGCAGACGCGGAAACTCTTCGAGGTCTGCCGGCAGCGCGGCGTGCCGATCTTCACCTTCATGAACAAGTGCGACCGGCCCACGCGCGAACCGCTCGCCCTGCTCGATGAACTGGAAAAAGTCCTTGGCATCGGCGCGTTCCCGGTGAACTGGCCCATCGGCAACGGCGCGGAATTTCAGGGCGTTTATGATCGTCAGACAAAAACGATGCACACGTTCGAGCGCGTCGTCGGTGGAAAATATCGCGCGCCGGTGTCCGTCGGCGGCCTGCACGATCCGGCGGTGCGTGGAAATTTGAGCGAGGCTGATTTCAATAAAACCGTCGAGGAGCTCGACATGCTCGAACTGGCTGGCGAGAGCTTCGACGAAAGCGAAGTGCTCGCGGGCCGGACCACGCCGGTCTTTTTCGGCAGCGGCGTGAACAACTTCGGCGTGCAACTGCTGCTCGATGGTTTTCTCAAACACGCACCCGGCCCGAAAGGGCGCACGGGCCGGATCGCGGGCGATAACTTCATCACGCCGGAAGATCCCGCGTTCTCCGGTTTCATTTTCAAAATCCAGGCGAACATGGATCCGCGCCACCGCGACCGCATCGCGTTCCTGCGCGTCTGCAGCGGCAAGTTCGAGCGCGACATGCAGGTGACCCATTCGCGCACCGGCAAAAAAGTCCGCCTCAGCAGCTCGCACAAACTCTTCGGCAACGAACGTGAGACGGTGGACGAGGCCTATCCGGGCGATGTCATCGGCCTCGTCGGCCACGACGGCTTTGGCATCGGCGACACGCTCTCGACCGACGCGGGCATTGTTTACAAAGAAATCCCGCGCTTCACGCCGGAGAGTTTTTCCTATTTGCACAATCCGAACACGGCGAAATACAAACAATTCCGCCAGGGCCTTGACCAGTTGTTGCAGGAGGGCGTGATCCAGATTTTGCACCTGAAAGATTCCGCCACGAAAGTGCCGCTGCTGGCCGCCGTCGGCCCGCTGCAATTCGAGGTCGTGCAGTTCCGGCTCGAAAGCGAATACGGCGCGGAGTCGCGGCTGGAGGCGGCCCCGTGGACAGTGGTGCGCTGGCTGCCCGCGCATCTGCGCGAGGAGGATTTGGATTCGCTGCAACTGCCCACCGGCTCGAAGCTCGCCTACGATACCGACCAAAATCCCGTCGTGCTGTTCGCGAATGACTGGTCGGCGAATTATTTCCACCAGACGAATGCGAAAGTGCCGCTGACCAATCTGCCGCCGAGCAGTCTGACGACCCAGGTGTAGCAGCCGAGGTGCGAGGCCGATTTTTCGGCGCGTCCCCGGAACCGTTCAAAAGCCCGCTGCCGTCGGTCGCCAAGTTTTAATAGATGTTCGTGGGGCAGTTGATAAATCTCCCGGCCTTCGACAACCCGCTCCGTGGGTCGGGTTGCTCACGCCTTCGGCTCCTCATCGGCGCAGAGGCTTTCCGGCAGCGCGGTCAATTCGCTCGGCGTGCTGCCCGGACGCCAGACGACCCGGCCATCTTCCAGGAGGCGGACGATCACGCCGTGCAATGAGCCGCACAAATTTTTCACGCGGTCGCCGGGTTTCAACTCGGCGGTCTGGCAAAGCGACTCTACGATCGCAACCATCGTTTCCCATGGGACAACACCGGCGGTTTAGTGCGCCACCACGGACATGACCTCGCGGCGGCGGTTGGTGGGCAGGTTGGCAAAGACTGCCGCGGTGATCTGGCGGGCGATATCCGCGAAGGTGTTGCCGTTGAAGAAAAGAAACGGCGCGCGGCGATGACAGTGCCGGAGGAATTTTATTGTTTCACCGAGGGAGAGAACTTGTGCCTGCTTTTCTGCCCACTCGCCAGTGCACGCCGCCTGAGTCTCTCGATTAAAGCCGTGCTGCGCGCCTCCTCTTGCGCACGCTCCTCGGTTGAGGCCACGACAAGCTCCCAACTCCGGTTTTTGAGAAAAGCGGCTCGGGTTTGTAGCGGTGATTGTTTGCCAGGACTTCCTCGAGGGTGTCCTCGTCGGTCAGCTGTTCTAGCAGGTCTAATCTCAGTTTCATCGCCCGTAAGCTAACTTTTACGGTCAACGATTCAAGCCCAGTTGTGCAGCGACGCTTCGTGGTGCTGGAGCCGTTCTCGTCTGGTGGCTGAACCATGCCGGGCCGGATGGTTGAACGGCCAGGCTGGTGTTGGAGCAACCTTACGCGCCCGGCCGCCCGGTTGGCAAAAGCAAAACGGCCTGCGACAGGAAAGTCCGGTCAATCAACACTTGCCACGCCCGGCGTGGCTTGCTTAATTGCCCGCACCTTGCAAGCGGAACTGGCCACATCTCGTTCAGTCTCGTCGGGCCGGATGATTCTGGCCGGTTTGGTGGCTGCACTCGTTCTGTTCTCCACGCTGGCCTCAATCAGCGCTTCGCTGCACCAGTGGCTTCACGCCGATCACCTTTCCTCCTCGCATCAGTGCGTGCTCTCGAATTTCAACCAGGGCCAACTCGACCTCGCGCCCGTGGCGGTGCCGGTGCCGGTTCCGCCCGTTAATTTTTCCACCCGCACGCCCGCGCGCGAAGTTTCCTTCGTCAGTTCCGATGTCCGGCTGCTGCCCGGACGCGGCCCTCCTTGCTTGTCTTAGTCTTCGCCGGTTTCGGTGTTGGTGTCGGTTGACTAATTTAATTTTAACCCTTGCGGCTGCGCGTGTGCGCGGCCGCGCCACGAAAGATAAGCATGAAACTTAAATATTTATTGACCCTTGTTACCTGCCTGACCGCGCTCCCACTCGCGGCCCAGGTCAATGCAGAAGTGGATTTGTTGAAGCAGCAGTTGCAGACGGTGAAGGACGCGTTTGAAAAAGCCCAGGCGGAGAGCCGCCGCCAGATCGAGGAGTTGACCAAACGGCTGGACGCCGTAGCGCAGCAGCAGAGCGCGACGACCAATGAGCAGCAAAAATGGCGCGACTGGATGAACTCGCCCGTGACGCCCGGACGGACGCCACCGCCGGGCGAAAGAACATGGTCGGCCGCCGATCCGATCCGACTGGCCGGCGGCGGTGCGGCGAGCTATTTGAACATCTCGTTCGCCGCGCTGGTGGCGGCGGGCGGTTCGACGGCGAAGAACATCGAAGCGCTGCAACTGGGCGGACACGATCCGAAGCAGCGTGGCTTCACGGTGCAGAATCTGGAGCTGACGCTGGACGGCAAGGTGGACCCGTATTTTCGCGGGCAGGCCAACATCATTTTACAGATCGATTCCGCCGGGGAGACGGTGATCGAGGCGGAGGAGGCTTTTCTGGAAACAGTTTCGTTGCCGTGGAATTTGCAGGTGAAGGCCGGGCAGTTTTTCACCGAGTTTGGCCGGTTGAACTCCATGCATCCGCACACCTGGGACTTTGTGGATCAACCTCTGATCAACGGGCGGTTCCTGGGTGGGGACGGACTGCGGAATCCCGGTGTGCGCCTCTCCTGGCTGGTGCCGACGCCGTTTTATTCCGAGTTATTCCTAGCAGTACAGAACAGCCAGGGCGAAACGGCGACGAGTTTTCGCAATGATCACGAGGGCGAACCGTTCCTCGGACGCCTGCATGATTCGGGATCGGTCAAGGCGTTCAACGACATGTTGTTTGCGCCGCGCTACGTCGCTTCGTTCAATCTCTCCGACGCACAAACGCTGATGGTGGGTGCGTCGGCGGCCTTCGGGCCGAACGGCTCTGGCCCGCGCGCGGACACGCAAATCTACGGCTTAGATTTCTTCTGGAAATGGAAGCCGGCCCATCAGCACGGTGGATTCCCGTTCGTCACCTGGCAGACTGAACTGATGATGCGCCGTTATCAGGCGGGTGCCTTCACCGAAGACCTGGACGGCGACGGAACGCTCGGCGCGACCGACGCCGATCTCAACGGCGACGGCCTGCTCAACAGCGTGCCGCGCGAAATGCTCACGGATTACGGCGTGTATTCCCAGATCGCCTATGGTTTCCAGAAAGGCTGGGTGGCCGGCCTGCGCGCGGATTTCGTCACGCGCTCCCGGCGCGCGGCCTACGAGGCGGTGTATGGCAACGATCCCGACCGCGATCAACGCTGGCGCATCTCTCCAAATCTCACCTGGTATCCGAGCGAGTTTTCCAAGGTGCGCTTGCAGTACAATTACGACCGCCGCTCCCACATCGGCGCAGATCATTCCATCTGGCTGCAATTTGAATTTCTACTCGGCGCGCACGCGGCCCACAAATTCTAGATCGCCCGAAACTTTTCCATCATTACATGAAAGCAAAATTGTTTATCTCCCTCGCGCTGGGGCTGACGCACGCGGCGGTCGCGGCGGCCAAACTCAATGTAGTTGCCACCTTTCCGGATTTCGGGGTCATCGCCCAGGCGGTCGGCGGCGATAATATCAAAATCACCACCCTGGCCCGTGGCACCGAAGACCCCCACTTCGTCGATGCCCGGCCCAGTTTCATTCGGGTGCTCAACCAGGCGGATGTGCTGCTGGAAGGCGGTGCGGAATTGGAAGTCGGCTGGCTTCCGCCGCTGCTCACCGGGGCGCGCAATGCCAAAATCCTCATTGACGGGCCAGGCCGCGTCGTCATGTCGCGCGGCATCCGCCTGCTGGGACTTCCCACTGGGCCGATAGACCGTTCGATGGGCGACGTGCATCCCGCCGGCAATCCGCACTACTGGCTCGATCCGGCCAACGGCAAGATCATGGCCGGGCAACTGGCCGAGGTGTTCAGCCGGCTTGATGCTGCCAATGCCGACGCCTATCGCGCGAACTTGAAAAAGTTCAGCGACCGCCTCGATCAGAAAATCGCCGACTGGACCAAGGCGCTCGAACCGTATCGCGGGGTGAAAGTCGTGACATATCACAAGTCCTACGAGTATTTCGCCGAGCGCTTCGGTCTTTCCGTGGTCGGCCAGATCGAACCCAAGCCGGGCATCGAACCTTCGCCCACGCACATCACCGCCCTGATTCCGCGCATGAAACTGGAGGGCGTGAAGCTGCTCCTCATCGAGCCGAACCGTCCGCGCCGGACGCCCGACTACGTGGCGAAGGCCACGGGAGCGCGGCTCCTCCTGCTACCCGACAAGGTGGGCGCGCATGAAAAAGTTACAGACTACATCGGACTCTTTGATTACGATGTCGCGCAAATCGTGGCGGCATTGAAGGAATCAAAGTGACCGGCGACATACTGCTTAAATTCGACAACGTGGCGGTGGGGTACGACCGCCACGTCGTCCTGTCCGATCTGCAACTGGCCCTGCCGCAGGGCGGATTCATCGGGCTGCTCGGTGCGAATGGCTCCGGCAAATCCACCCTCATCAAAACCATTCTCGGCATTCTTCCGCCGCTGGGCGGACGTCTGGAATTTCCGTCACACCAAGGTCGCGCTCCTGTTCTTGGCTACGTGCCGCAGCGCGAATCGCTCGATTCCATTTTCCCGCTCTCCAGCTTTGAAGTCGTGCTCATGGGCGTGTGCGGCCGCGTTGGCCCCGGTCTTCGCATCGGCGCGGAGGAAAAAAATTTCGCGCGGCAATGCCTCCACGCGGCCGGTGCGGAGAACCTAAGCCGACAGCCCTTCGCGCAACTCTCCGGCGGCCAGAAACAGCGCGTCCTCATTGCCCGCGCCCTGGCGGCCCAGCCCGAATTTCTCCTCCTCGACGAGCCAACGGCCGGCATTGACGCCGTCGCGTCGCTGGCTGTGATGGAACTGCTCAGCCGCATCCACCGCGAGCAAGGACTGACGATCCTGCTCGTCAACCACGACCTGCGGGTGATGCAGAAATACGCGAACCACGTCCTCTGGCTGCACGAAGGCCGCGTGCTGGAGGGGACGGCGCACGAACTGCTTAACCGCGACAAAATCGCCGAGATTCTCGGCTGGCAACTGCACTGACATGGAAACGCTTCACGAAATGTTCTCCCCGGATTTCCTCCTGCGGAATTCCGTTTATGTCAGCCTTTTGATTGGTGCGGCCTGTCCGCTCGTGGGGGTGTATCTGGTGCTGCGCCGTCTGGTCTTCATGGGCGTGGCCCTGCCGCAAATCTCCTCCTGCGGCATCGCTTTCGCCTTTGCCTTGCACACCTGGGGCGCGGTGCCACATCTGGAAAATGGCGAGAACACGCTGGCTTTTGCCGGTTCCACCGTGTTCACCCTTACCGCCATTCTCGTGCTTTCGTTCTTGGAACGGCGCGGGCGCGGGCTGGTCGAAGGCCGCATCGGCACGGCCTATGTCCTAGCTGGCGCGTGGAGCGTTTTGCTGCTCGTGAAAAACCCCTTTGGCGAACACGGCCTGCTCGACCGGCTCAAAGGCGAGATCATCGCCGTGAGCAATTCCGACCTGGCATGGACGGCGGGAGCTTTCGCGCTGGTCCTGATCTGCCTGTTGCTGTTCCAAAAGGAATTCATGCTCGTTTCCTTCGACCCAGAGATGGCGGTGACTTTGAAAAAAAACGTGGTGGTCTGGGACGCCTTGCTCTTCCTCCTCATCGGCCTGACGATTTCCATGAGCGTCCTGAGCGTGGGACCGTTGGTGACCTTTGGTTTTCTGCTCATCCCGCCGTTGATCGCCCGTTTGTTCGCCGCGAACATGCGGCAGTTTGCTTTGCTGGCCGTCGGCAGCGGGGTGGCCAGTTCGCTGGCCGGCTTCTACATCGCTCTGCGCTGGGATTTGCCCGTGGGAGCGGTGGACGTGGCCTTGCTCGGCGTGGTTTTTGCCGTGATGTGCGCCGGGAAGAAAATTTTCAGCATGTCCCGTCCGGCTCCGGTGTGAGGGACGAGATTTTCTCAAGCTGACGGCGGCAAATTTTTCAAGTTCGCGCGCACCGTTTGTAGCTCGTGTTGAAGGCGAGAATTTTCGGATCAGGTTCCACGCCCCATGACTGGCAGGCCTCGCGATACACCTCCGGCCACCAGTTGCGGTGCTGCGTCAGGCCCGCGTCGCTCCATCGCTTCCAGCCCATCAGGTCGCGCGACCAACATTCGTCGCCGCCGCCGCCGGCATCGTGCTTCTGAGCGACAGCCCCAACGGCAACGAGGAACTGCGCCACACGCTCGTCGTCGAACTGTTGCATCTGCAGAAGCCGGAGCATGTCCTCCGGCCCTTCGCGCTCTATGCCGTCATCGGCCTGGTGCATTAGATTTTTCGGCGGCAGTTCCTCGCGTTGTCGTTCGAGCCGGAAGGCGCGGTGGCTGGGAAGCTTTCCCTCCGGTGGTGGGACTTCTGGTTCTACGCGCTGTTCGGCGCCGTGGTGACGACCTTCGTCCAGATCGGCGGCGTACTGCTGGTCTTTTCCTACCTAATCGTGCCGGCCGTCTGCGCCAACTTTCTCGCGCGAAAGCTTGGCGCGCTCTTTCTCATCGGCTGGGTGGTGGCGACGATCTCGAGTGTGGTTGGTCTCTACGCCTCCTCGCAGTTCGACTGGCCGACCGGCGCGGCCATCGTCTGCACGCTCGGCATGGCGCTGATCCTGACCGGGGTGCTGGCCCGGATTCGGAAGGCGGACAAAGGACCATCTTAAGGATCAGGACGGCCCGGATTATTTTCTACGGTGAGTTTTTCGCAGCACCGGTGAGCTCGCGAATCTGATCATTCAATGCGGCGGCCCTGGCGGTGGCCTCGGCGACCGGCAGGCCCTTGCCCATGCCGGGACGCTTGTGCCCGGTGTCGTTGAGCCAAGCGTCCTTGAGCATTCGCTGCTTTTGTTGCACAAGCTTCAAAATCTCCGCGCCCTTCCGATGCGCGCGCGCCATTTCCACCGCGCTGGCGAAGTCGGCCACGTCCTTCGCGCCGAGATGCAGCAGGACTTGCTGGGCGATGATCCAGTGGCCCGGTTCGCCGACATGCACGCCGTCGCCGGCCAGGAAGAATTTCGGATCCGCCGCGCGCCGTTCCTCCAGCACTCGCTTCATCGGAGCGTGCAGGTCGATCACGTTCCAGCCCGCCGCGCGCTGGCCGATCAGCCAATCCGAGTAACGATCCAGCGTCGCGCCGTAGCCCGGATTACCGCCCTTCTTTTCGTCGAACACCGGCGGGGTCACATGAATGATTTTTGCGCTGGCGGCGGTGACGTCCTCGCGCAGGCGCACCAGTCCGTTGCTGAAGGCCGCGAACCGCTCCGGCGCGAAGGGCAGGTAGATGCCGTCATTCATCCCGTAGCAGGCGACGACGGTGTCGGGCTTTACCTTGGTAAGCACGCGGGCGAGGCGCTCGCGCAGCTCGGGCCGGGGAAAGGCACCGCCGGCATGGCCCTTCTCCGAGAGACCGGAGACCGTTTCGCTCGGCAGACCGAGGTTCAGGAATTCGATCCGGCGTTTCGGGAATCGCGTCACAAGATAAGTCTCGACGGCCTCCACGTATTGGCCGGAGTGGGTGATGCTGTCGCCGAGGAACAGAACCCGCCGCGCGCCGGGCAGCATTTCCTTCGCGCCGAGGACGTGAACCGCCGGACCCGCGACCAGCAGAGCAAGCAAGTGACAGAGAGATTTCATGCGAACGAGGGTGCCGGGCCGCGGCTCCATCGCCAAGCAGCAAAGCTTTCACCGGCAGCGAGAGGGCGCATCCACGCACTCCCCAGAATGCGGACGGAGCGCGGCTGTGTCGCGGAGACCAGCCGCAGCGGGTCCGAATGTCGAACGGTGTAGAATGTTCTGAACGCGCACTGCCATGCGTAGCTGCTGCGGTTGGTCGAGGACCACACAGCCGCACTCCGGGTCAGTGTCAGGATGCGCCCGCAGCGAGACTGCTCCCGGAGCGCCGATCTCCGACCCGGCAGGCGTGACCTGCTTCACCACCGCGCCGGATCGGAGATCGGCGCTCCGAAAGAGTCGTGGGGTGAAACCAGCGTCAGGCTGCGCCTGCGGCCAAAACTTTACACTCTGCCCGCAATCCTTATTCTGCCGTCATGCGTGTTGTGAACGTCCCGCTCGGCGCCCGAAGCTATCCGATCCTCATCGGCGACCACCTCCTTGCCCGCCTCGGCGCGGAGTGCGCCCGGCGGAAACTGGGCCGCCGTTGCGCGGTCATTACGGATGAAAATGTCGGGCCGCGCTACGCGAAAACTGTTCTCAATTCGCTCACGGCGGCGGGCTTTGCCCCGGTCCTCATCACCGTGCCGGCGGGCGAAACGGCGAAGAGCCTGAAGACCGTTCAAGCGTGCTACGACCAGTTGGCCGCGCACCGGCTCGAACGAAAATCATTCATCGTGGCCGTCGGCGGCGGCGTGGTCGGGGACCTGGCGGGCTTTGTCGCGGCCACCTATCTGCGCGGGGTGGATTTCGTGCAGGTGCCCACCACGCTCCTCGCGCAGGTGGACAGCTCGGTTGGCGGCAAGGTGGGCGTGAATCTGCGCGCGGGCAAAAATCTCGTCGGCGCATTTCATCAGCCGAGGCTGGTGCTCTGCGATCTCGGCACCCTGCGGACGCTCCCGGCCCGCGAGTTTCGCGCCGGCCTCGCCGAGGTCATCAAATACGGAATCATTTACGACGACGCCCTCTTCCGCCAACTGGAGCGCTGCTTGCCCCGACTGCTCCGACTCGATGCGAAACTGCTCGCCGCCGTCGTCGCCCGCTGCTGCGAGATCAAGGCCGACGTGGTGGGCCAGGACGAAACCGAGGGCGGCTTGCGCGCGATTCTTAATTTCGGCCACACCATCGGCCACGCCCTCGAAAACATTTCCGGCTACGGAAAATATTTGCACGGCGAGGCCATCGCCATCGGCCAGGTGGCGGCGGCGAAACTTTCGGCGGAACTGACCGGTCTGCCCGCCGACGACGCGCGTCGCGTCGAAACCGTTTTTAACCAGGCCGGCCTGCCGACGGAAATCAGACTCAGCGCGGCTCAACGTAAAAAACTGTTTACCGCTATGAAGCTCGACAAGAAAGTGAGCGGTGGCAAAATCACCTTCGTGCTCGCCCGGAAAATCGGTCAGGTCGTTTGGGGGCAGAAGGTGCCG
>SIBH01000087.1 GCA_009695285.1 Pedosphaera sp.
AGCAGTCGGCGAATGATGATGCCGACGATCATTCCTTGGAATGACTCGCCCGCTCCCGCTCCCTTAAGCCGATCCTCACGACAGCCGCACACCGGACACCGCCTGAATCAAAACGCCCTGATGCTACTTTTGATACTACTCGCCATGTTGGCCGGCTTGGGGGAAAAGCATATCCTGCGATTTGCTGAGGCGAAGTGGTGCACGCACCAGGAGTTGAACCTGGAACCTTCTGATCCGTAGTCAGATGCTCTATCCAATTGAGCTATGCGTGCTCCAACGGGGCCGAAACTTACAAACCACACCTGCGGCAAGCAAGAGATTATTCGGTGGATTCAACCTAAAATCCAAAATGGAATTGCAAAAAAACGTCAAGAGCCGAAAAGCGAAGGGATGCCGGAAGATGCTGCCGGGCTGAACCGGCTCGAAATCTGAGACAGGTTTCATAGAAGGGAACGCAGGGAACGAAGAGCCAGGGCTTTCGGTCGGGATCGGCCCTGGCGTAATATTTTCGTGGCGGACAGTTCCAACTCTGGTCCGCTTCGTTCTCTCCGTTTCCTTCGGTCAGCGGCTTCGGTTTTCGGGCTGAAAAAACTTGTTGCTCCCCCGCGCCGGCATAAAATCACGGCCAATGAACCCGACGCAACAGCCGTCCTCCCCGGATCGCGGCGTGTTAAATGCCCGCAGCCTGTGGCACGTGAGTCCCTGGGTGGACATCATGGCGTAGCATTTCAGTTGGCTCTGGGTGCTCAGTTCGCTGCTGGCCGTCGGCGGCGTGGCCTGCGCGAAACTCACCGTCGTCGGGCCGACGCGGACGGCGATGCGCTCGCCGTGGTCTGGTCGGTGAATGGCGTGGCCCGGCAGACGAATTTCGTGGCCGCCGGTTCCCCGCCGACGAGCGCGGGCGTGAACTTCACCAATTGCTTTTCCACCGGCACGAACATCGTCGTCGTCACCGTCTCGGATGGAAAGTCTGCGCCGGCGAACTACGCCACCACCGTCACCGTGCGCGACACCCATGCGCCGGTCATCAAGCACATTTCCGTCACGCCGAAAGTTCTCTGGCCGCCGAATCATCGCATGGTGCCGGTCAAAGTTTCCGTGAAGTCGTTCGATGCCTGCGGCTGCGGGCCGCTGGTCTGCAAAATTATTTCCGTCACCAGCAACGAGCCGGTGAACGGCCTGGGCGACGGTGACACCGGTCCCGACTGGCAAATCACCGGCCCTCTCACCCTGAAGCTGCGCGCCGAACGCTCCGGTCGCGGCAACGGGCGCGTCTATACCATCACCGTCCGTTGCACCGACTGCGCCGGCAACGCCAGCACCCGCCTCGTCCGCGTCCTCGTCCCGCACGACCTCGGCGACCACGATCACGACCATGATTGTGACGACGAGCGCGACCTGGACGACGAAGGCCACGATGACAAAAACGGTCGTGGCGGCAAAGACGACTGAGCCGCCCTGGCCCCGGGTGGAGTTCAAGCTTCAGCTTGCCGCTACAGCGCCGCCAGCACTTCCGCCGCGTGTTCGCCCGGCTTCACCTTCGGCCAGACCTTCCGAATCCTTCCATCCGGCCCGATCAGAAACGTGACCCGGTGCGTGCCGGTGAATTTCATCCCCATGAAACTCTTCGGCCCCCACACGCCGTAAGCCTTGACGATCTTTTTGTCCTCGTCCGCCAGCAGCGGGAAGGGCAGTTGGAACTTCGCCGCGAACTTGTCATGCGCCTTCACCGGATCGGTGCTCACGCCCAGCACCACCGCGCCTTTCCTTTTCAGCGCGGCGTGATTGTCGCGAAAGGCGCAGGCCTCCTTCGTGCAGCCGGGCGTGTTGTCTCTCGGATAAAAAAAAAGCACGACGTTTTTGCCCGCGTAATCGGCGAGCGCGACGCGCCCGCCGCCGTTGACCGGCGCGCTGAACGCCGGCGCGGGATCGCCCTCCTGCAGTTTCAATTCATGGCTCATGGTTGTTTCATCCAAACTCCGCACGGGGAATTATTCAACCCCGGATGTGCCCAGACCGGCCCGGCGCGGCGGAGCCGCCATCACTCCCTCTCCGCGGACGCCGGCCTGATACGCCTCGCAGCGCTGGAATGCCCCGCCGGCGCCGAAGGTGAGTAGGCAGAAATTCGCGGGGCCTCCGACGCGCAGTTCCGAGCGCAGCCCCATCAGCTTCGCGGGCGTCTCCGAATAGCGACACCAGACTTTCTGCCACGGACAGCCGAGCATCTGCGCGGCGCGCAGCACGCCGTCGATGGGCCGCAGCGCCGAACCGGCGAAATTTGTCCTGCCCGGCTGCCGGACAACTTGGTCCGCGCCGACTTCGACTTTCAACCTCCCCAGCGAATAGCTTCCCGGCCCCGCGCCCGCCGCGCTCATGGCGTCGGTGGTGTAAAAAATTTTCGTGGAGTCGAGCAACTGATGGAGCAGGCGGAACGGCGCGGGCGAGAGATGCAGACCGTCAGGAATCAGGCTCACGGTCAGGCCGGGTGTTTCGAGTACGCGCCAGAGAATGTTGTCATGGCGGTCGAGCGTGCGCGGGCAGCCGTTGCCGAGGTGCGTGAAGGCGCTCGCGCCGGCCTCGACCGCGCGCTTCAGAATTTCGGACGAAGCATCGGTGTGGCCGAGGCTGATGACGCCGCCGAGTGAGGCGGCGAGCGCGATGGCTTCCAAGGCTCCGGCGCGTTCCGGCGAGAGCGTGAGCAGCAGCGGATCGCGCGCGGCGATGCCCGCGAGTTCGCAGATTTTTTCCGGCGTGGGATCGAGCATC
This sequence comes from Pedosphaera sp., assembly GCA_009695285.1. GTDB lineage: Bacteria > Verrucomicrobiota > Verrucomicrobiia > Limisphaerales > SIBH01 > SIBH01. The sequence goes on from SIBH01000087.1 coordinate 2,767, forward strand.
AGCGCCGGATCGTGCGCGCCGCAAAAGCCCGGCTCGCTGGAGAGAAACGGCCCTTCGATGTGCCAGCCGGCGATGGCGAAGCGCAGCTCCGGCGAGGTGTCCCGCAATTTTTTCAAGTGCCGGAAGCGCGCGGTCAGGCGCGGCCATTCGTCCGTGACGAGCGTGAGGAGAAAGCGTCCGACCCCGGCCGCGTGGAGCTGGTGCACGGCGGAGAGCAGATCTTCGGCGCGCAAATTGTCCTGTTGAAAATCCACGCCGCCGTAGCCGTTGACCTGGAGATCGACGAGCGTGGGCGCGAGCCAGACGTTCTCGGCGGGTGCGGTGGTGGCGGGCGTGAGCGCGGTGATCTTGCCGAGGTCGCAGTCGAGCTGCACGGGCTGGCGCGTGCCGTAATGCCAGGCGTGGATGGAGGTTTGCATGGGGAAAATTATTTTAGCTGTAACGATGCAGTTAAAAATTCTTGGACCAGCCAGACCGAGGCTGCTGCCGCGCTCCAAACACGTCCGGCCGTGTTTCCAACTGCATCGTTCCGGTTTAGGGGCTGTGCATCTGATTCCTCATGGCACACCGGACACGCTAAAGCGTGAACTCCAACGCCGCGCGCGGGCCGCTTCCGTTGGAGTTCACGCATTAGCGTGTTCCCGTTGGCGTGAGTGAAAATCAACTGCATGGGCAAATTACTTTTTATCCGCGGCGCGCGGGCGGTACGACACATCGACGACGTTGCGGACGTGCTGCTCGTCGGCGATGCCTTCGACGGCCTCGGCGGGAAATTCCACCTTGGCGCGGAAATGGCCGGACAGTTCGCTGAACAGTTTCAAGCGCGCGACGGGTTCAAACTCGTCGCGGCGCGTGATGGCCTGCAACGCGGCCGCGGCCTCGGCGGGCGAGACGCGCTGGCGGAGGCGGGCCTCGAGATGCGGATGGGCGCGGAGGGAGTTGAACTTGCCGGCGAGGATCTGCTCCAGGTCCGGCTCGACCAGGCGCGGGATGCGGATGACGACGGTGTTGGCCGCGAGATCGCCGAGGCGTTGCGCGCGGCGGCTGACCAGGCAGGCGATGCCGCCAACGAGATAAAAGAAGGGCAGGGAATCGACGAAGCGCAGGAGATTGCGGAGCACGATCTGGTGGAAGTGCAGGCGCAGCCCGCCGGCATCGACCACGCGCAGGCGCAGCACGCGCTTGCCGAGGGTCTGCCCGCGCCACCACCATTCGAGCGCGATGCCGTAACCGATGGAGATGACGAAGAAGGCCAGCGTCAGCAACGCAACACCCATGTCCATGCTGATCACCATGGCGAACGAGAGGATGATGTTCACCACCATCAGCACCACGAGGACGCAGAAGAAATCGAGCACCCACGCGAGAAAGCGCGTCACCGGCCCCGCGAGCAGTTGTGAGAAGACGACGCCCTCGGGCGTGCGGATGAGCAGGGTGTTGGTCTTGCTCATGGTGCGCGGGGTGTTTGGCCGGACGATCCAGCGCGGCTCAAATAAAGGAAGAGCAGCACCAGTTCGACGCAGCCGAAGGCGATCTTCACCGCGTAGGGAATGACCGGCTCGTGATATTGCGAGAGGAACGACTCGATGATGCCGGCCCAGATCAGCAGCAGGCCGACGCCGAAAATCAGCGTCATCAAGTCTCCGGCCACGGCGCGCAGCCGTTCCGTGAGCGGAATGCGTTTCCCCCAGCCGACGAGCGCGCCGGCCAGCACCAGCCCGGCCTGGCCGGCAATGAGGATGGCGGGAATTTCAACCGCCCCGTGCGGCAGCAGCCAGCCGAGCAGAAACTCCGTCTGCCCCGCGCGCGCGTAGTCGAACGCGATGGCCCCGAGAATCACGCCGTTGTAGAAGAGCAGCAGAATCGTGCCGATGCCCCAGCTCATGCCGAGCGCGAGCGCAAGGATCGAGACCTTCGTGTTGTGCGTCATCAGCGTGGCCGAGAAGCTCGTCTTGCCGTCGGTCATCCGGTCGTCGTCCGCGTTTTCCTCGTGCGCTACGCGGTCGGCGGGATCGCCCTGCAAATGCGGGAACGGCATGATGACCGACTTCGCCTCGGGATCGAAGGCGATGGCCAACGCCCCGAACGCGCAACCGACCAGCGTGATCGCGACCGAGAGATGAAACGCGCGCACCTGCCGGCGAAAAGTCTGCGGCAGGGTCTGCGTGATCCAGGGCCAGAAGGCCACGCGCCGACGCCGTTCGCGGGTCTCATGGATTTCGCCGTAGGCCCGCGCGACGAGATTTTCCAGGTAGCGCTGCAACTCCGGCTCGGCGGAGAAGGTCATGATCTTCGCGAGATCGGCGGAGGCGCGCTCGTAGAGATGATGAAAATGCCGGAGCTGCGCGAGGTCGAGGCGGCCGCTGGTGCCGTTCTCCAGGCGGTCGAGAAATTTCTCCAGCTCCGTCCAGAACGGACGGCCGGTGGCCATGAATTTTTCCAGGTCGATGATCACAGGAGCTGCCTTTGTTTGACGCCGAGATATTGCGTGACGAGCTGCGCGCTGAATTTGTCCGGGTCAAGCTGCGCGAAGCGGACGCCGCGGCGTTGCAGGGTCTTCTCCAGTTCGCGCAACTGCCGCCAGCGCAGATGACCGCCGAGCCGGTCGTAAAGTCCGTCCGCGTTCTCCACCTTGTCATCGGTAAAAAGCGGACGCGCGCCGGCGGGCTGGATCATGTTCACCAGCACCAGATGCTGCCGGGCGATCAGGTCCATGCCGCGCGTGAAACTTTCCGCCAGCGCCGGATCGTCGAGCGAGGTGAGAAAGAGCAGCAGCGCGCGCCGCCGCAACCGCAGCCGGATGAACGACGCCAGTTCCTCGAAGTCCGGCGTCACCGTCCGCGCCTCCAGCGTGTGCAGGGCGTCGCGGCAGGCGTGGTAATGCGCCGGGCCGTTGCGGGCGCGGAGGAACGTCCCCACCTGGTCGCTGAAGGTGATCAACCCGAAGAGATCGCCCTGTTTCTCCGCCGCGAGGCCGAGGATGAGCGAGGCGGTGATGAAGCGTTCGAGGGCGGTGGAGGGTGGAGGGTGGAGGGTGGAGAGCGGGGAAACATTCCGGCTCTCAACACTCAACTTTCCACTCTCAACTTTTCTCCCGCTCAACCGCGACGAATCAATCACCACATAAATTTCCCGCGTCCGCTCAATCTGGAAAACTTTCGTCACCGGGCGGCCCCGCTTGGCCGTGGCCTTCCAGTGAATCTCATCGAGGCTGTCGCCCGGGATATACTCGCGCAGCTTTTCAAAATCGCGGCCCTGGCCGACCTGGCGCTGGGTGTGCAGTCCGGCCCCTCTGCGATTGAGGAAAAGCGCGGCCAGATTTTTGCGCTCGGCCAGCAGGTTCGGGTAAACACGTAGCTCGCCGCGCACCGGCAGCGTGGCCCGCACCGCCCAGAAACCCAGCGGCGAGACGCCCTCCACAAACGCGCGCGTCACGGGAAAATTTCCGCGGGCGGACGAACGGCACGGCCAGGTGAAGCGCGACCACTCGCTGCCCACCGGCAACGCCACCTGCATCTCGTCGTTCGCGGACTGGATGGCGCGGGGGAAGTCGAGCGCGAGCCGGATTTCGCGGGCGGTCTGCCGCTCATTGCGCACGCGCACTTCCAGCGCGAGGTCGCGGTCCTTCGACAGACGCGAGACTTCGGGCAGTTCCACCGACAGCCCGTCGAGCCGGCCAAAGGCCAGCGCGGCGTCGAGCAGCACGACGAAGAGCAGCGCGCCGATGACCGCCGCCGAAATCACGAACGCGGATGACTCCACGCCGCCGAGCGTGGCAAACGGCAGCACGATCAGGCCGACCCACACGAGCAATCTGGAGCGGGGGACGATCATGTTTAACGAGGCACGGTGATCTCCTGCAAGATGCGCTGGATGACTTCGCTCACGGCCAGCCCTTCGATCTCGAACTCGGCGCGCAGAATCAAACGATGCTCCAGCACCGGCCCGGCCATCGCCTTGATGTCGTCGGGCGTGACGAAATCCCGTCCGGCCAGCGCGGCGGCAGCGCGGCTGGCCAGCAGCAAGCTTTGCGTCGCGCGCGGCCCGGCTCCGACCAGCACGCTCTCGTGGGTGCGCGTGGCGCGAACTAGATCGACGAGGTAGCCGGTCAGTTCGTCGCGCACGGTGATGTCGTTCAGTTGCGCGCGCACAGCGGGCAAATCCTCCGCGCGGATCACTGCCTGCACTGCGCCGCTGGTCAGCGTCGCTTCGGGCGATTCGCGGCTGAGGGTGCGTTGCGCCAGTGTGAACTCCTCGTCGCGGCCCGGCGCGCTCATGGAAATTTTCAACATGAAACGGTCCTTCTGCGCCTCGGGCAGCGGATAGGTGCCTTCGTACTCGATGGGATTTTGTGTGGCGAAGACGGTGAAGTTCGCCGGCAGGACGTGCGTCTCGCGGTCGATGGTCACGGTGCGTTCCTGCATGGCCTGCAACAGCGCGGACTGCGTCTTGGCGGGGGCGCGGTTGATTTCATCGGCGAGCAGGAACGAAGTGAAGACCGGGCCGGGGATGAGGGTGAATTCGTTCCGTTGCAGATTGAAGACGTTCGTGCCGGTGATGTCGGCGGGCATGAGGTCGGGCGTGAACTGGATGCGCGAGAAACCGCAGCCGAGGACGTGCGCGAGGGTTCGGACGAGCAGGGTCTTGGCGACGCCGGGCACGCCTTCGATGAGCGCGTGCTGCCCGGTGAAGATGGCAATGAGCGATTTGTCCACCACGTCGGCCTGGCCAATGATGACCTTGGCGACTTCGTGGCGGGCGGCGGCGAGGATTTGTTTCAGGGTGTCGTTGTTTTCGTTCATAGGGTTTTAAGGGGTGCGGCGGGAAAGATTCGTAGGACAGGCGTCGCGCCTGTCTCTGACTTCCGGTCCCACCGGTGCCCAAGGGTAAAGATGGAGACAGGCGCGACGCCTGTTATACGTTTGAGTCTTGGTGATTTTGCGTCAAACCTGAATACCGAAGTGGAATCGGGGGGTGCGCCAGGAGCGCGGTATTTATGCCGCTTCCACGTCCACGCCGTTTGTGCTTTAAGATCGTGAAGAATTATTCGCACGGTGAAGCGGCATAAATGCCGCGCTCCTGCGGCCTGGCTTTCGTCCCGCGGAATTTTCACTTTGGAACCTCCCCGGTTTTTCGCGGCTGATGTTTCTCGTTCAGAATCCGGCTGACGGTGCGGTAGGCTTCCACCGGGTTGCGCTGATAATTTGCGGCGAGCGCGGCGTCGGCGCGGGCCAACCGTTCGGCGGAATGTTGGCGGTCGAGGTGCCGGGATTTTTTCCATTCCTCGACGCAGAGCGGGAGGAGCGCGGCGGGGGCGATGCCGCGCCGGAGGAGGTTCACAAAACCGCTGACGGAGTCCTTGCCGAGAACATGATCGCCGTCCGTGTCGGCGGCGCGCGGCGGGCCGAAGGCCGCGGCGTTTTTCCAGATGAAGAGCGCGCCGAGCAGGAGCAGGCCGGCGAGCAGGCCGTGCAGCCGGTACTTGCGGGCGAGCGCGGCGATGCCGGGGTCTTCCGCGATGCCGAGATGCGTCTCGTCGAAAATGACGCGCGGGCTGCGGCCGACGACCCACGCAAGCAGGGCGGCGTGGCGTTCGTTGCGCATGGCCTCGTTGCTCAGGAAATAGGAGTCGGTGGCGAGGACGATGGAGCCGGCCCCGCGCTTGCGCTCGATGAGGACCGGTTGGTCGCGGCGCTGGTAGATCACGCGCCACGCGGGATCGAGTCCGCTGAAGCAGAGCGCGCTGTGCCACGAGAGTGACGCGGGATTGCGGTTGGTGTCGGTGCTGGTGACGTTGACCGCCTGCCAGCCGCCGCCGGGCGTTTTTTTCAGCGCGTCGTGGATCACGCCGAAGCCCCACTCTTTCTCGAATTGCGCGGTCTCGAAATTTTTCAGGAACGGATCGTCCTTCGTGTCCTTGCCCTGGCGCTGCGGCGAAACGGGTTGGCCGCGCATGACGGCCTTCAGGTTGGTGGAGCTGATGCCGGTGTAGCTGGGATACAGGGTGATGACGACCCGGCCGCCGTGCTGGAGAAAACTTTCGAGATGCTTGAAGTCGGCCCACGGCAGGTCCAGGTCGTCCGCCTCCACGCCCGCGAAGAGGAGCGTGGCGGGCTGGTCGTCGGGAATCTTGAGGAGCGGCTGGAGGTTGCGGCGCACGGGCAGCAGGGGCTTCAGGCTTTCATAAAGCGCCTTGGTGCCGAGCGGATCGGCGCGGAGCGAGGAGTATTCCGGCTGGGCATCGCCGGCGGCGAACCGGAGGTTGAAGAGCGCGATCAGGCCCCAGCCGAACGCGGCGAGCAGCGGCACGAGCAGGAGCAGGGCGGCTTTGTGCTGCTTCAGCACGCGCGAATCCTTTCCACGTTGAGCGCGAAGTCTTCGAGCTGTTCGCGCGTCGTTTCGTGGCGGCCATACCAGACGCGGTCGAAGGTGGTGATGTTCTGGCGGAAGGTGGCGTGCAGTTCCGGGAGCGCGTGGCCGCGCCGGCCCAGCTCGCGTTCGTAGTCGCGGTTGGATTTGAACTTGGCCAGGAGGATGAGTTCGCGCCGCGCCAGATGCGCGAGGCTGGAAAGGTAGAACGCGCGCAAGGCCAGCCGCAGTTCGCCGCGTTCGAGCAACTGTCGCGCGAGCCGCAGCCATTCGTCGTCCGGCAACTGGTCGGCGGCCACGTCGTCCTGCGTGAGATCGGGCACGGGCGCGATGGCCTCGCTGCTGACGGCGGCGGGCGGGGCCTGGCGTCGCCGCCAGACACGGATGAGCAGGAGGACGAGCGCGCCCATCACCACGGCGATCAACACGTAGAGGAGCGCGTGAACCGGTGTCATCCAGCCGGCGCCGCCGGATCGGGCGGAACCGGCGCCGCGCTGGCCGAAGATTTTTTTCAAGAAGTCGTCGATGCTCTGGATGAGGTTGCTCACCGCCTGCTTGAACTTTTTCACCTGCTGGTCGTACCAGCCGTCCTGTTTGTCTTCGGGCTTCGGCTTGACGATTTTTTCACGCGGGGCGCGCCAGGTGAACTCGCGCTGGCGAATGGTTTTCTCGATGGACTGATTCAACTCCGGGGGCGCGACGCCGGTCGGGGCGGCGGGTGGTGCGGTCGCAGCGCGGGAGAAATCCGCCGCGAACAATCCAAGGCCGAGCACGAGCAGCGCGGCGGCGGGGACGGGCGCACGGAAACGGCGGAGGTCGGCGCGCAGGTCTTCGCCGGATTGCAGTGAAGCGCCGTAAAAGCAGCGGAGCACATAGACGGCCTTGAGCAGGGGGTCGAGGCAGAGCCAGGTGAGGCCGATCATGGCGGCGAGGAAGGTGGTGTTGACCGCGCTGGACATGCTTTGCGTAAAGAAGGTTTCGATTCCGAAAAACATTTTCAGCAACTGCGGCACGCCCAGCGTGGCCATGATGAGGTTGGCGAAGACGAACCAGCCGAAGAGCTTGGTGGTGGCGAGGACGTAATGGTTCTGGAGCTGCCAGAGCTTGCATTGCCGCCAAGCGGCGGTGAACGCGAGCCGCAGGCCGGGCGTTTCGCCGTCCCCCATCACGGTGGCGCTTTGATAAAAGGAGTAGAGCCAGCCGAACGGCAGCAGGATGACCGCCGCCAGCGGGAGCAGGATGAGGCCGGTGAACTGGAGCACGGTCTGGGTCAGGGCCACGCGGAGCAGCCGGGAGAAATTCCAGCGCGGCATCGGTTCGCCGGCGAGCTGCGCGCGGAGGCAGCGCGCGAAAACCGTCTGCCAGGTTTTCATCCAGACGAAGAGCAGCGCCAGGCCGAGGCTGGCGGGCAGAAGGCGGTCAGCGGCGGCGGAGTCGCGGCTCAGGTCCGACCAGAAAAAAAGCGCCGCGAGCACGAAGGGCAGCGCGCCGAGATAGTAGGCGAGCAGCGTGCCGGCGGGCGCGCGGCGCAGGAGATGCACCGCCTCCTCGAGCAGTTCCAGCGCGCCGGGGCCTTCGCGAACATGCACCTTGCGTTTCATGGCTGGTCCCACCAGTTGACCTTCCAGACGGTCAGTTCATGGAAGGAGGTCGGGAGCGAGACGAGCATCGCGCCGATAAAATAAAAGAACAGCCAGACCGACAGGAAGCCCGCGCCGAACAAGGCCAACCGCGCGACGACGCGCCAGGTGCGGCGCGGCGCGCTCGCGGCGGCCGTGCTTTTTTTCAGGCAGGAGGCGCAGACCAGACGGTCATCATGCTCGGTGACGCACTCGCGGCAGTAGTGCTGGCGGCACTCCGGGCAGCGCGCGACGGCCTCGCGGAGGAGGTGGTTGAAGCAGCGTTGGTGGGTGAGGCTGGACATGGTTCAGGAAATGACCGGCGGCGCGTGGGGGGCGTCCACCAGGGGCGGGTAGGCGGACGGACCCAGCAGCGCGAACAGGCGCGAGGCGGCTTCGTCCGGGGAGAGCACGCCCTGGGCGGCGGCGAGGAACGGGCGGATTTTATGCAGGCATTTTTCGGCCGAGCGCAGACGGTTGAGGGCGGTGAGCTTCTCGGTCTGGACGGCGGTGCGGACATGGCAGGCGCAGGTGGGGCCGAGCGCGAAGTTGATGACGAGGGCGGTCACGAACAGGGCCGCGATGCCCCAGGGGATGAGGGCCGTCTCGTCGGAAAATTGCAGCGCGATCAGGACGAACATGAGGAACAGCCAGGCCCAGATGCCGTTCCAGATCCGGCCGGCGGCGGTGCGGCGCACGGTCAAGGCCTGGATGTCGGCGAAGAAAAATCGTTTGTAATTTTCGGTGAAGCCGTTGGCTTGCGTGAGCAGGAGGTGATCCGGCCCCTGCCAGAGACGCGCGTGGCCGGACCAGCCGAAGCCGCGAGCGGGCAGGGGAAGATATTTCGCGGGGCTCATGGCAAAAGGTGGGTGGAGTCTCGGTGGGTTGCAGAGGGGGAGAGGGTTGGGGTGAGGGCGGGCTTGGTTCCGAACCACGCGCCATTTTTCCAGGAGCGATTCGACTGGTGACAGCGCGTGGATCCCTGCGCCGACCGCCTAAAGGGGGAACTCCGAACGGGGTGGGCTGCGGGCGGGACGCCTGGGGGACACCGGCGGGACGCCGGCGCGACTATTTCAGGTGGCTGGCTCACCAGATTTCCTTGCTGGCCTTATTGAGGAAAACGCCCCAGAGCGCGAGGGTCGCCCCGGCGATCACCAGCGCCAGCCAGGCGCGAATCCGGGTGCGCGGCAAAATGCTGCCGGGCGCCTTGAAGGAGCGGATGGCAAAAAAAATCGCCAGCGGCGCGGTGATGAAGGTGAAAAAAATCGTGAAGATCATCACGATGGGCAGCACGGCCGTGCTCAACGCGGCGTCGTCAAAAAGCATCCGGTGATTTTCGA
>SIBH01000088.1 GCA_009695285.1 Pedosphaera sp.
GACTGGTCGTTCGCTTCCCGTTGCTCTCCACCCGGGGGTATCGCCCCGATGCAGTTACGTTCAGCTACTGGCCCTACAGTGTCGGCTAGGTCGGGGACTCTCACCCTGCTGTTCCAGTGCGCTCTCAGGCGCACGAGCGCCGAGCATTGCTCCGCCGTTCGGATGCGCTGGGTCGTCCTTGCGAAGCAACGCTCCGCGCTCCGTCACTGTGTGGCGCAAGGGCTACTTTCCGGCGTCTTCGAGTTCGCCCATCCGCCGCAGGTAGCCGTGCTTCACGATCAACCGCCGCGCCTCGGCGAGGTCGTGTTGCGGCGACTCCCACGGATAAGCCGGCATCAGGCCTTCTTTCGTCATTCGACATTCGTCATTCCGAACATGCCGGGATGATCGTCGCTGACGATGTAGGTGACGCCGCACAGGCCGCGCTGGAGGAGGCTTTGGAAGAAGGCCCGCCAATGCACTTCGGCCTCACTGAGGGCGACGCTCCCTTCTCCGGGCCGCGATCCGGCATTGCTATTTCCGCCTCGGATCGAATATCATCATTCATGCAACAGTCGGTAAAACGCTTATGAACAAATCAAAATCCCTCGTCCTGTCCGCGCTTTGCGCCGCCACCCTAACCTTCCCGATCCACGCCGAGCAAACCGGCACCGGCCGCCGCATCCTGGCGGCGGATGATTCCACGCGCCGCCTCGCCATCGTCGCGGCGGACGGCTCGCTCGAATGGGAGATGAAGATCGGCGGCATTCACGACGCGCATCTGCTACCAAACGGGAATTTCCTCCTCCAACTGGGCTTTCAGAAAATCGTCGAGGTCACGCCAGAGAAGAAGACCGTCTGGGAATACGACTCCGGCAAGATGAACGGCAACGAGGGCAAGCGCGTCGAGGTCCACGCGTTTCAACGGCTCAAGGACGGCTTGACGATGATCGTCGAGTCCGGCCCGGCGCGCATCATCGAGGTGGACAAGGACGGCAAGATTCACCGCGAGATCAAACTGAAGGTGAACCGCCCCAACGCGCACAGCGACACGCGGCTCGCCCGCAAGATCGCGAACGGCAATTATCTCGTCGCCCACGAGGCCGACGGCTTCGTGCGCGAGTATGACGGCACCGGCAAGGTGGTCTGGGAATTTCCCGTTCCGCTCTTCGACAAGCCGCGCAAAGGCGGCCACGGCCCCGAGGCGTTCGGCAATTCCGTCTTCAGCGCCATCCGACTCGAGAACGGCAACACGCTGATCGGCGGCGGCAACGGTCATTGTGTGCTCGAAGTTTCGCCGCAGAAGGAAATCGTCTGGAAGATCGAGCAGAACGATCTGCCGGGCATCACGCTGGCCTGGGTGACGTGCGTCCAGCGGTTGGCCAACGGCAACACGGTCTTCGGCAACTGCCACGCCGGGCCGGAGAATCCGCAGTTCATCGAGGTGACGAAAGAGAAGAAGGTGGTGTGGACCTTCAAGGACTTCAAAAACTTCGGGAACTCCATGCCGGTGCAGGCCGTGCTCGGAACGAAGTGATGCGAATCTTCCGTCTCATCAGCTTTGGATGGTTTGGAATTCTTTCCGGCGGCGCGCTTCAGTTCGCGGCCGCCGAGCCGGCCGCGAACAGCTTGGAATTCTTCGAGCGCAAAGTCCGGCCTTTGCTGGCCGAGAATTGTTTCTCCTGCCACGGCGAGGAAAAGCAGAAGGGCAAACTCCGTCTCGATTCCGCCACCGCGGTTCGCGCCGGTGGTGAGAACGGCCCAATCCTCGTGCCGGGCAAACCCTCCGACAGCCGGCTCATCCTCGCGGTCAGCCACCAGGACGCCGACTTGAAGATGCCGCCGAAGAAGCAACTCGCGAAGCAGCAGGTTGCCGATCTGACCGAGTGGGTGAAACTCGGCGCGCCGATGCCGACGAACTTTACGGCCGAGGTTGGGTCCGCGGTGAAGAAGGAATTTGTCATCACGGCCAAGGACCGCGCGCACTGGGCGTTTCAAACGCTGAAGCGGCCGGAAGTTCCGAAGACCGCGCGCCGCCAGCCCGCGAATCCCATCGACGCCTTCCTCCTCGCCCGGCTCAAGGAAAAAAGTCTCGATCCGAATCCGTCCGCGACCCGCCTCGAGCTGATCCGCCGCGCCACGTATGATCTGACGGGCCTGCCCCCCACCCCGGCGGAAGTGGACGCGTTTCTTGCCGACTCGTCGGCACAGGCCTGGGAGAAATTGATCGATCGCCTGCTCGAATCTCCGCGCTACGGCGAGAAGTGGGCGCGCCACTGGCTTGATCTGGTGCGCTTCGCCGAGAGCAACAGCTACGAACGCGACGGGGGAAAACCAAACGCCTGGCGTTATCGCGACTATGTCATCCGCTCGCTCAACGCGGACAAGCCTTACGACCAGTTCGTGCGCGAACAACTCGCCGGTGACGAGTTTCCCAAGCCCGACGCCGACGCCATCATTGCCACCGGCTTCTACCGCCTCGGCATCTGGGATGACGAACCGGCCGACAAGGATCTTGCGCGCTACGACCATCTCGACGACATCGTCGCTACGACCGGGCAGACGTTTCTCGGCCTGACGCTAGACTGCGCGCGCTGTCACAATCACAAGCTCGATCCCATTCCGCAGAGCGACTACTACCGATTCCTCTCATTTTTTCACAACATCTCGCCCTACACCAAAGAAGGAGCGGAAGTGATGGTTCCCCTGCCCGGCCGGCCCAACGAGCGCGCTCTCGCCGTGACCGAGCGCGGCCCGAAGGCGCCTGACACTTTCGTACTGCTGCGCGGCAATCCGGAAAGCAAAGGTGAAAAAGTCGAGCCTGGTTTTCTGCGGGTGCTCGGTGAGCGGGAGGCGAACGTGACGGCGCGTCCGCCGGGATCCAGAACCTCCGGCCGCCGCACGCAGCTCGCGGAATGGATCACTTCGCCGGAAAATCCGCTGACCCCGCGCGTGATGGCGAATCGCGTCTGGCAGCACCACTTCGGCCGCGGCCTGGTCCGCTCGCCAAACAACTTCGGCCTGCAAGGCGACGCGCCCACGCATCCGGATCTGCTCGACTGGCTGGCGAGCGAGTTCATCGCGCAAGGCTGGAAGCTCAAACCGTTGCACCGGCTGATCATGACATCACAGGCGTACCAGATGTCTTCCCGCGGCCGACCCGATGGTTTGAAGGCCGACCCGGCGAACAATCTGCTGTGGCGTTTCGACATGCGCCGGCTCTCGGCGGAGGAAATTCGTGACTCGGTGCTCGCCATCGACGGATCGCTCAATCGGAAAATGTTCGGCCCCGGAGTTTACGTGGACATCCCCAAGGAGGTGATGGCCGGACAATCCAAGCCCGGCGATGGCTGGGGCAGTTCGCCGGCAACGGAACAGGCGCGGCGCAGCATTTACATTCATGTGAAGCGCTCGCTGCTGACGCCGATTCTCGAGAGCTTCGATCTCGCCGAGACGGACCGATCGACACCGGTGCGATTCGCGACGGTCCAGCCGACGCAAGCCTTGGGTCTGCTCAACAGCACGTTTTTGAATCGGGAGGCCGAAGTGTTTGCTGCCCGCCTGCGCAAAGAGGCCGGCAGCGATCTGCAAAAGCAGGTTCAGCTCGGACTCTTACTGGTGAGCTCGCGTCAGCCGACCGGCGAGGAAATCAAACGCGGCCTGCGCCTCATCGAGTCGTTGCAGACGGAAGATCACGCGACGCCGGAGATCGCGCTGAAATATTTCTGCCTCATGGCCCTCAACTTGAACGAAATGGCCTATCTCGACTGAGCGCTGCGCAAACAATTATGAGCAATCCAACCTTCGACCCCTCCGCCGCCGGCGGATTCTGCCGACGCACCCGCCGCGAGTTTCTCTGGGAAGCCGGCGCGGGCTTCACCGGGCTGGCCCTCTCCGGGCTGCTTTCGCTCGACAAGTTTTTCGGGGCCGAAGCGCAGGCCGCCTCCGTCGCGGCGAAATTCATCAACCCGCTTGCGCCCAAGCTCCCGCAGATCGCGCCCAAGGCGAAGAGCGTGATCTTCCTCTTCATGTATGGCGGGCCCAGCCAAGTGGACACGTTTGATTACAAGCCCGCGCTCTACCCGCTCGACGGAAAAACCATTCCGTTGAAAACGTTCGGCCGCGGCGGCAAGAAAAACCAGGGGCGCGTCGTCGGCCCGAAATATCAGTTCAAACAATACGGCCAGTGCGGCAAGTGGGTCAGCGACGTCTTTCCGCACATTGCCACCTGCGTGGATGACATCGCGTTTCTCCACTCGATGACGGCGGACTCGCCCCTGCACGGCTCGGCGATGCTCCAGATGAACACCGGGAAAATTCTTTCCGGCAGCCCGTGCCTCGGCTCGTGGGTGAACTACGGACTCGGCAGCGTGAATGAAAACCTGCCGGGCTTCGTGGTCATGCTCGATCCGACCGGCGGCCCAATCAGCGGCGCGAAAAACTGGTCGAGCGGTTACATGCCGGCCAGCTACCAGGCCACCATCGTGCGCTCGGCGGGCGAGCCGATTCTCGATCTGAAACGCCCCGGCACCATGAGCGAGGCCTCGCAGCGGCGCTTCCTCGACACGCTCAAGGAATTCAACAGCGACCACCAGACCCCGCGCGCCGACAACAGCAACCTGGCCGCGCGCATCGCCAGCTACGAGATGGCCTTCAAGATGCAGAGCCACGCGCCGGACGCCGTGGATTTGAAAAAGGAGACCGAGGCCACCCGGGAACTCTACGGTCTGCACAACAAACGCACCGAGGACTTCGGCCGGCGCTGCCTGCTCGCGCGGCGGCTGGTCGAGCGCGGCGTGCGCTTCGTCCAGCTCTACTCCGGCGGCGCGCACAACGACGACAACTGGGACGCGCACACCGACCTGGTGAAGAATCACTCCTACCACGCCGGACGCACCGACCAGCCCATTGCCGCCCTGCTCAAGGACCTCAAACAGCGCGGCCTGCTCGAAACCACCCTCGTCGTCTGGGGCGGCGAATTCGGCCGGCAGCCCACCGCCGAGAACGCCAGCGGCACCGGACGTGACCACAATTCCTACGGCTTCACCATGTGGATGGCCGGGGGCGGCATCAAGGGTGGGACGAGCGTGGGCGAAACGGACGAACTGGGCGGAACAGCGGTCACCGACCGGCTGCACGTCAAGAATCTTCACGCGACGATCCTCAAGCAAATGGGTCTCGACCCGGAGGGCCTCAGCTATTTCTACAACGGCCTGGATCAAAAACTCGTGGGAGTGGAAGGCGCGGAGACGATCCGGAAGATCATCTGAGCCGTCACCGGAGCGGCAGGCGTCCCGCCGCCCGGAAAAAATCGTGCGAAGGTTTCGGGTCTCAGAACAATTCCCCCGCTCTGCTGAATTCGCGGCGTTTCTTCCGCCGGGCGGGACGCCGGACGCTACGTAAGTACGTCCACCATTCGTCCGTCCGCGCGGGCCGACTCCAGGCACGCCTCCATCACTTGCTGCGTCTGCAATGCCATCTCCAACCAGCTTTCATTCAGCCGGCCGGTGCGCACCTGCGCGGCGACGTTGCGGAACAGATTCGATTCCTGGGCGGTGGGGTGGCTGTTGCCGTATTCGGAAACAGCCACGCGGCTGGCGTGCGCCTCCATGTTGAAGTCGCAGTCCCGGATGTTCAGCACCGTGTTGTTCACCTCGAACGCCGCCTGGGAGCCGAAGAACGGCACCACAAAATCCGCCACGCGCAAATAGCCCTTCGTGCCGCTGATGGTCGCGGTCTGCTCGTTGGCGGTGATGAAGGAGCAGTAAAACGAGGACGTAACGCCATCGTCGAAAAACAGCTCCCCGGAAAACTCCGACGGCACCGCCGCGCGGCTGCCGGGGGCGGTGGACTCCGTGAGAAACCGCCCGGTCGCGCGGCGCGGCAACTGCCAGTTCATCGCCCAGAGCGCAAACCGGATGTTGTACCAGCCGAGATCACCGAGGCAGCCAAGCGGCTCGAGTTCGCTGCGCGCGCGGATGTTGCCGGCAAAAAAATCCGGCGGCGCGGCAAAGCTGAATGAGCTGGTAATGCGTTTGATCGCCCCGATGCTCGTTCCGTCATTGAGCACGGCGCGCATTTTCGGCAGGCGCGCGCTGTGCATGAACATCACGCCGTCGATGAACTGCACCTGATGCTGCCGGCAGGCGGCGAGCATCTCGCGCAGATCGGCCACCGTGCCGCCGCAGGGCTTCTCGCAGACGACGTGCTTGCCGGCCGCCGCTGCGCGCAGCACCCATTCCTTGCGGAGCGCCGTCGGCAGCGGGATGTAAACCGCGTCCACGTCCTTGGAGACGAGCAGTTCCTCGTAGCTGCCGAAGGCCTGCGGCACCGCCGCCATCGGCGCATCAGCCTGACAGTCGGCGATGAACCGGCGGCTCTTTTCCACGTCACGGCTGGCGACGGCCACGACGGTGGAGTTGCCGGAGTGGCGGATGGCGCTCCAGTTTTTGCGGGCGATCTGCGCGGTGCTGAGGATGCCCCAGCGGAGTTTGGTGTCGGTCATGGTGTTGTTCGTTGGCGGCTCAGTTGAGTTTGGCCGGCGGCTCATTACTTCAGCCGCTTCCCGGTAAACTTCACGGCGGTGTTCTTGCCATCCGTGAACACATGCGCGAGATCGCCTTTTTCAGGCGTGCCGAAGTAAACGTAGTGATCGTTGCTCTCCAGTTTCCCCTCCGAGTAGCCATGCACCGTCACATAATAACGGCGATCCGCCTTCACCGCGACTTTGGCACCGAGAGCAAACTTCACCGTGGTGTCTTTGCCAGTCGTGTGCCCGACATTGGCCAACTCGAGCTTGTCCACCAAGGTGGCTGGCGCGTCGGCCAGCCGGGGATCGAATTCGTAAAGCCGGACCAGCAGCGTCACGCCGGCGATGGACTTGTCCTGCGCCGCGATCAGAAACTCGCCCGCCACGCCCGCGTTTAATCCGGCATCAGCCAGCGGCGCGATTTCTTCGGGCTTAGGATTCGTGGAGGGCCATTCCTTGATGCGGATGTTGCGGAACTCGATGGGGCTGCCTTCGGACTCGAGGGAGAGGTAGCCTTTGCGAACGCTGCAATTGTATCCGCCGGAAACTTCCTTGCCGTTGACCGCCAGCAGCACCACGCCATTGAGGGCGGTGATGCGATAATGGTTCCATTCCGGCGTGCGCCTGGTGCGGTTCTCGGAGGGAAAGCTGCGCATCGACGAGTCCGGGTTCGGCGCGGTGGGCGAAAACGGAATCATCCTCATCCCGTGAATGGCGAAGACATCGCCGTGACAGGTGAACCAGTCCGTCTTGCCGCCGCCCTTGGCGACCTGATCGGTGTAGCCCAAATCCAGAATCTGCACCTCCACCGCCTTGGCGTAGGCGCCGGCCGGCTTCGGCGAGGCCCAGACGAAAACACCGGAGTTCCCGGCAGCCTTCAGATGACGCCACTCGAGTTCCAGCACAAAGTTTTCATAATGTTTATCCGAGCGTATGAAGCCGGTGGGCTGGCCAGTGCAGGTGATGACTTCGTTGCTGACGCCCCAGGTGTCTTTCCTCCCCTTCACTCCCTGCCACGTGTTCACGTTGACCCAGCCGGACAGGTCTTTCCCGTTGAACAGGGAGACGAAACCGTCATCAGGCGCGGGAGCGGGATCAGCCGCGCGCAGAGTGAACGACAGGGCGGCGGACAGAAGGATGAGGGGCAGTTTTTTCATGTGGTTCCAATGGATGAGTTGTGGCGACGGTGTGATGGACATGGCGGAGATGTTATGGATCGACGGGCGGGTGACAAGCCGTATCACTGGAAAGACGGAGCGGCGGAAGCCTGGACAGGAGACAGACCGTCTTCACTCCGCATTCCGCACTCCGCGTTTCGTCAATCCCCGGTGGGGCGAGACTCCGTCGAGCCGTCTCCTCCCTTTCACGCCGAGACCAGAATCATGTTCGCATACTGGATCGGGTCAGCGGTGCGGATCAGGCCGATGACCTGCGGCACGCGCTGCTTGAAAGTGATGTGCGGCTCGAAGCGCAGTTCCGCCCCCGCGCAGGCCTTTACGAGCGCGGCGCGGGTGCGGCGGTCGTTGTGCTTCACGAACTCCTGCGCCATGAAAATTTCCCCGCACTGCCACTGGGCGCGGATGGCGTTGAGCACCTGGAGCACCGTGGGCACGCCGCGAACGAGGGACAGATCCACCGTTTCCAGTCCGGGCCAGGACGGGAAGCCGACGTCGGCGATGACGAGGCTGTTGGTGTGCCGGACGCGGGAGAGCAGCGACAAGAGCTGCGGATTGACAATGCCCGAGGTGATCATGTCGGTGATCTTATGCGCCGGAGTTCGTGCGACAAGTTCTTTCGCCCCGGAGCGCCGGTCTCCGACCCGGCGGGCATTGAACTGCTTCACCCACGCGCCAGATCGGAACTCGGCGCCCCGTTTCGGGGGGTGTGATTAAAAGCGGGTGAGGGCAGTTTCCTTGCGGAGCGCCGGTCTGTGCCCGGCTTAAGGCCCGGGAACTGGGGACTGCGACGGGCGTGAGCTTTCCGAACCCTTCCACCAACCTGTTACTCGCCCCGCCTAAGCCGGTCACAGACCGGCGCTCCGCCTGTGCCTCACCCGGATTTAATCACACCCCGTTTCGGAGGAAACCAGCAATGCAACTTGACGGCGTTGGCCGCATTTCAAGATGATCGCAGCCGCCCCTCGGAACGTCTCCGCGGTGCATTCTTATAAAAAAAATCTTGCTCAGTGCGGTCGTGGCGGCGGCGAGTGGTTGGCTGTTGGGAAGCATCCACGCGCAACCAACGCCGACCAATCCGCCGGTCGTCCTCAAGTCCGCGAACGATCCCACCAAGCCGGTGCCCGGCGGCGTCCGCTGGTTTGGCCGGATGCACGCCAGCTATGTCGAGCAGACCAAAAACAAAAAGTTCGACCTGTGCCTGCTGGGCGATTCCGTCACGCAGATGTGGCCGGGGGATTTGTTCGTAAAGTATTTTGGGAAGTTCAACGCCGTGAACTTCGGCATCGGCGGCGACCGGGCGGAGAATGTGCTGTGGCGTTTGCAGCACGGCGAACTGGACGGCACTTCGCCCAAGCTGATCGTGCTGCTGATTGGGACGAACAATTCCGGCATGAACACGCCCGACGAAATCGCCCTCGGCGTTGCCACCGTGTTGCAGAATCTCCGCACCAAGCTGCCCAAGACGAAAATCCTGCTGCTGGGCATCCTGCCGCGCAGGGACGCCAACCGCGCGAAGACGGACGCGGCCAATCCGCTCATCGCCAAGCTGGGTGACGGGAAAATGGTGCACTACCATGACCTGGGCGGAATGCTTTTGGACAAGGAGGGCAAGTTGCTGCCCGGGATGTTGACGGATGACGTGCATCTGTCGCGGAAAGCCTACGAGGCCTGGGGCGAGGCCATGACGCCGCTCATCACGAAGCTGATGGCGGAGTGAACGCGAGGAACGAGGGTTGATCCCGGGGATGGGGGAGATGCGGAGTGCGAAATTTCTGCATCGCCGTCCGCCCCAAATCCCTGGGGGAAAATTCAACGCCGTCTGTTCTCCGTCCCGCTCACGCCCCCCAGCCGGCGCGGTTCTGCCGTTTCACAAACTGCTCCGCGTCGGCGGTGTTTTTCGCCTTCATGTTCGGGCCGTCCCAATCGAGCCTGCGGCCCACGCCCACGCGCAACGCCACGCAGCCGAGCAGGATGATTTCGGTGAGATAGGCGGCGATGTCGAAGTTTGAGTAGGCCGCCGGACCGCCCTTCATCATTTCAAACCACTCCTTGTCGTGACCGGGCGAGCGCGGGATGGTCTGAGCCACCGCCTTGCACGCTTCATGAGTTTTCCCGTCCTGATAGACCGTCTCGTCGTTAAGTAGAACTTGAAACTGCGAGCCGTAATCGTCCGGGGAGAAGAGTTTCCCCTTATCGCCGATGACCAGACAGCCGCTGGACGGCAGGGTCTTTCGACTGGCGATGATTTCGCGGGTGACATTGCCATCGGGCCGGAGCGGATTGATGAAGCCGAGCTTGCTGTAGATGCCGCTCTTCGCATCCGGGTTGCCGTCATACCACCAAAATTTCAACGGCGGCAAACCATCGCGCTCGGGGAATTCAAAACGAATCCGTGAGGTGAACGGAAACGTCTCGGAGGGCACGCGCGAGGCGACTTCGCACTCGACCACCGAGGGATAGCCCAGCTTGAGCGCGCGGAACGGCATGTTCACGGTGTGACAGGCCATGTCCCCGAGCGCGCCGGTGCCGAAATCGTACCAGCCGCGCCAGTTGAAGGAGTGATACACGCCCTGCTTGTAGGGCCGCATCGCCGCCGGGCCGAGCCAGAGATCCCAGTCGAGATAATCCGGCACCTTGTCCTCGCCGGCGGGACGGTCGAGGCCCTGCGGCCAGACGGGGCGGTTGCTCCAGACATGCAGTTCGCGCGGCGCGCCGATGACCCCGGCCTGGATGACTTCCACCGCGCGGCGCAACCCGGATTCGGCGCTGCCTTGATTGCCCATCTGCGTGGCGAGCTTCTTTTCCGCCGCCAGCCGGCGCATTTCCCGCGCCTCCCAGACGGTCTGCGTGAGCGGTTTCTGGCAGTAAATGTGTTTGCCCATGTTCATCGCCGTCAGCCCGGCCAGCCCATGAACGTGATCGGGCGTGGAAACCGTCACGGCATCAATCGACTTGCCGACTTGATCAAAAAGCTTGCGAAAATCCCGGAACAATTTCGCGTCGTAGGTGCGGTTGGCCTTGGTCGCGCGGTCCTGCAAAGCGCGATGCTTGGCGTTGAGCATGTTTCCATCCACGTCGCAGAGCGCGACGATGTCCCCGCCCAGATTGAAGGCGCTGTCGGTGTCGCTCCCGCCCTTGCCGCCGACGCCGATGCAGGCGATGTGAATCTTCCCGTTCAGGTTCTGGCCGCGCACAAACGCGGGCGCGACTCCGAGCAGGGCGACGCTCGCGGCGCCGTATTTGATGAAGTGACGACGGTTCAAAGTGGAACGCGTCCCGGTGGGAAGAATTGGTGAAGGCATGGGGTAATGACTACTGCCGTGCCGGGAAGATACCAAGCAGATTCTGTCCGGAACGTGCTGTTCGGACACGCCGCCGGGCGCTTCGCTTGGCGGGTGCCGCACGAGACCGTCACTTCGCGGCTGCCGCTTGCGGCGGATAGGCGGTGAGGGTGAAGCGGACCTCAATCAGCGCGGCGGCCGGGATGGCTTTCAGTCCGAGGTCGACGGTCTTGAGGGTAAAACGTCCATCCAGCATGAGCGCGATATTTTTCTCATCACCCTGGCCGCTGTGGTGCCGGAGGCGGGTGAGCGCTTTGACCGACAGCTTTCGCCCTCCGACTTCCAGCGCGCCGGTCAACTCGGCCGATTGGGCAGACTTGTCCCTGGCGTCCGCCGCCGGCTGGATGGCTCCCATGGCGATGATGGTGAGCGTGACGACGGGTGGTTTGTCCGGCGCGTAAAGTTCGCCGAGCACCTTGCGGCTTTGGTCGCCTTTTTCCTGCGCCATCCTATCGCAGAGCAAGGTGAAGCTGGCGGCAGGCTGCGCGCCAAGCCGGAGGTGGCCCGCGTCGTTGGCCGGCTTGCCGTAGAAAAAATTCGGCCACTTCGCGCCGGTCGGGTCACGGAACTCGAGGTCGGCCGTCAGGTATTTCGGAAACGCGGAGGTCACGCGGAAGTCCGTCTGCAAAGCTGGCGCATCGGCAGCGCGGAGGGCGACGCAGTGCAGGGCGATGAAAAGGATGAGAAGACTCCGGACGAAAGTTTTGCATTTTGCATCCTTGAACCGGGACGGCGGTGGTGGCGCAGGCGTCCGCGCCTGCGAGTTCACGGGGCGTCCCGCCCCGTGTTCTTCGGAACCGCGAGACGCCGCCCGAACTCGCAGCCGGGACGGCCGCGCTCCGAGGTTGATGGCGGGCCAAAGGCGGGTGTTCATTTGAAAAGGTCGAGGAGTAGCGCATAGCCGTCGGTGTCGCCGCCGCCGAACTTTGTCTGGCGCGCGTTCACCGCCGGCGGCGGCTGCTGGTCGTAGCCGGAATTTTTCTCCACCGCGCTGCCGAGGAAGAGCGCGACCGGTTTGCCGTTCAATTTTCCCGAGACGATGGCCCAGCGCGCCCGGT
>SIBH01000089.1 GCA_009695285.1 Pedosphaera sp.
CGCGCTGTTTTTCGCGAAGCGCTCCGGCAAATGCACCACCGAGCTTTTCGCTTCCGGTCGTTCGGTGCCGTGGTGGCTGGCCGGCCTTTCCATGGTCGCCACCACGTTCAGCAGCGACACGCCCAACTGGGTGACGCAGCAGGTGCGGCGTGGCGGACAACTGGCAATGGTGGGCCATGGTGCTCACCGGCGTGGCCACCGTGTTTTTCTTCGCCCGTCTCTGGCGGCGTTCGGGCGTGATGACCGTCTGGAATTTTACGAGATCCGCTACTCCGGCAAGGCCGCCTCGGTGGTGCGCGGATTTCGCGCGGTCTATCTCGGCCTGTTCTTCAACTGTTTCATCATGGGCATGGTCACGCTGGCCGGTTGCAAGATCGCCAACATCCTCTTCGGCATGCCGCCGTGGTAGACGATCGTGATCTGCGGCCTGCTCAACGTCGCCTTCGCCGCGCACTCGGGCCTGTGGGGCGTGCTCGTCATCGACATGATCCAGTTCTTCATCAAGATGACGGAGAAGGAAACGCGCCACTGGCAGCCGAACGTGAACTACGTCCCCGTCTCCGAAGCGACGATCAAGGCCCGGTTGTTCGCGGGGGAGGCTCCGGTCGGCTACACCCGCATTGCCCGGTATCACTTCGACTACCTGGGGAAGCTGCCGAGGGCGGTGAAGTTCAGCCTCTACGAAGCGCCCAGATCACTGAAGAAATTCCCGGCGGATCCCGCGGACTTGAAGTCGCTCTTCACCGACCTCGAACCCCGGATCGATCTGCGCTCGCTGCCGCACGTGCGGCTGCCGGCCCACAAGGCCTGTCTCTGGGAAGGCACCGCCCTGTTTGAAAAAGAAGGCGACTACGAATTTCAACTCCGCTCCTTCGACGGCACCAGCCAGCTCTTTGTGGATGGAAATATGGTCCTCGACCGCACTCAAACCGACTGGGGCCAGACCGAGGCGAAGTTCCACCTCGCCGCCGGGCCGCATCAGATCAAGGTCAACTTCTGTGGAAAGTCCGACTTCATGACGATTGGCTGGCGCGCGGCCGGCGGACAAAAATTTGTGCCGTTGAAGTTTCAGGAAATTGTCCAGGCGAAATGAGCCGTCCGGCCGGAACGGTTCTGCCGAACCTTGAACTTTGCGGACCGCCCGCTAAACTTCGCCCATGAATTCCGCCATCATTGTCGCCGCGGGCCGGGGTACCCGCATGGGGCCGGACCTCGACAAGCTGTTCCTCGAAGTCGCCGGCCGCCCGGTCATCGCGCACACCTGGCAACGGTTCGAGACCGCCGGGTGCATTGATGAAATCATTCTCGTGGTGCGCGAAGGAATGCAGCCGGCGTTCGCTGAACTGGCGGAGAAGTACCATTTCAGTAAGGCATTCCGGTTCGTCGCCGGCGGCGCCGAGCGGCAGGACTCGGTCTCTAGCGGTTTGCAGGCGCTCGCGTCGGGCGTGGAACTGGTGGCCATTCACGACGGCGCGCGTCCCTGCGTCAGCCATGAGTTGATCACCGCCACCTTGGAGGCCGCGCGCGAAACCGGCGCGGCCGTTGCCGCGCAGCGCGTGACCGACACGATCAAGGAATCCGGTGACGGTCTCAGTATCACGCGCCATTTGGACCGCTCCCGGCTGTGGGCTGTGCAAACCCCGCAGAGCTTCCGCGTCGAGGTGATCCGCCGGGCCGTCGCCACCGCGAAAGAAAATGGGCTGTCGCTGACCGATGACACGGCGGCCTGTGAGTTGATCGGCCAGCCTGTGCGGTTGGTGGCGGGCACTGCGCCGAATCCGAAAGTGACGCTCCCGGCGGATTTGCCCTTCATTGAGCTGCTGTTGCGCGGTCGGTGACCACGCCCGATCAAGCGATCACGACGCTCCTCACGAATCCGTCCTCCATCAGCGCCGCGTTAAGATCAAGCGTGTCGCGCCGCAGACAGATCTCCACATCCGGCGCGAGCTCGGGATTCGCCCGCAACCGCCGGGCATTGCTCGAAAACTCCATTGACTGCCGCAACCCGGTTTGTGCGGCACGGAATGTTTCAATGGCGATGCGGGCCGAATCGGCCGTCTGGGCCCCGCCAAACATTGGCTGAACCAAATCACCCAACGCCCCGACGCCCAAGGTGTCCTCGTAGGCCGCCTGATCGCCCGTGCCGCTGCAAATCAGAATCAAACGTTGGGGCCGCCGCCGCTCGATCCAGCCGGCGACGGCGCACAAGTTGAGGAAGGAGCCGAGCAGGACGGTTTGCGCATGGGCGCACGAACGTAGGGCCCGCGTGCCGTTGGTGGTGGTCATGGCGATGGTGCGGCCTGCGACCTTTTCACGCGTGAACTCGCGCGGTGAATTTCCGAAATCAAAATCGACCGAGCCGGTCTGCGCGGTGCGGATGCGCAGTCCGTCACGCTCGCCTGCAAGTAGAATGTCCGGCTGTCGCGCACGCCACGCCAGCGCCTCGCTGATCTCCGCCACGGGGATGATGCCCGCCGCACCGTTGCCCAGCGCGGTCAGCATCGTGCTCGTGGCGCGCAGCACGTCGAAGACGACACACGTGGTGTTGCCGAGATCGCGCCCTGGCAGGACGGCGAATTCGGCGGGCGTAAACAGAATTTCGATCATGGTCGTGGGTTAGAGAATCGAAAGCCAACGCGCAATTGGCAACTCTCAACTCAGGCCGCGCCGTCCGCCGGGCAAATTTTGACACCGTCCACGAAATTGAACCTGCGCCCCTTTCGGAACGCCGACTTCAGTCGGCGGCAGCGTGATTTGCGTCGTTGCTGCCGACTGAAGTCGGCATTCCGGGGGGAGTCACTTTTTCGTCCGCATGTAGTGAAACAAATATTGCTGCGCGTAGCCGGCGTGGGGACCGAAATGCGTGGCGGCAAATTGATGGATGCGTTTCTCCCCGACCCGGCGGCGCGGAAAATACAGTTCGCGCAGGGCCTTCATTACCCAGACATCAACCGGAAAGGCTGATTGAAATCCACTAGCGAACAAGAGAACGCAGTTGGCGATCTTCGGCCCGACGCCCGGCAGTCGCACCAGTTCGTGACGCGCGGCCGCGACGGAGAGCGTGTGCAGCCGCGCCAGATCAATCTCGCGCCGTGCCACCATTTGAGCCGCGCGAAGAAGATTCGGTGCGCGGAAGCCCATCCTGCAGTCGCGCAGTTCGCGTTCGCTGCGGAGCGCGAGCGCGGCGCAATCAGGAAACGAGAAGGCGGCGGCGCGGCCCGGCGGCGTGGTCACGCGTTCGCCGAACCGCTCGCAGAGCAGCGCGACGATCTGCTGGATTTGCACGATCTGCTTGGTCGAGGAGAGGATGAACGAGGCGAGACATTCCCACGGGTCTTGGCGGAGCAAGCGCAGCCCGCGGCAATGCGTGACGGCGGCGTGCATCGGCTCGTCGTCAGGAAAAGCTTTCAGCACCGCGCCGAGGTCCGCCTCGGTTTGCAGATAATTTTTCAACCACGTCCAGTCGGCGACCGGCGCGGCGGTCTCGGCGAAAATTCCACCGTCGCGCGTCTGGAGCCGTACCCAGTGTGGCCCGATGATTCCCTCCCAGCCGCCGTCGCGCGCCTGCCAGCGAAACGCCTGACCGGACGCGAGCGTGGCCGCGAGGTCGTAGTCCCGGACGGGTAGGAAAATCTGGCGCGTGAGGGCGGACATGATTAACGCAGGTCGCGGCAGAAAAAGATTTGCACGGTGTGCAGCACACGCCCTTCATGCCGCACGGGAAACAGTCCTAGGTCGCGCACTTCGGAAAATTCCCTAGCCAACACCGTCGGCGGCTTTTTGATTTCGTGGTTCTTCGACACGAAAAGGGCGTTCTGCCCGGGCCGTAATTCGCGATAGCCGGGCCAGAAGTAGAACTGGTTTTGCGGATAGTCGGTGGTGAGAAAATAGACGAGTGGCACGTCGCGCACCGCCGCCTTCGCTGCGGGCAGATAAAACGAAAGCTCGCTGGTGATGCCGTAATGGCCGCCGATGATGAAAATTGCTCGACCTTCCCCGAGCAGCTTTTGCCGTTGCGTCTCGACGGTGGCGGCCACTTCCTTCCAGCCGCGCACCCGGCGCAGCGGTTCGGCCCGCGCAGGCAGTTGGAGCCGGGTAATTTTTTGGATGAGATCGGTGTCGTGCAAAAGCACCACCACGGCGAGGCCGGAAGCCACGCCGGCCACCAGCCAAGTGCGGACCGCGCGCGCGCCTTCACGCCAGCGTTGTTCCCAATAAACGACCATCAGGCAGAAGAGCGGCAGCACGGCGGGCGCGATCCAATTCGGAAACACGCGCGAATGAATCGTGTAGAGCAGGTGAAACAAATAGACCGGCGCGCCCATGCAGAAAAAAAAGAGCAGCAACGCGTGGCGGCGGGCCGGAGCGCCGGTCTCCGACCCGGCGGGTTCCGGGTTTGCGTCACCACCGCGCCGGATCGGAGATCGGCGCTCCGTCGTGTCAAGCTGCGCCGCGCGGCGGTCGCGCCGCCAGAAAGTAATCGCCGCCCAGGTCGCCGCGACGAAGAAGACGGGGTGCAGCAGGCCGATGGTGAGGCCGAGAAATTCGGCGGGGAATTTCCATTGCGGATGCCACGCGCTGTTGAGCTTTCCGTTCGAGGCGACGTGCGCGAGCGTGATCCAGTCGTGCTGCTGATTCCAGACCAGCACTGGCAGCATGCAGAGCAGGTTGATGCCCAGCGCGAGCCACGGGCCGGGCCGGCGCAGGTGCGCGCGGGCCGGCGGCCAGAGCGCGAAGAAGACCGCCCAGCAAAGCCATTGGTAGAGCGCGGAGTATTTGGCGAGAAAGGCGAGGCCCATCCAGAGGCCGGTCCAGAGCCAGTGGCGCGTGGTGCCGCCGGGCTGAACCGCGCGCCAGCCGGCGAGCAGCGCGGCGGTCCAGAACAGGATGAGCAGCGGATCGACCGTCAGCAGCGTCCCGCCCACGGCGAGCAGCGGCGTGACGTTGATGATGAGCACGAGCGCGAGGCCGGCGCGGACGTTCACCTCGCGCGCGAAGAAGCGGAGGAGCAAAATCCCCAGCGTGGCGGCGATGACCGGCGAAAAAAAGCGCACGCCCAGCTCGGTGTCGCCCCACAACTGCGTGCCGAGCCATTGCGTCCAGGCGATGAGCGGCGGCTTGCTGAAATAGGAAAGCGCCGGGTGCTTCGACCAGAGCCATTGGTAGGCCTCGTCCTCGCTCAGTTCGATCACGCCGCCGGCGAGGTAGGCGAGCTTGGCGAAAAAAATCAGGGCGATGAGAACGTAGCCGAGGCGGAGCCAGTGCTGGTCGGGGGAAGAGGGGTGGGGCGTGGAGCGTGGGGCGTGGGGCGTGAGGACGAGCGAGGGCAATTTATCCCACCAGAGCGGGAACCATTTTTGCCCGGCCCAACGCCAGAGGCTGTTCGTCGCCCAGACGAAGGCGAAGGCGTAGCCCGCGCCCAGCACCGCGCCGGCCAGCACGTCGCTGGGATAATGCACGCCGTTGTACACGCGGGAAAACGCCACTGCCGCCGCGAGCGGGTAGAGCAGGCGCGCGGTGCGGCGAAAGAAAATGAACGCGACGGTCGCGGCGGCGAAACAGTTCGCCGCATGGGGCGAGGGCATGCTGCCGCTCAGACTGCAACCGCGCATCAGTCGGCCAGGTTCGGCGGGGTTGGCGGCGGCGGGAGGCGCGGTGGCGGCGCGGTCCGCCCGGAACGTCATCGGCAGGCGCACGCCGGGCAGCGTGAGGCAGGGGCGCGGACGCGCGGTGGCCTGCTTGAGCGTCCGGCAGATCACCCCGTCGCCCAGCGCGGTGACGAGGAGGAGAAAGAAAACGCAGAGCCGCGCGCGCGCGCCGCCTTTCCAGACAAAGAGGACGCCCAGCAAAATCAGCGCGGGGATGAAGAGGGCGAAGCCGGAGAGCATGGGCATCAGCCAGTCGAAGCACGCATTGCTCAACGTCTGGTTGACGAAGCGGAACAGCGCGATGTCGATTGATTGCAGCCAGGCCATGATTTACCGATCACCGGTGGAACGCCGAGCGAACAAAGCGGATTGAACCTTGAACTGGAGATTTAGCATAGGGCGATGCACTGGATACCCCTTGATCCAGCGGACACGCTGAAGTGTGAACTCCAACGCCACGCGCGGGCGTTTTCGTTGGAGTTCAATCTTTAGGTTGTCGCTGCCGGAAAGAATGGGAATCAAGTGCATCGTCTGTTTCAGTAAATCACCACCGAGCGCACCGGCAGGTCTTTCAACTTTTCGCGGCCCTTCAGGAAACTGAGTTCGATGAGGAAGTTGATCTCGAGCAGATGGCCGCCGAGCTTGTGGATGAGCGCCGCCGCCGCCGCCGCCGTGCCGCCGGTCGCCAGCAGGTCATCAACCAGAATCACGCGCGTGCCCGGTTGGATGGCGTCGATGTGGATGGCCAGGGTGTTGGAGCCGTATTCGAGATCGTAGCCCTGCTCGTGGACGAACCACGGCAGCTTGCCTTTTTTGCGGATCGGCACGAAGGCCGCGCCCAGCTTGAGCGCCGCCGCGCCCGCGAAGATGAAGCCGCGCGCGTCGATGCCGACCACCACGTCCACCTCGCCCGGTTTGAAATGCCCCGTGAGCTGCTCGATGCTGGCGGCGAAAAGCTGCGGGCTGCTGAGAATGGGCGTGATGTCCTTGAACTGGATGCCGGGCTTCGGGAAATCCGGGACGTTGCGGATGGCGGCCTCCAGTTCGGCGGCGCCGGGTTTGGCTTGGCTCATGCGGGGTGGATTATTTTTTACGCGCTTCCAGCTTCTCGATCATCTTGCGCATTTTGTTGAGGGCGATGTTCTGAATCTGCCGGACACGCTCGCGGGTCACGCCGAATTTTTCGCCGACCTCCTCGAGCGTCTTCTCGTTGCCGCCATCAAGTCCGAAACGGTAGCGGAGGATGGTGGCCTCGCGCAGGTCGAGCGTCTTGACCATCTCCTGCAGCATCCGGGTGACGGTCTGCTCCTCGAGCTTCTCGTAGGGTGTGTCGGCGTTTTCGTCGGCAATGATCTCGGAGAAACTGTTGGAATCATCGTCGCCGATCGGCGCGTCCAGCGAGGCGGGGCGGATGGCGGCGGTGCGCATCTGGGCGACGCGCGAGGCGGTCATGCCCATCTCCTCGCCCAGTTCCTCGTCGGTCGGCTCGCGTCCGAACATCTCCTGGAGCTTCAGGGCCACGCGGCGCATTTTGGAAATCTTGTCCACCAGATGGACCGGCAGGCGGATGGTTTTCGACTGGTTGGCCAGCGCGCGTTTGATGGACTGCTTGATCCACCATGAGCCGTAGGTGGACAGCTTGCCGCCCTTGGCCGGATCGAACCGCTCGACGGCCTTCATCAATCCGATGTTGCCCTCGCTGATGAGATCAAGCAGCGGCAGTCCGTAATTCTCGTAGTCATGCGCGATCTTCACGACGAGGCGGAGGTTGGCCTTGATCATGTGCTCGCGGGCCTTCTTGTCGCCTTTCTTGATGCGGGCGGCGAGGACGACCTCTTCTTCGCGGGTCAGGAGCTTCACCTGGCCGATCTCGCGGAGGTAAAGCTTGATGGCCGTGTCGCCGTCATAGCGGCTGCGCTCGCGTTCGGGCGGCGGGGCGCTGGCCTCGGGATCGCGCGGCACCAGCGGACGCTCCTCGATCTTGACCACTTTTGGGGCGGCCGTCCGGGGGCGTCCGGGCCGCGAATTGGTGGCGGGCCGGACCGCACGCGTCGGCTTGATCTTTGGGCTGCGGCCGGGGGCGGGGTGATGAAGAGGTTTGGCGCGAATTTTTGGTTTGGTTTTGGCAGCCATACAGTCGCGAAAACGTAGTGGTTCGTCTGCGCGCTCGGCAAGGAAATTCAGGGTTTTGGAAGCTGGCAACGGCCGCGAGGCGATACGACGCTGCGTCCATGAAAAACCTTACCAATCCCGTCTGGATCAAGTTCAAGGGCATTTTGTTTCTCGTCGTCGGCCTCCTGTCCTCCGCGTTGTTGCTGTTGGAACATTGGGAGGCGAGGACGGCGGTCTTGCTGGCCATCGCCGTCTGGTGCTTCTGCCGGTTTTACTATTTTGCGTTTTACGTGCTCGAACGGTATGTCGACCCGACGTATCGCTTCGCGGGCCTTTGGTCGCTGGTGCGATTTTTGATCTCACACCGGCGTGGGGCGCGGTAACGGTTCAGGGAGAGGCCGGCGTGGTTATTCCCCGGTCAGTTTGCGGGCGTTGGAGACTTTGGGCCGCGGGCGGCGCGACTGAGGAATTAGCGCTCCACCACAAAGTGCAGCGTGTAGGCGATCGGCACCGTGATGGTGATGCCTGCACACACCCAGCCGAAATGTTGCGGCAGCAAGCCCTTTTCTGAACGGCTCATCAACCAGCCGCGGCCGGACCAGGATGGGAAAATGTGTGACGTAGAGCGTGTAGGACATGTCGCCCAGCGGCTTCAACCGATCGAGCCAGGTCAGCCTGACTTTCCGCGTGTGCAGCTTGAAGGCGAAGGCCAGCAGTTCCGAGACGAACAGCGCCATGCCGAGATCGTGCATCGGGCGGGGAAGAACAGGGCGGCGGTGCCGGCGACCAGTCCGAAGCCGGCCACCAGTTCCCAGCGCCATTTGAGCCGTCCGCCCAGAATTTCCGCCAGCAGCGCGCCGAGCCACCACGCGAGCATGGTGGAGAAAACGTCGCGCAGCAGCAGCACCGGCCAGTGGGGGAGAAAACTGGCGGCGAAGAGTGCGGTCAGCAGGCCTGTGACCAGCGCCAGCGAGCGGCGGTTCACCCACCAGAAGGCCGGATAGATCATGTAGAACCACCACTCAAATTTGAGCGACCACAGCGGCCCGTTGCAGCCGAAGACGGGCACGTAGGTGTTCATCAGAAATGCGAGATTGCCTAGCAAGGTCCCGGCATCGTGGTGGGAAATCAGTTCGAGTTGATGAGCGGATAGGGCGTGGCCTGTCGGTAAATCGACCAGCCCTGACTGGCACCAACGGTATCCAACATCAGCGCCAGCCCGATGGCTGCGAGCAGTGGAGGATACAATCGCCGCGCACGTCGCCACACGAAGGGCAGGAGATCGAATCGGGCCGCCGCGCCCTGCGCGGCTTGTTGCCGGGCGTAACGCAGGTGAATGACGAAGCCGGAGAGGACGAAGAAAAACAGGACCGCTTCATGGCCATATCGGAAGCAGGAAAAGAAATACATCAGACCTTTGTTGAACGCGGAATAGTCCTGCGGATGCAGCCGGTAGCCTTCGTTCAATCCTTGCCACAACAGCCAGCGCGCGTGGCCCACCACCACGTAGAGCGCGGCTAGCCCGCGCAGGCCGTCCAGAAATTGCAGGCTCGGGTCGGGAGAATTTCCCGCCGCCGCCCTGGGGCGCGAGGCCGCGCAGTTTCCGGTTTGGGCGGCTTCACGGTTTGGCCGGCTGCTTGATCCATACGGTCATCGGTCCCTTTTCGCGATTCATCCAAGTGTAGTAGGGAATGGCGGTGAGCGTGACCGGTGCTTGTTTTTCGTCGTGACCCTTGCCCTCGAGCACCGTCACGCCGCCGAGCAGCGCCGCGCGATGTTCGCTGCTGAGTTTTGCATCCGGGGGCAGGACCACGCGTCCGAAGTCCACGCCCGGATTGTCGGCCGCCTCCACGCAGTAAACGAGCGGGCCGCGCATCAGTGCGACCCGGCCCTCGTCGTCCTTTACTTTTTCGTGCGCGTAAATGCGCTGCACCGGCATGGGCAAATCCAGTTCCACCACCTCGCCCGC
Organism: Pedosphaera sp.; assembly: GCA_009695285.1. Lineage (GTDB taxonomy): Bacteria > Verrucomicrobiota > Verrucomicrobiia > Limisphaerales > SIBH01 > SIBH01. Next base: position 9,730 of record SIBH01000089.1, read on the forward strand.
CTTCCAGTTGCGCCGCAGATGGACGTAACCGTCCGCGCCCACCCGGACGTCGGTGGTGGTGCCGTTGATCTTCAATCCGAAGGCCGGAACTTTCTTGTCCCCGGCGCGGTAGAGATCACTGGGCACCGGCTGGCCCAAGGCCCAGCCGGGGATGCGCAGGGCCACGGTGAAATCGGCCGCCTCCTTTGGCGTGACCGTCAGCCGGACCTGACCGCTCCATGGGTAGTCGGTTTGCTGGGCCAGTTTGACGGAGATGCCCTGATCCAATTGCAGCGAAGCCTCGCCGGCGGCATAAAGATTGACATAGACCCGCCGTCCGCCCACCGCGTAGGTCAGGCCGCCTACTTGCGGAAAGATGCGCGCCAGATTGGCCGGACAGCAGGAAAGTCCGATCCACGAACTGCGCTGCTTGCCCTGGCTGGCCAGCGGGTTCTCATAGCAGAATTTATTTCCGGCCAGCGCGATGCCTGAGAGCGTGCCGTTGTAGAGGGCCAGTTCCATCATATCCGCATACTTGGCCTGGCCCTTGAGCAAATTCATCCGGTGCTGCCAGAGCACATGGGCGATGGACGCGCAGGATTCGCAGTAAGCGGAGCCGTTGGGCAGCTTGTAGGGATCGCCGAAACCTTCGTCGCCATATTGGCCCGTGCCGATGGCGCCGGTGACATACATCTTGCGGCCCACCACGTCGGTCCACAGATGGTCGAGCGCCGTCTCGTAACCGGGCGCGTCCATGAAGCGCACGATGTCGGCCATCGCCGCGTACATGTAGCCGGCGCGCACCGCATGGCCGACGGCCTCGTGCTGGTCCACGACCGGCTTGTGGTCCTGCATCCGGCCGTTGCGCACGCGCAAGGTGGCGCGGAAATGCGCGCGGCGCTGTTCCGGGGTCAACTGGCCTTCGGGCCGGACCGGCATGACCGCGGTTTTGGGATCGAACAGTTTTCGTTCCTTGCCGTGGACGTAACCGCGTTCATCGAGGAAGAACTTCGCGAGGTCCAGATAGCGGCGCTCGCCCGTGGCGCGGTAAAGTTTGACCAGGGCCAACTCGACCTCCTGATGCCCGTCCACGTCGTGGCGTTTGCCGGGGCCGAAGATGCCATCGATGTGATCGGCGAACCGTTTGGCGGCCTTGAGGACTTTGGGATCGCCGGTCAGTTGCTGATGCGCGACGGCCATCTCGAAGAAATGTCCGGCGTTGTACATCTGGTGTTCGAGGCGCAGGTCTTCCCAGCGCATGGCCTGGTTGGTGACGATGTAGCACGAAATGAGGAAGCCGTCCTTCTGCTGCGCGGCCAGGATGCGGTCGAGCAGGCCATCGACGCGCTGACGGAGCGGGCGGTCCTCGAAGTGTTGCAGGGAAAGCACCGCGCCTTCGAGGGCCTTGTGCAGATCCGAGTCGAAGGCGTGATGGCCCTTGAGCGGGCCGTCGAATTTGCCGGCGGCCTTGTCGAAGTTGGTGACGTGGCCGTCCTTCTCCAGTTCGTTCAGCGCGTGCGGGACGGTGACCTCGTGCTGGGTTTTCAGGCGCGGCCCCCAGAAGCCGTCGCGCAACTCGACCTGTTGATGGCTCACCTCGCGCAGGCCGCGCAACGGAGCCGGTTCGGCGGCGACCGCTAGGCCAAAGGCCAACAAGCAGACTGCTGAACCCAGAATGACTGCATGGTTCCAGCCGTGGCGCGGGGCGTGTTTTTTCATGGCGCGAGTTTCAATACCTTCACGATGGGCGTCAAGAGCACTCCGTGAAACAGACCCAAGACGAGCGCATCTTATCATAGTTCAGAAAACCCGATCCGGGCGCGTGGCCGGCGGAGAGCCTGCACCTGGGAGCGCCGGCAGGCCGTCCGATCACCAGTCGTCTGTTCGGAACGGCGAGGCCGGCAGCCCCTCCTTGTTGTAAAGGTTGCAGCCTTCCGGGTTCATCGAGAAGGCGTAGCGCGCGGCGACGGGGGCCGGCACGTCCGGCGAGGAAACCACCACGCTGTCGCCGTCAATCATCGCCTCGGCCCAGAACCATTTCTTGTCCGCGCCCGCAATGGCGAAGCGCTGGAGTTTGTCAGTCTTGTCTTCCACGACCGGGTGGCGTCCGACTGATAGGAATTTGCTTTCTGGACGCTCCGCGGATCAGCCGACGCTGCCCCTTCGGCGCGCATGGATCAACACTCGCTTAGAAAATGATGCGGCCGACACCGGCGAAAAAAAGGCCGGGCGGATCTCGAAATGATCCGCCCGGC
>SIBH01000090.1 GCA_009695285.1 Pedosphaera sp.
CCGAGCTGCGCCGCCGCTTCGCCGAGCTGAAAGCGGCCGCGCGGTGAACCGGTGAATCCGCCCTGCCCGGCGTTTCACGCCGCTTTCCGCGTTTGACTCGCGCGGTGTTTGCCTGAAAAGTCGCGTCTGAACGCGCATGAACTCCAAGACGCCCAAACCCGCCTCCCGCCCGCGGCTGATCCTCGGCGGCGTTCTGGTCCTGCTCGGCGTGGGCCTGTTCGTTTTCAGTTCACGCCAGGGAAAAAACCATTCGCCCGGCGCCGACGAATTTGTCCGCCTGAACAACATCGGCAAATCACAATTTGAAAAAGGCGAGGCCGCGGCGGCGGTGGCCACGTTCCAGAAGGCCCTCGCCCTCCAACCCGCCCACACCAACGCCCTCCTCAACCTCGCCAACGCTCTGCTCCTCGCCGACCGCGCCGACGATGTCATTCCCCAGGCCCAGGCCATCCTCGCGCGCAACCCCGATTCCGCCGCCGCGTATTACCTGATCGGCTGCGCCCACCTGCGCCGCGCCCGGTTTGCCGAGGCGGTGAAATCCTTGTCGGCGGCGAAGACCATCGACCAGACGATCAACGCCGTCAGCTTCCAGCTCGGCCTCGCCCACGAGGGCCTGGCCCATTACGACGATGCGCTCACGCAATGGCGCGAGGTCGTGGAGTTCGAGCCGGAGCATCCCGCCGTGCACTACCGCCTCAGCCAGTTGCTCAACCGCACCGGCAAGAAGGACGAGGCTGCGAAGGAGTTCGAGCTGCACCGGCAGATCACCGCGAAACTCAGCGCGCCGCCGTCCGGCCCCGCCGCCTTCGAGAGCTGCAAACACACGCAAATCCGGCTCTCGTTCAAATTCGAGGAGCCGGACCAGGCCGGCGTGAAAGTTATTTTCACCGACGCGACCGACGCAGCCTTTCCGTCCGGCGGTGCGGCGAAATTTCACGGTCCCGCCGGCGTGATCGATTTCACCCAGGACGGCCGCAACCATCTGCTCGTCGCCGAAGACACGAACGGCTTCCGGCTGCTCGCCAATGCCCACGGCGTCTTCACACCGAAAGGCGACCTTCGCCCCGCCCTCGCCGGCGCCCGCTACACGCGCTGCCTCGTCGGCGACCTCAACAACGACGGCGTGCCCGACGCCTTCATGCTGAGTGATCGCGGCGTGCAGCTTTTCAAGTTCGGGACCAACGGCAATTTCACCGACGTCGCGCCCTTCGCCGGACTCACCAATGTCCCCGCCTCCGACGGCGCGCTGCTCGACCTCGATTTTCACACGCACCTCGACCTGCTCGTCCTCACGCCGGACGGTCGCGGGACACGCCTCCTTCGCAATCTCGGCGACATGTATTTTACCGACCGCACCGCCACCTCCGGCTTGCCGGCCAAGGCCGAGTCCCCGCTGCTCCAGGTCGCCCTCGAAGATTGGAACGGCGACGACGTGCTGGACGTGTTCCTCACCCGCGCCGGCCAACCGCCGCAGTTGCTCGTCAAGCGCCGCGGCGGCCCGCTCGTGGCGACCAACCCCGCCGCGTGGCCTGCCGGCGGCGTCATCACGCTTGGCGACGTGAACAACGACAGCCGCCCCGACCTGTTCATCGCCACCGCCGACAAAATTGAAATTGTCTTCGGCGATTCGAGCCAGCGTCTCTCGCTGCCGCTCGGCGGATTTCAGCCGCGCCAGTTGCGGCTGCTCGATTATGACAACGACGGCTGGCTCGACCTGCTCGCCCTCGGCGACGGCCTCCGCGTCTGGCGCAATCTCGGCCGCGCCGGTTTCCTGGAGGTCACCGCCGCGCTCGGCCTCGACCAACTGGCCGGCAAAAAAATCGAGCACCTGTCCGCCGCCGATTTCGACAACGACGGCGACATCGACCTGTTGGTGAGCGTGGCGGGCGAGGGGTTGCGATTGTTCCGCAACGACGGCGGCAACGCGAACCATCTGCTCAAGCTCCGCCTCGTCGGCACGCGCTCCAACGCCAGCGGCCTCGGCATCCGGCTCGACGTGACCGCCGGCGGATTACGCCTCACCCGCCGCGTCGGCGCGCTGCCCGTCGAGATCGGCGTCGGAAAACATGACCGGGTCGATGCGCTCAAGGCCCGCTGGCTTGATCTCAGTCCCGGTTACGAGGACATCCCGGTGGATCCGCGCACGCCGCTCACCCTGCTTGAGCTCGGCATCAAGCCCGGCTCCTGCCCGTACGTTTACGCCTGGGACGGACAGCGCTTCCGGTTCGTCAGCGACATTCTCGGCTCCGCGCCGCTCGGCCTCCCGTTCGCCGAGCACCGCTACATCGCGGCGGACGAGGACGAACTCGTGCGCCTTGGCGACGAGAAAAAATTCCAGCCACGCGACGGAAAATATCTCGTGCAAATCACCGAGGAACTTCGCGAAGTGCTCTACCTCGACACCGCGCAACTCGTCGTCGCCGATCATCCGCCCGGCACCGAGGTTCACACCACCGACAAGCTACGGCCGGCGAAGCCGCCCGGCGGCTTCCCGCGCGGCGAACTGCTCACGCTCCACCGCCGCCAGCCGTTGCAAAAAGCCGCGCGCCAGGACGGCCTCGACGTGACCGCCGCCCTCGCCGAGCACGACGGCGAACTCGCCTCGCCCGCGCTCCTGTTCGAGCCGCAACTCACCGGCTGGGCCGGGCCGTGGCAGTTCACTTTGGATTTCGGCGCGCTGGCGGCGGATCGCCCGCTGGTGCTCGCGCTCACCGGCTGGATTCGTTTCGGTGGCGGCATGGCGAACATTGCGTCGTCGGAGCGGCGCAATCTGTCGTTCCCGTTTCCGGTGCTCGAAGTCGAAACCGCCGCTGGCGCCTGGCAGCCGGTGGATGTCACTGTCGGCGCACCGTCGGGCAAAACCAAAACCATCCTCGTCGATCTCGCCGGCAAGCTGCCGCCCGGCAGCCGCCGCCTGCGTCTGGGCGGCTCGTTTGAAATTCACTGGGATCGCGCCGCGCTCTTCGAGCGTCTTAGTGGGGCAGCCGTCCCGGCTGTCTTCACGGGCGTCTCGCCCGTAAAACAGTTCCCGGAAATCAGGGGCGAGACGCCTGCGCCACTAGCCGGAGCCGCGACCCGGACGACTCTTTACACGCTCGCGCCCGCCGGCGCGGATTTGCACTGGCGCGGCTTCAGTGAATTAATCGATCCGCCGTGGAACCGTCCCTTCACGCCCGACTACGGCCGTGTGAAATCCACGCCGCCCTGGACGATCACGCCGTCCGGCTGGGTCACGCGCCACGGCGACGTGCGCGAGTTGCTCGACGGCCGCGACAACGCGCTGGTGCTCGTGAACAGCGGCGACGAACTCACGCTGGCGTTTCCCGCCGCCGGTCTGCCGCCGAAACCGGAAGGCTACACGCGCGACTTCTTCCTGCTCACCTCCGGCTGGGACAAGGATGCGGATTTTCACGTCGCCACCGGCACGACCGTCGAGCCGCTGCCGTGGCACGGGCTTGACGACCAGCGTTACGGCACGCAGCCGCGCCCCGCCTTCACGAACGACGCGTGGATGCAGAAGTTTAACACCCGCTGGGCCGGCCCGCACCCGCTCGTCCGGAAAAATTAATCCGCCCGGCGCGGAGCTTGACCCGAACTCCCACTTCGGAGTGCTGGTTTAATATTCAAATTCAGAAGCCCTCGGACAAAAACTGTCCGACTCCAGCAATTAAACAGATATAAAATTCTTTGCGACTCCGCGCCTTTGCGCGAAAACAGTCCGGTGCAAACGCGCTTCCTTCTCGGCCCCGCCGGCAGCGGCAAGACCTTCCGCTGCCTGGAGGAAATCCGCGCCGTCTTGCGCGACGCGCCGGAAGGCCCGCCGCTCGTCCTGCTCGCGCCCAAGCAGGCCACCTTCCAGCTCGAACGCCAGTTGCTCGACGGTGACGGCCCGCCCGGCTACACCCGCCTGCAAATTCTTTCCTTCGAGCGCCTAGCCCGCTTCATCCTCGAGGAATTTGCCGCCGCGCCGCCGCCATGTCTCGATGACGAGGGCCGCGTCATGGTGCTGCGCGCGCTGCTCGCCGAGCAGCAGCCGAAGTTGAAATTATTCCGCGCCACCGCGCGCCTGCCCGGCTTCGCGCAACAGCTCAGTCTGCTCCTCCGCGAATTCCAGCGCGCCCGGCTCGCGCCGTCAACCCTCGCCGCCCTCGCCCGCCGTGAGGGTCTGGCCCCCGTGCTCCGCGCCAAGCTCGAAGACCTCGCCCTGCTCCTCGGCGCCTATCTCGACTGGCTCGCCGCCCACGATCTGAAGGACGCCGACGGCCTGCTCGATCTGGCCACGGAAACGCTGATTGCCGAAACGTCTGCTGCCGAATCGCCGGACGAACCTGACCGGGCGCTGCTTCTCCCTCTCCTCCCTTCAGGGGAGGAGAGGGAGAAGACGCCCGCCATTAATTCAACCATCAACCATCAACCATCAACCATCTTTCACCTCTCCGGCCTCTGGCTCGACGGTTTCGCCGAGATGACGCCGCAGGAGCTGGAATTGCTCGCCGCCGTCGTGCCTCGCTGCGAACACGCCACGCTCGCCTTCTGTCTTGAAGCGGAACCGCGTGAGGACGCCTCGTGGCTCTCCACCTGGTCGGTCGTCAGCCAGACGTTTCGCCGCTGCCAGCAAAGGCTCGCCGCGCTGCCGGGCGTAAAAATTTCCGTGGAAACTTTGCCGCGAGATTTACAGCGCGGTCGCTTTTCACAAAATCCCGCGCTTGCTCATCTGGAAAAATCTTGGACGAATCCGCAGCCTTTCGCGGACGCCGATGTTTCCGCCGCGCTGCGCGTCGCCGTCTGCGCGAACCCGGAGGCCGAGGCCGTCTGCGCCGCGCGCGAAATTCTCCGGCACGTCCGCGCCGGCGGACGCTACCGCGACTGCGCCGTGCTGCTCCGCTCGCTGGACGCCCATCAACATTCGCTGCGCCGCGTGTTTGCGCGTTACGAAATTCCGCTCTTCCTCGATCAACGCGAGCCGGTGTCGCACCACCCGTTGGCCGAGCTGACGCGATTTGCATTGCGCGTTGCCGCCTACAACTGGCCGCGTGATGACTGGTTCGGCGCGCTCAAGACCGGGCTGGCCGGGGCCGGTGAGGAGGAAATTGACTGGCTGGAAACTTCCGCCCTAAAGCACGGCTGGACAGGCGCGGCCTGGCGGCAGCCTTTGAAAATTCCCGGCGACCCAGCACTCGAACAACGGCTCGAACCGCTCCGCAAAAAATTGCTGCCGCCGTTCGAGGGGTTGCACCAGCGGCTGGCCGGCGCGCGGATCAGCGGCGTGCAGCTTGCCGGGGCGGTGCGCGAATTTTGGGACACGCTGTGCGTCGAGGCGGCGCTGGAAGACTGGACGCGCGCCCTGCCGGCGGAAATCCGCGCGCCCGTGCATCAGACGGTCTGGCAGCAGATGCAGGCGTGGCTGGAAAATCTGAAGCGCGCCTTTCCGCCGGATGCCCCGCCGCTGGCCTTGCGCGACTGGCTGCCGGTGCTCGAAGCCGGGCTGGCCGGCCTCACCGTCGGCGTCATCCCACCGTCGCTCGACCAGGTGCTCATCGGGGCCGTGGACCGCTCGCGCAATCCCGATTTGCAGCTCGCGCTTGTGCTCGGCCTGAACGAATCCGTCTTCCCCGCGCCGCCCGCCCGCGCGATTCTGCTGACGGAGTCCGACCGCGCCGCGCTGGAAAACGAGCTGGCGCGAGAGAAAGTTTTCTTCAGTCCCGGCGCGAAAATGCGGCTGGGGCACGAGCGCTACTTCGGCTACATCGCCTGCACCCGCGCGCGGCAGCGCCTCGTGCTGACCTGCGCCGCGGGCGACGACAAAGGCAAGCCGCTGAATCCATCGCCGTTTCTCGCGCAGGTGCGGCAGCTTTTCCCTGCTCTCATCGAAGAAACATTTGCCACGCCCGGGTGGACGGAGAGCGAACACGCCTGCGAGCTGTTCGCGCCGCTGCTGCGGAGTGAGGTTTCAAGGGCGCGAGTTCAGCCTGACCCGCAGCAATGTTTTACGGGCGAGACGCCCGGGGTCACAGCCGGGACGGCTGCGCCACTCGCGGGCAGTGAAAGCTTGTCGGCACTGGCGGCGTGGCCTGTCTTTGCGGGTTTGTTGGCGCGGGGCGCGCAGCTTGCGGCCACGCGGTTAGACGGGGCGCTTTCGCCGGCCACGGCTGAAAAGATTTACGGAACGGAATTGAAAACTTCCGTGAGCAAGCTGGAGGATTTCCCGGCGTGTCCTTTCAAATTTTTTGTCAAATCGGGGCTGCACGCCGGGGAACGCGAGGAGTTTGAAGTCGATCATCGCCGGAAAGGCTCCTTCCAGCATGAACTGCTCAAGGCGTTCCATCTCGAACTGAAAAGCGAAAACCGGCAGTGGCGCGATCTCACGCCGGAAGACGCGGCCGCGCGCGTGGCCCGGCTCGGCGAAAGATTGCTGGGCGAATTTGACCACGGCTTGTTTCTGGCGGGCGACGCGGACCGCTTCACCGGGCACATGCTCATCGCGGGCATTCAGAAACTCATGCGCGTGCTCATCGGCTGGATGCCGCAATACGGCTTCGATCCGCGCACCGTGGAAGTCAGCTTTGGCCTGAAGGACAGCCCGCTGCCCGCGTGGCGGCTGGACCTCGGCGCCGGCCACGCGCTCGTGCTACGCGGGCAGATCGACCGCGTGGATTTGTACCGCACCGGCGATGACGAGGCTCTCGCGGTGGTGGTGGATTACAAGTCGAGCGGGCGCAAGCTCGACGCGGTGAAGTTGCAGCACGGCCTCGAGCTGCAACTGCTCTCCTACCTCGGCGTGCTGCGGCAGTTGTCCGATCCGCGCGGCGTGTTCGACGTCGCGCGCCTGCTGCCGGCGGGAGTTTTTTACGTGAACCTGCGCGGGGATTTTGGTTCCGCCGAGTCGCGCGCCGAAGTGCTAGCCGCCGCCGACGAGACGCGGCGCCTCGGCTACCAGCACACCGGCCGCTTCAACGCGGGCGAACTGCGGCGCTTCGACAATCGCGAAGCGGCGTCCGGTGACCAGTTTAATTACCGCCGGAAAAAGGACGGCGGCCTACATGCAAGTTGCGCCGAGGCTCTGCCCGGGCCGGAATTTTTGCAACTGGTCGGGGAGATTGAAACTCACCTGACGCGCCTTGGCCGGGAGATTTATCAGGGCAACGTGAAAGTGGAGCCGTTCGCCAAGGGCGGCGAGACGGCCTGCGACCATTGCGAATACCGGGGCATCTGCCGGTTCGATCCGTGGGTGGACCGCTACCGCGTGCTGCGCGCGCCGCCGAAGGGCCAATCCGCATGAGCGCGCCCACTGAATCCCAACGTCAGGCCATCCACGCGCGCGGCAACGTGCTCGTCGTCGCGGGCGCGGGCACCGGCAAGACCCGGACGTTGGTCGAGCGAACGCTGCGCCTGCTGATCGAGGAAGGCGTCTCGCTGGAAAACATTTTGATGGTGACGTTCACCGACGCGGCGGCGGCGGAGATGCGGCAGCGCATCCGCGCAGCGTCGCAGAAAAAACTGGCGGAGGAGCCGCCTGGTGCCGCCTTGTCCCAGCGTCTCGCCGAGCAACTCGCGCTGCTGGACAGCGCGCACATTTCCACACTGCACGGTTTCTGCCTCGAACTGGTGCGACGCCATTTTTACGAGCTGGAGATCGATCCGTCCGTCGCGGTGCTCGACGAACGGCAGACGCAGCCGCTGATTCACGAGACGCTCGACGCCCTGCTGCAACGTCATTACGCCGGCACGTCGGAGGAGAACCGCGCCGTGCAGTCGCTCATCCGCGGGCCGGGCCGGGGCGTGGATGACAAGATCCACGCGCTTGTCATCCGGCTGCATCGCCACACGCAGACGCTGGCCGATGCGGCGGGGTGGTTCGAGACACAGGAGGCGTGCTTTGCGGAGGTGGAGCCGGTGCACTGGCGGCAATGGCTGGTCGAGGGCTTTGCGGAATGGCGCGAGGCGTGGCGGCCGGTGCTGGAGGAGCAGCCGAAGGAAAATGAGAACGCCCGCAAGTGTCGGGAGATTTTGGGATGCACCAGAAGCATCGGTCGTGGGGCAGCCGTCCCGGCTGTCTTCGCGGGCGTCTCGCCCGTGATCATGTCCGGGGAAATTAGGGGCGAGACGCCCCTCGACACAGGCGGGACGCTTGCGCCACTAGGGGACGCGCTGGAGCAGATCGCGGCGGTTGATGAAAACTGGCCGGCCAAGATGAAAGAAAAATTTCGAGGTCCAATCAAAAAGTTTTTCGACGAGGCGAAGTTTCTCCAATCACTCGTCCAGCACGATGGCGCGCCGCTCGCGGAAGACTGGCAGTGGGTGCGCCCACACCTGCGGGCGCTGCTCCGACTGGCGCGCGAGTTCAGCGTCCGGTTCAGCGAGGCTAAACGCGAGTTGGGCGGCGTGGATTTCGCGGACCTCGAACAGTTCACCTTGCGCCTGCTGCGCGGACACGACGGCCAACCGACGGCGACGGCGCGGCACTGGCAGGAGCAGTTCGCGCATGTTTTCGTGGACGAGTACCAGGACATCAACGCCGCGCAGGACGCGATTCTTCAGGCGTTGAGCCGCACGGGCGCGGAGGCCAACCGCTTTCTCGTCGGCGATGTGAAGCAGAGCATCTACCGCTTCCGGCTCGCGAACCCGAAGATTTTCCGCGCCTACCAGGAATTGTGGAAGACCGACGCGACCGCCGGGACCTGCGTGCCGCTGGCCGACAATTTCCGCAGCCGGGAAAAGATTTTGGACTTCATTAATCCGCTCATCGCCGCGCTGATGCGCGCGCCGGTTGGCGGCGTGGCGTATGACGCGGAAGCGCAATTGCGTTTTGGCGACCGCGAAGGGCGGCCGCACCTGGCGGCGGACGAAGCGCCACGGGTGGAATTGCATTTGTTGTCCAAGACCAGCGCTGGCGGCGGCGAGGACGACGACGAGAAGGAGTCGGCCGATCTCGACGCGACGGAAACGGAGGCGCGGTTGGTCGCCCGGCGGCTACGGGCGCTGCACGACGAGGGTCATCTCATCTGGGACGAAGTGGAGAAAAAATTCCGGCCCGTCGCGTGGCGGGACATGGTGGTGCTGCTGCGGTCGCCGGCGGCGCGGGTGGAAAGTTTCGCGCAGGAGTTTCATCGGGCGGGCGTGCCGTTGCAGGCGGCGCGGGCGGGATTTTATGCGGCGCTCGAAGTGATGGATTTGCTGAACCTGCTCCGACTGCTCGACAATCCGTTGCAGGACGTGCCGCTGCTGGCGGTGCTGCGCTCGCCGCTAGTGGGATTGTCGATCGAGGAGCTGGCGCAGGTCCGCGCGGGCAGTCGGGAGAAATATTTTTGGACGGTGCTGCGGCAATTTCAGCAGCGCGGCGCGAACTTGGACGAGGTGGGGGGCGTCACTCCAGAGAAGTTCAGCGCGTTCGGCAAGGTGGATTTGTTTCTGACCCAGTTCGACCGCTGGCGCGCGCTGGTGCGGCAGACTTCGCTCTCGCATTGCCTCGAGACGGCGTTGCGCGAGACGCATTACGAGGCCCTGCTCTTCGCCGAGGAACGCGCGGCGGAGCGCGCGGCCAACGTGCGCCGGCTGCTTGATCTGACGCGGCAATACGACCCGTATCAGCGGCAGGGGTTGTTCCGTTTTCTCCGTTTCATCAACGAGCAGGAGGATGCGGAACTCGATCTGGAGCCGGCCTCGGCGCAGACCGCCGCCGCCGTGCGGCTGATGAGCATCCACAAGAGCAAGGGGCTGGAGTTTCCGGTTGTGGTGCTGGCGGGGCTGGGGACGAAATTCAACGAGCGTGACACGCACGATGAAATATTGATCGATGAAGTTTACGGCCTTTGCCCGAAAGTGACGCCGCCGGATGCCGACCAGCGTTATCCGAGCCTGCCGTACTGGCTGGCGAAACGCCGCGCGCGCCGCGAACTGCGCGGTGAGGAACTGCGCCTGCTCTACGTGGCGCTGACCCGCGCGCGCGACACGCTGATCCTCGTCGGCACGGCGTCCAGCAAATCGGCGGGTGAAAAATGGGAGAGCACCGGCCCGTCGCCGATCAGCGATCGCGCCGTGGAATCGGCCCGCAGTCATCTCGACTGGCTGCGGCGCTGGTTGCCACAGGCGACGACCGAGGCCGATTGGCGCGGGGATAGCGCGGGACAATCGGCACTGCTGCGCTGGGAAATTTACGGGGAAGCGGACGGGCGGCTGCGGGATTTGGACGAGGCGGCGGAAGTGTTCGAGGTGGTGGCCGAGGAGGCGAACGGCGAGGCCGTCGCAAAAATCCAGGCGCGGCTGGCCTGGCGCTACGGCCACGCGGCGGCCACGTCCGAGCCGGCCAAGACCAGCGTGTCGGTCTTGCGCCGGCGGCACGCGGAGGAAACGGACGGGGAGACGGTGGTGTGGTTCAAGCGCGGAACGCGGAGTGTAGAGCGCGGAATGGGAAAATTGTCGGCGGCGGACATTGGCACGGCGCATCATCTGTTTCTGCAACTGGTGGCGCTGGAAAAAACCGGCACGCTGCTCGATTTGCAGAACGAGGCGGCGCGGCTGGAGCGGGAGCGGTTTCTGACCCCGGAACAGGCGGCGGTGCTGGACTTCGACGCGCTTGGGGATTTCTGGAGTTCGGAAATTGGGCGGAAGATTTTGGCGGAGCGTGGGCGGGTGCATCGGGAGTTGCCGTTCATCACGCGGCTGGGAGCGGAGGATCTGGCGGGGCTGCGGCTTGGGTTCCGAGATCGAGACGGCGGCAGTAGTGGGGCAGCCGGGACGCCTGCGCCACTGGGGGACAGCGAGTTCATCGTGGTGCAGGGCGTAGCCGATCTGGCGGTGATTTTGGAGAAGGAAATCTGGCTGCTCGATTTCAAGACCGACGCGCTGACGAGGAAGGAGCTGCCGGAAAAAACCCGGCACTATGAATCGCAGTTGAAACTGTATGCGCTGGCGCTGGGGCGGATTTATCGCCGGCCGGTCACGCGGCGCTGGCTGCATTTTCTGGAAGTTGGCGAGACGGTGGCGCTGTGATTCAGATCGAACTCTGAAGCAGCGGTGGCCCTTCCGGAGGTTGCACAGGCCGCTGGCCTGTGCCGAGCGGCGACCCGCCGCTCGGAACGGGAAAAGTGTCCGGACTTTTCTACGCGGCTGTTTTCAATGCGAATCTCCTTTCCCTTCCGTCCGGCCAGTGGCCGGACGGCACAGGCGGGTCGCCTGTGCCACCCATGCCAGCCTCGGAGTTCGTGTTCCGACGCGCGTCATTCGTTCCAATCTTCCGGCCAGCGGTGCTGGCGGTAGGCGAGAATTTCACGCGCCAGTTTTTTCACGGCGGCGTCCACGCGGGTTTTGCCCAGGTAAAGCTGCACGAAGCGCAGCCGCTCGGGTCGCGTGCAAAATTTAGCGGCCAACTTGTCGAGCAAGGCCAGGTCTTTGAGCCGGTGCGGTGTTTCCCCCAGCGCCGGACGCCGCCGCGCGGACAGTCGATCAGCCAGAGCCGGGGCGTGCCTTCGGGCGCGAGGTTGACGAGAATATTTCGTCAGACGAAATCGTGGTGGAAAAAATCGCCCGCGTGCATCGTGCGCGCGGCGGCTGCAAGTTGTTGCAAAAGTTTGTCCCGCGTGGCGCGGTCGGGACAATGCCGGCGCACGAATTCGACCAGGGTCTGCGCCTCCGGCACGGCGCGGGTGACGATGAAAGCGCGATGCAGGCGGCCGAGGCCATCGCGTTCCTCGCCGCAGGCCATGTGCCCGGCCACGGGCAGGCCGAGCCGGTCCAGCGCGCTGTAATTTTCAAACTCGCAGCGTGCCTTGGAACGCCGGCCCAGGAACGACCACGTGGGCGGCGCGTATTCGTATTGCTTGAAAAAGACATCGAGCTTCATGCCGTCCGGCAGCGTGAGGGTTTGTGGTTTCACGAAAACCGGTGGGCGCGATGGGGGTTCCGGCGGTGTGAAAAATTCTTGTGTCAAAACTCT
>SIBH01000091.1 GCA_009695285.1 Pedosphaera sp.
GCGATGGTCTTTTCCGGCAGAAGTTTTCTCGGCGCGACGGCTTCGAGTCCGGCCTGAGGTTGGTGGGGTGCCCCAGCGCGCGTTTCAAACACGCGACGGTAAACCCGGCGACCGACGTGTCGCGAGCGTGAGCAATGCCGCTCAACGCTTCCGCCAGCTTGGCTACCGTGGTCAGCCACTCGCCGATGGACTTCCCCAAGTCTCCGTCGCCGGACTGTTTCGACGGAAGTTTGTCCACGCGCTTCCAGAACTTCAGGATGCAGCGTCACGACGCGCTCAAGGTTAGGCGTCAGAAAACTAACTCGTTCGGGTCTTATCTGACTGCTCACAGATTCATGCCCGCTCCCTGCAAAAATTTCCGGCCACTCCCGCTAGCTCCACCTCTTGCACCCCTTCAGGGTGCCTTGTCGTTGGGGGCTATTCCTAGGTTAGTCGCTTCGCTCTAACCACGGGCTAATTTCCGTAGCGCCTTCAGCGCATTTCAATTCGCATGAATTCGTGTCCATCCGTGGTTAAAGCCCCAGCTTCTTGAACCGGTTGTTCACTTCCTTGAAGTGAAAATCCAGCGAGCAGAGCGCTTCGAGTTCGCCTTTCTTGAAATGTTTGGCGACCTCGGGCGTGGCTTTGAGTTGTTCCACAAAGTCCGCGTCGTCGCGACCCGCGTGTTTAACTTCCCAAGTTTTCATCGCGGCGTCCTGGCAAATTTTGTAGGCGGCTTCGCGGGTGAGTCCTTTCTTGATGAGCGCCAGCAGCACGGTCTGGCTGTTCCACATGCCGAGCGAGAGGCTGAGGTTCTTCTTCATGTTCGCCGGATAAACCACGAGACCGTCCATCAGGCGCGTGAGCAGACCGATCATGTAATCGAGCAGCGTGCAGGAATCGGGAAAGATGATGCGCTCGACGCTGCTGTGGCTGATGTCGCGCTCGTGCCAGAGAGCGACGTTTTCCAGCGATGCCATCGCGTTGCCGCGAATGACGCGCGCCAGTCCGGTGAGGCGTTCCCAGGTGATCGGGTTGCGCTTGTGCGGCATGGCGCTGCTGCCTTTCTGGCCGACGGTGAATGCTTCTTCGGCTTCGAGCACTTCGGTGCGTTGCAAATGCCGGAACTCAACCGCCCAGCGCTCGATGCTCGCCGCCACGAGGGCGAGGGTGATTTGAAATTCAGCATGAATGTCACGCTGCACCACTTGCGTGGCAATCGGCGCGGGGCGCAGGCCAAGCTTTTTGCAGACGTAAGACTCGACGCGTGGTGACAGGTGCGCGCTGGTGCCGACGGCGCCGGAAAGTTTTCCGATGGCAACAACTTGGCGGGCGCGCTCAAGCCGATCCAAGGCGCGGCCAAATTCATCGTGCATGAGCGCCATCTTCAACCCGAAGGTGGTCGGCTCGCCATGTATGCCGTGACTGCGCCCGATGCAGGGCGTGAACTTGTGCTCCTTCGCACGCCGGTCGATGACCGGCAGCAGCTTCTTGAGATCCGCAACGAGGATGTCCGCGCTCTGCATCATCTGCACGCCGTAGCAGGTGTCGCCCACGTCGCTGCTCGTCAGTCCGAAATGAAACCAGCGGCTGGCGTTGTCGTTGATGACTTCGGCGACGGCGGTGGTGAAGCCAATGACGTCGTGGTTGAGCGTCTTTTCCAGTTCACGCTGGCGGGCGACGAGGCCGGGCAGATCAGCGAACCATTTGTCGCAACCGGCTTTGATCTTCTGGAAATCCTTGGCGGGCACGACGCCTTCCTTCACCAGTGCTTCGCTGGCGAGGAGTTCGATCTGCAACCAGATCTTGAGTTTGTTTTCGTCAGTCCAAATGGCCCGCATCTCGGGACGTGAATAGCGTTGAATCATCGGGCCCATGAGAATGGAAAAGTCCGAAATGCAAAAGGGAAATTTGCAGGGAACTGGTGATCTCCTAACTCTGCGAATGCAGGCAAGGTCGCTTGGAGTTCCGCCTTCAGACGGCTATTGCGGACGGCCACCCGAACCGCCCGGAGACCGAGCTTCGAAAAGGCCGGCGTGCGACGAGCAGGCCGGAACTACCAGTTGGGTTTTTCCGGAAGACTGGCGTCGAATTCCTTCACCAGCTTCGCTTCGTAATCGCCGGCATAGGCACCGCTAAAAAACCGGTCAAGCGCCTCCTTGTGCAGTCGTTCCCATGAAGCTTCCTCGTGGCCGGGGACGATGGGGAAAAAGAGCGCGCCGTTCTTCTTGGCGGCGTTGAAGTCCCCGGGCGCGTCGCCGATCATCAGGATTTTCGTCGGTGCATACTTGCCGGCAGCGGCAAATTTGATGTGCTCGGTCTTGGTGCCCATCTCCTGGCCGGCGATAATCTTTACAAAGCCGTCGAGTCCATGCTCGCCCCACTCGCGTTTCAAAGCGTCGCCAGGCGTCTGAGAAATGCACATGGCGTCGGCCTGCGCGCTGATGCGCTGCAGACATTCGCGCACAAGGGGGAACGGCGGCACCCCGTGGACGATGTCCTTGATGGAGGCGTTGACGGCGTCGCTCCAGCGCTTGGTTTGTTCGAGGCCCTTGTTACCGCGCGCCACTTCGGCGTCGAGCGTGGCGTTGCCGAGCTTGGTTTCGCGCGCAATCCATTCATCGAGCGCGGCGGTTTCGGCGACGCTGACGCCGCGCGTGGTGACGGCCGGGCGGACGCGCAACAGGTTTAGCGCACGCACGAGCGCCGGGAAACGGTTCGCACCGCGCGTCTTGCTGTAGAGATTTACAAAGGCCCAGGTTTCGCGGGCGTATTTGCTCACGGCCTGGAGCTTGAAATGTTTGATGAACATCGGCGCGAAACATTCCTGATGCTTGATCTCCATGCTGTCAAAAATGCAGCCGTCGGAGTCAATGCCGATGAAAAATTCCCTGCCAGGTTTGAAGTCGCGTAAAATTTGTGCTGGATCGCTCATAGATAAAATTTGTGCGCGGAAGTAGGCGATGAATCGGGCGCTGAGTCAAACTGGATTTGCACGCGGGGTGTTTTCACACCGCGTGGGTGCATGGTTACCCTGCTTGAGCGCGAGGTGGTTTGCCGATGAAAACTACGCTGGAGCCGGAGCCGCGTTGCCCAAGCCGGGCAACTCCGGCGGCCTGGCTTTCATCACTTCCGGCAGCGGAGTGGCGGCCTGCGCGCCGCTCGGCGGGTCAACCTTGGGCGTGGGCGGCGGCGGAGTGAAGTGTCCGGTGCGGATGATTTCCTGAACCTGCGCACCATCAAGCGTCTCGTATTCCAACAGCGACTGGGCGATGATCTCAAGCTTGTCACGGTTGGCCACGATGATGTCTTTGGCGACCTGGTAGCCGGAGTTGATGATGGACTTCACCTCGGCGTCGATCTCCTGGGCGGTGTGTTCGCTGTAGCTTTTGCGTCGCATCATCTCACGGCCGAGAAAAATTTCGTCGTCATCGCCGTACTGCACCATGCCGAGTTTGTCGCTCATGCCGTATTGGCAAACCATCGCCCGGGCCATGTTAGTGGCCTGCTGGATGTCACCGCCCGCGCCGGTGGAAACGTCGCCGGAGTAAAGCTCCTCGGCGATGCGTCCGGCCATGGTCATGGCGATTATGTCGAGCATCTCCTTCTTGCGGTAATTCAAAATATCCTCCTTGGGTAGCGACATCGTGGAACCGAGCGACGGGCCGCGCGGAATGATCGTGACCTTATGGAGCGGATGGGTGTGCTGAAGCATGACATTGACGAGCGCATGGCCGGCCTCGTGCCAGGCGGTGAGCTTTTTGTTCTCGTCGGTCATGGCCATGCTGCGGCGTTCGCGGCCCCAGCGCACCTTGTCGCGCGCCTCTTCCAGTTCCGGTTGACCAACGGCCTTCTTGCCGGTGCGCGCGGCGAGCAGCGCGGCTTCGTTCAATAAATTCGCCAGTTCCGCGCCGGAATAACCGGGCGTGCCGCGTGCCGTGACCGAGAGATCAACGGCAGGGTCGAGCTTCACGTTGCGGGCATGAACTTTCAAAATCGCCTCGCGCCCACGCACGTCGGGCAGGTTAACGATGATGCGGCGGTCGAAGCGACCGGGGCGCAGCAGCGCGGGATCAAGCACATCGGCGCGGTTGGTGGCCGCAATGATGATGATGCCTTCCTGAGTGTCAAAGCCGTCCATCTCGACGAGCAGCGCGTTGAGCGTCTGTTCGCGCTCGTCGTTGCCGCCGCCCAGACCCACACCACGGCTGCGTCCGACCGCGTCAATTTCGTCGATGAAAATCAGGCAGGGCGTGCTCTTGCGGGCCTGCTCGAACATGTCACGCACGCGACTCGCGCCGACGCCGACGAACATTTCCACGAAGTCCGATCCGCTGATGCTGAAAAAGGAAGCATCCGCTTCGCCCGCGATGGCTTTGGCCAGAAGCGTCTTTCCGGTGCCGGGCGCACCGACCATCAGAATGCCCTTGGGAATGCGTCCGCCGAGCTTTTGAAAGCGCTTGGGATCCTTGAGAAATTCAACCAACTCGAAGACTTCATCCTTGGCCTCCTCCACGCCGGCCACGTCCTTGAAAGTCGTCTTGTTCTTTTCTTTGTTCAGCATCCGCGCCTTGCTCTTGCCGAAGCTCAACGCGCCCTTGCCGGCCATCTTGATCTGCCGGATGAAGACGAACCAGATGAAGAGCGCGATCAGCAGAATCGGCAGCACGCTGTAAAGCAGGCCCAGCAGCAGGGTGTTCGGCTTCTTCACGTTAAACTTGTCCGTGGCGAACATTTTTTTCTTCAAGTCCTTGGTCAGATCCACCTCGGCGCGGAACGCCACGGGGGTCTTGTTCCCGGCGGCGTCGGTCTGGAGATATTTGCCGCCGATCACATTGAGCATGGGCGACTGAATGTCGTAATTGACGTCGGCCTTGACGATCAGATTGGAGTCTACCATCTGGGTGAACTCGTACTGCGAAAGCGTTTTGATGTTCGTCTCGGTGGTGTTCTTGAAAAACATCAGCAGCGGGATCGAGCCGAGGATGGCGATCCACAAAATCCAAGTGCGCGGCGGAATGCGAAATTCGCCGCTCTTTTTGTCACCGCTATTTTTATTGTCGTCAGCCATTTTTTTCCTAATTCGGGGGCAAACTACCATGCGCCCACAACTGCCGCAACCAAGGCTTTCAAAGCCGTCGCCAGCGCCATTTCAAGCGTTGAACCGTCCGCTTGTCGAGCTTGAACCGCTCGCCGATGCGCTGCCCCTCCACCCAGAAAATCTCCCCGGCCGCCGTGGTCGCCACCGCCAGTTCGTGCCGGAAGTCGCGCGGAATCTTCTGGTTCGTGAACCAGTCCTGCAGCTTCACCGCGTGCGGAAAACCAATCGGCTGGAAACGATCCCCGCGCCGCCAATGCCGCAACCTGATCCTGGCCCCGACCTTCCCGGCGTCGAACCACTCGCAGCCCGCGCGGCGCGGCGGCAATTTCTTCCCGGTGCTGCGCGCCCATTCCAACTGCACCGGCCCGAAACACGCCGCACCGGCTGCACCGCCCAGGACCAGCGATTCATCCCGGCCCTCAAATCCAGCCGACGCCTGGCTCTGGATGTCCACCCTGCCCTGTTCGTCCCGCCGCGCGTGCCGGCCGGGAGCAATCGTGACCGGCTGATCTGCCGTGAGACGCAGGGCTTCGACCCGGGCAAAATCAACCTCCACACCGAGCGCCTGAAGCTGCGTCTGCACCACGCGCCGCTGCACGGCGACGGGCAGGTGGGAAAAGTCCGCGCGCCGTTTGGCGGCCAGCCACGCCGACGCCTGTGCCGCGGCCAGTTCGCCTTCCGCGCCGAGAACTTCCATGAGCCGCAGGGTCGTCTGAGTCAGCCCGGGCTGATAATGTTTCCTGAGCATCGGCAGCAGTTCGTGCCGGAGACAGTTGCGCTGGAAGTCGAGCGAGGCGTTGCTCGCGTCATGCCGGAACGCAATTTTTTCGGCGGCGGCGAAGGCTTCAAGCTCCGCCCGTGGCTGATCGAGCAAGGGGCGGACGAGAAAAATCGTCTGGTCCACCGGCGACGGTGCCCGCCATTTCATCCCGGCCAGTCCGTCGCTGCCGGCTCCGCGGAGCAGGCGCAGGAAAAACAATTCGACCTGATCATCGGCGTGGTGGGCGAGCGCGATGGAGCGGATCTTGTGTTCACGGGCGACCCGCGCCAGAAACTCATGCCGCAGCGCGCGCGCGGCCATTTCGGTGGAGATTTTTTCCAGGCTGGCCTGCGCCCGCACATCGCCGCGTCCGGCGACAAACGGACAGCCCAGCCGTTGCGCGGTGCGGCGGACCAGCGCCTCGTCCGCCACGCTGGCGCGGCCCCGGAGCTGGTGGTTGAAATGCGCGACGACCAGTTTCCAGCCAGGCGCACCCGCGAGTGAGTGCAAGGCGTGCAGCAGCACCATCGAATCCACGCCGCCCGAGACGGCGACAAGAATCCGCTCGCCACGACGAAAGAGACGCCGTTGCGCGACCGACTGCCCGACTGTCCCGACGAAGGGATGCACGTCGCCCATGCTACCGAAGGCTTGATAAAGATGAAGGAAAACCTTGTTTCCGAAATCTATGCTTGCACCGGAGCGCGCCAGACAAAAAACTGCGCCATGCTTTCACAGATTCGTTCCGTTCATTTTGTCGGCATTGGTGGCACCGCGATGGCCTCGACCGCCGTCGCCATGCACGAGCGCGGCTTTCAGGTCACCGGCTCCGATCAGAACATTTATCCGCCGATGTCCACCTTCCTGGCCGAGCGCAAAATTCCGGTGATGGTCGGTTACACCGAGGCGAACCTCGCCCACCAACCGGATCTCGTTGTCATCGGCAACGCCATCTCGCGCGGCAATTCCGAGGCCGAATCCGTGCTCGATCACAAGCTGCGCTATTGCTCGCTGCCGGAACTGCTCAAGGAATTTTTCATTCGCGGCAAACGCTCCCTCGTCGTCACCGGCACGCACGGCAAGACCACCACCGCCTCGCTCCTCGCCTGGGTCTTCGAGCACAACGGGCTGAATCCCAGCTTTCTCATCGGCGGCATTCCGACGAATCTCGGCCAGGGTGCGCGCTTCACCGACAGCGAATGGTTCATCATCGAGGGCGACGAATACGACACGGCGTTCTTCGACAAGCGCAGCAAGTTCGTTCATTACCTCCCCGAAGTTGCGATCATCAACAACCTCGAATTTGATCACGCGGATATTTTTGAAAACCTCGCCGCCGTCCAGACCTCCTTCCAGCGCCTCATCGCCCTCATCCCGCGCAACGGCCTCCTCCTCGCCAACGGCGACGAACCGAACCTCGCGCCGTTGCTGGAGAAACTCCCCTGCCCGCTCCGCCGTTTCGGACTGAACGAAAACAACGATCTTCGCGCCACCGACCTGCGACTCGGCGCCACCGCCTCCACGTTTCAAACGCCCAATTTCAAATACCACCTCGATCTCGTCGGCGAACTCAACATTCGCAACGCCCTCGCCGTCGTCGCCTGCGCGCGCCATTGCGGCCTGACCAACACCCAGATTCAATCCGCCTTCACCACTTTCAAGGGCATCAAGCGCCGCATGGAAGTGCGCGGCATCGCCGGCGGCGTGACCATCATCGACGATTTCGGCCATCATCCCACGGCCATTCGCGAGACGCTGCGGGCGTTGCGCGTGAAATATCCCGGCCAGAAACTCTGGGCCGTCTTCGAGCCGCGCTCCAACACAACGCGCCGCGCCGTCTTCCAGACCGAACTCGTCACCGCCTTTGCCGACGCCGACGGCGTGGTCATCGCCCAGGTCGCGCGGCCCGATCAACTGCCTCTCGACAACCGCCTCGACACCACGCGCCTGATGAGCGACCTCGCCGCCACGGGCAAGCCTTCCGCCTACCTGCCCGACGCCCCCGCCATCGTCGAGCACCTCAAGAAAAACGTAAACGGCGGCGATGTGATCTGCGTGTTCAGCAACGGCGGCTTCGACGGCATCCATGCGAAGCTCCTGCAGCGCCTGCAGCGGCCGTGAAATTTGGCGAGCGGGATGTTGGGTACAACTGCATTCCAGAACTCCATTTGCAGAAAAGGCGAACGGTTTCCCGTTCGCCCTTTTGAATTTCCGTAGCTGCGTCTCGGCAGAGCGCAGCAAATATTTCAGCGGCGCTCTTCCGAGCCGCCGCTACGATTTTAGTAGCGGTAGTGTTCCGGCTTGTAGGGGCCGTCCACGGAGATGCGGAGATAGTCGGCCTGTTTCTTGGTGAGCTTGGTCAGCTTCACGCCGATCTTTTCCAGGTGCAGGCGGGCGACTTCTTCGTCGAGCTTCTTGGGCAGGCGATAGACGCCGACCTTGTAGCTCCCCTTGTTCTTCCACAGGTCAAGCTGGGCGAGCACCTGGTTGGAGAAGGAGTTCGACATGACAAAGCTCGGATGGCCGGTGGCGCAACCGAGGTTCACGAGCCGACCTTCGGCCAGCATGTAGATGCTATTGCCGGCGGCGAAGGTGTACTTGTCCACCTGCGGCTTGATGTTGAGCCTGGTCACGCCCTTGGCGGTGTTCAGGCGGTCGATCTGAATCTCGTTGTCGAAGTGTCCAATGTTACAAACAATGGCCTGATCCTTCATCTTCGCCATGTGTTCCAGCGTGATGATGTCGCAGTTGCCGGTGGTGGTGACGTAGAGGTCGGCGGTGCCCAGCGTGCTTTCAATGGTGTTGACCTGGAAACCTTCCATTGCGGCCTGGAGGGCGTTGATGGGGTCGATCTCGGTGACAATGACACGAGCACCGAAGCCGCGCAGCGAATGCGCGGAGCCTTTGCCGACGTCGCCGTAGCCGCAGACGCAGGCGACCTTGCCGGCAATCATCACGTCGGTGGCGCGCTTGATGCCGTCGGCGAGCGATTCACGGCAGCCGTATAAGTTGTCGAACTTGGACTTGGTGACGGAGTCGTTGACGTTGATGCAGGGAACGAGAAGCTTGCCCTGCTCCAGCATCTGATAGAGGCGATGCACGCCGGTGGTGGTCTCTTCGGAAACACCCTTCCATTCCCGGACGATGTTATGCCAGAAGTTAGGACGTTCTTTGGCGACGCGCTTGAGAAGGTTCTTGATGACCTGTTCTTCGTGCGAACCGCTGGGGGTGTTGACCCAGGTGTCGCCGTTTTCGAGCTGGTAGCCTTTGTGAATGAGCAGCGTCACGTCGCCGCCATCATCAACGACGAGTTCGGGGCCTTTCAATCCGGGGAAGGTGACGGCCTCAAGGGTGCAGTCCCAATATTCTTCGAGCGTCTCGCCTTTCCACGCGAAGACGGGCACGCCGGCCTTGGCAATCGCGGCGGCAGCGTGGTCCTGCGTCGAGAAGATGTTGCAACTCGCCCAGCGCACGTTCGCGCCGAGATCCACGAGGGTCTCGATGAGCACGGCGGTTTCGATGGTCATGTGCAACGAACCGGTAATCCGCACCCCTTGGAGCGGCTTGCTGGTCGCGTATTTTTTGCGGATCGACATCAGGCCGGGCATCTCGTGCTCAGAAACCTGGATGGTCTTGCGGCCCCATTCGGCGAGGCTGAGGTCTTTGACTTTGAAGTCCTGCACCTTGCCGTTGCCGTTTTTGGCGGCGGCGGGCTTGGTGGTCTTTGCGAGTTTGGTGCGAGAGGGGGAGAGTTTGATTGAAGCCATGTTAGTTAATAGTTTTAAGTTGATAGTTGATGACGATCACAGTGCTTTCTTGAGGGCGGCGACTTTATCGGTGGCTTCCCACGTCAGGTCTTTGTCGTTCTTGCCGAAGTGACCGTAGTTGGTTGTCTTTCCGTAGATTGGGCGGAGAAGGTTAAGTTGCTTCACGATGTCCGCCGGCTTGAAACTGAAAACTTTGCACACGGCGGTGGTGATGGCTTCGTCAGTCAAACCACCCTGGGACGTGCCGAAAGTGTTCACATAGACGCTGACCGGATCGGGATAGCCAATCGCGTAGGCAAACTGGATTTCCGCGCGCCGCGCGAGTCCCGCCGCAACAATGTTCTTGGCCACATAACGGCCCATGTAAGCCGCGCTGCGGTCCACCTTGCTCGGATCCTTGCCTGAGAACGCGCCGCCGCCATGACGACCATAGCCGCCGTAGCTGTCCACAATGATTTTGCGGCCCGTCAATCCGGTGTCGCCCTGCGGCCCGCCGACGACGAAGCGTCCGGTCGGGTTGATGAGATAGAGGGTGTCCGGCGTGAGCAGGTTTTTCGGCAGGACTTTCTTGACGATCTCTTCGATGCAAAATTCCTCGATCTGCTTGTGCTCCACATCCGCCGTGTGCTGGGTGGAGATGACAACGTTGGAGATGGCGACGGGTTCATCGTTCTCATAGACCACGGAGACCTGCGATTTCGCATCGGGACGGAGCCAGTGGACTTTGCCGCTCTTGCGAATCTGCGTAAGTTTCCGTCCGAGACGATGCGCGAACATGATCGGCGCGGGCATCAACTCGGTCGTTTCATCGCTGGCATAACCAAACATCAAGCCCTGATCGCCGGCGCCCTGTTCCGCCTTCTTCTTGCCCTTCGCGGCCTTGGCATCGACACCCTGCGAAATGTCCGGGGACTGCTGGGTGATGATGGTGTTCACAAACACCTTGTCGGCGTGGAACACGTCGTCGTCGTTCACGTAGCCGATTTCGCGAATGGCGTCGCGGGTGATCTTCACGAAGTCGAGCTTGGCGCGCGTGGTGATCTCGCCGCCGACAATCGCGACGTTGGACTTCACGTAGGTTTCGCAGGCGACGCGGCTGTGCTTGTCCTGCGCAAGGCAGGCGTCCAGCACGGCGTCAGAAATGGTGTCGGCGACTTTGTCCGGATGGCCTTCGCCAACGGACTCCGAGGAGAAAATGAATTTTTTGCTCATGTTTTGTTGATCAAGTTATCTACGACAAATAACATATTGACGTATCGTGATGCGAAGATATATTCATTTTGAGCAGCGTCAACAGATTATTTGTAATTTTTATGCCCGCCATGTCTCCCACCCTGAAATCCCTGCGCGCCCTCTCTGACTCCACGCGGCTGCGCATCATGGCGCTGCTGGAACGGGACGAACTCTCCGTCAACGAGCTTCAGGAAGTCACCCGCATGGGCCAGTCGCGCATCTCCACGCATCTGCGACTGCTCCAGGAATCGGGCCTCGTGCAATCCCGCCGCGAGGGCAAGCGCGCCTTTTACCAACTCAATGCCCACGCCGGCGCGCTGGCCCGCGAGTTCATCGCGCTGGCCGTGCGCGGGGCTGGAGAAATGCACGAACATCAGTCCGACCAGGTAAACTTGAAACGCATCCTCGCTCGCCGCAACGAGCAGGCGCAGGTGTATTTCAACCAGGTCGCGGGCCGTTTCGACCGCAGCTACGGGCCGGGCCGTTCGTGGCAGGCTTTCGGGCATCTGCTGCTCCGCATCCTCCCACCCTTGGTCGTGGCTGATTTGGGATCGGGCGAAGGACTCTTGAGCGAACTGCTGGCACGGCGCGCGAAAAAAGTCATCGCCGTGGACAACTCGGAAAAGATGGTCGCGTTCGGCGCGAACAAGGCGAAGAAGAACGGTCTGAAAAATCTGGAGTTCCGCCTCGGCGATCTGGAAAACCCGCCCATCGAACCGTACTCGGTCGATCTCGTCATTCTCAGCCAGGCGCTCCACCACGCGGTCAAGCCGGACCTCGCCATCGCCGCCACGCACAAAATTCTCAAGCCCGGCGGGCAGTTGATGATTTTGGATTTGTCGCAGCACAATTTCGAGAAGGCGCGTGAACTCTATGGCGACCGCTGGCTCGGCTTCACCGAAAGCGATCTGCACCGCTGGCTGGAAAGCGCTGGCTACAAGAAAATCGAAATCAGCATCGTCGCCGCCGAAGAACAGCCGCCGCATTTTGAAACGATTCTCGTGAGCGCGGTGAAATGATCGGCACGAAGGGATTTCAATGTTTTCAAATATGGAGGCAAATCGCCGCTTG
>SIBH01000092.1 GCA_009695285.1 Pedosphaera sp.
GTCGGTGGAGTAGCCGTCGTTCAGATTGTTCGTGAACCGTACGTCCACCGGCGGATTGACCAGAACAATCTTGCCGCCATTGGCCCGCAGCAAGAGGTTCAGATGGCGCGGATCGTTGGCACTGGTGACCATTTCCGCCAAGCCGGGCGCGGGGTCTCCGGCGGCGGCCAGAACGCCTTGGGCAACGAGTAGGGCCAGCGGGCTCCATCGAACCGGACATATTCTGGAAGTTTTCATCTGGGCTGTGCGAAGCATATCGAAAAAAAAAGCAGTTGGCAACCCCGGAGAAAAGCGTGCCGGTCCCGGGGAACGCGGCTCAATCGAGGTGAAAAACCTCCGGCAATTCCAGGCACACCGGCGTGTGGTCGGGATGCGTCTCCATCAGGTCCGCCATGTGATCCCACCATTTCCGCACCACAGGATGCTGCGGCAGTTCGGAGGCCGTGCTGTCGTCGGTCTGTTGCTGCACGGCGAACAGCGTGAGGGTCTCGGCGTCGAGGAAGATTGAGTAGTCCGAGATGCCGGCGGCGCGCAGGGCGCGGGCCAGCTCCGGCCAGAGCGCATCGTGCCGCCGCTGGTATTCGGCCGCGCCGCCGGGCTTGAGCTTCATCTTGAAGGCGACTCGTTTCATGGGCGGGATTCTAGTTTGAACGGCGCGCCGGTGACAACCTTGCTGAGGGTGGACGTGACCGCAGCAAAGCATCTGGTGACCGCAGCAAGCGGGAAAAGAATTTTTAAACCGCTAATCTGCGCTAATCGACGCTAATTTTTGCTGGCGGGAATCAGTTCGGAAAGAATGAAGCGCTTCTATTCGGGGGTGTCCTTGTGGCCGAAATTGATGAGATAACCGAACGGTTTTTTCGTGATGCGCATATAGTTGATGAGTTGGGCCTCATGCTCAGGGAGAAGCTGGCTGACCGCCTTCAACTCGACGACGAGACAGCCGAAGACAAACAGGTCTGGGACGTAACGCTTCTTCAACTCGCGGCCTTTGTAGAAGCAAGCCAACTCCTGCTTCGACCGAAACGGGATGCCGCGCATCTCTAACTCAATTTCCAGACTCGCTTGATAAATCTCCTCGGCCAGGCCGTGGCCTTGCTCGTTGTAAACCTCGAACGCCGCGCCCATCAGCTTGTAGCCTTCGTCTTTGTAGATTTCTATTTTCATGGTCGTGATTGTTGAACCTCCAATCTTTCGGAACGCGCGAAGATTGTTCCTGTAAATGCTCTGTGATTCTTTTTCCATTAGCGAAGATAAGCGAGGATTAGCGGTTCAAAAGAATTTTCCTCTCATGGCGTTTTACTTCTCCCAGCCACGCTGCGCCGACGGGCACGCCTTTGGTCTCGCAGTAAAAATCCCACACGGCCCCGAAGGGAAGCGCGCGAGCCTCTTCCTGGAGGGCGAGGCGGGCGGTGAGGTCGCCGGCGAGTTCGGCGGCGCGGAGGGCGGGCGGTTCGAGCAGCGCGAGGAGGAGGGCGCGGAGCAGGTTGCGCGCGCCGATAACCCACGCGGCGATGCGGTTGATGCTCGCGTCGAAGTAGTCGAGGCCGAGGCGGACGCGGCGGCGCGGTGCGAGTGGACTCTCGCTCCATCCAATGGTGGTGGCGATGATTTCGCGGGCGATGGCCTGGAGTTCGTCCGTGAAGGTGACAACGTGGTCGCTGTCCCAGCGGACGCCGCGGCTGACGTGTAGCAGAATCTCCGGCAGGTAGAGGAGCACGCTGGAGATTTTGTCGGCGATGCTTTCGGTGGGATGAAAATGGCCGGCGTCGAGGCAGAGCAGCTTGCGGCGCGTGATGGCGTAGCCGAGGTAGAACTCGTGCGAGCCTACGGTGCAGCTCTCCGCGCCGATGCCGAAGAGCTTTCCTTCCACGGCGTCGAGATTGTGTTTCGCAGGGAGCGGCTTTTGGAAAACTTCATCGAGCGCGGCGGCGAGGCGTTCGCGCGGAGACTGGCGGTCGGCGGGGGTGTCCTTGAAGCCGTCGGGAACCCAGACGTTGGTCACGCAGGGCGTGCCGAGCGCGCGACCCATCGCCGCGCCGATGTCGCGCGAGCGGCGGCAGTGCTCGATCCAGAACTGGCGGATGCCCCGGTCCCGATGCGAGAGGGTGAAGCCATCGGCGGCCTGCGGATGCGAGAAGCAGGTGGGGTTGAAGTCGAGGCCGAGGCCGTTCGACCTGGCCCACGCGATCCAGTTGCGGAAATGTTCCGGCGCAATCTCGTCGCGGTCCACGCGCCGGCCGCCGAACTCGCCATACATCGCGTGGAGGTTCACCCGATGACGGCCGGGGATCAAGGAGAGGGACTTTTCGTAATCAGCACGCAATTCGTCCGGTGTGCGGGCCTTGCCGGGATGATTTCCCGTGGCGACGAGTCCGCCGCCGAGCGCGCCGCCGCCGGTCTCGAAGCCGCCCACGTCATCGCCCTGCCAGCAGTGAAGCGAGACGGGGATTTTCGCGAGCTGCCGGAGGGCGCGGGCCGCGTCCACGCCGAGGGCGGCGTAGCGTTCCTGGGCGAGGGTGAAGGCGCGTCCGATGTTTTTCTTTTTTGGTGTGGGCATGATGAATGAGTTGTTAGCAGGTGGTGGAATTGATGGGGAGAAAAAGATTGGGGGGGGCACGGCGAGGGCGCATCCGAACTCGGTTCTGGTTTGGAGTTCCGCCTTCAGGCGATCTGAGCGCCGAACCACGTAAACGCGGAACTCCAAACCTTCAAGCCCGCCGGCGTAAGAACAGTGTCAAGATGCAGCGCGACGGGGCGGCGGGGCTACAGCCAGCGGCGGAACCACTCGACGAGCGCGGGCAGATCGGCGCACGTCTCCACACGGTCCGGACGCCGGCACAGCGCGAAGCCGCTGCCGTAAGCGGCGCCGTTCAGCACGCAGGCGTCCACGTCCGTCTCTTGCAACTGCCGCCAAGCGGCGGCGAAAGCCTCTTCGCGCGTCCCGGCCAGCTCGTATTTCCAGCCGACGAGACGCGCGCGCGGAAACCAGGCGCGCAGTTTCGGCAGCACTTTCAAGGTCGGCGCGAGCACGAGATGCAGTTCGCCTTCGCCCGTGGAAAATTTCCTCGACGACACCTCGCGCCCGTCGCCCGCGACCACGCGGTCCACCCGGAAATCGCAAAGGGCGGCGGCGTGGAGCACGGCACCGAACTCGTGGGCACGGCTGAGGCCTTCGAGTTTGCCGGCCAGATCTTCGTTGGTGGAAAACGCCAGTGCCTCGCGCACGCGCAGCGGATCGGGACAGGTCGCCTGCTCGCCCTTCAGGCAAAAGACTTCGTGCCCGGCGGCGGCGAGGGCGTTGGCGAATGTGATGCCGAGCCGGCCGGTGGAAAAATTCGTAAGCCGCCGCGCCTCGTCAATCGGCTCGTAGCTGGGACCGCAGGTGACAATTATTTTCATGCGACACGAGTCATCGTTCCGGTTGCGTCGGAGACGCGGGGGAACCTTACAGAAACTTTTCGGAAAAGGGGAGGATTTGTCGGGAAGGTGAAACTGGTTCACAGAAGGAAACAGAGAAGAATCATGGCTTGCCGCCGGAATCGTTCGGGGAAACGGTTGTGCGGTGGACGATCGGAGCTTTACCCCACTGCCACACCCCATTTTCTTCGTTCAGGCCTGAAACCGCATCCGGAGGAACCAAAAGGGCGCGGCTGGGTATGGAACTGGAAGCGCATCTGGGCACTGTCCTAGAGCGCGGTTGTCCCCAACCGCAGCACTTGCGAGGACGAACCAACGCGCGGGGTTAATCGGTAGCTTCCGATGCCCTTTCCGCGCGCTTCGGCTGAGGACAGCCGCGCTCCGCAGAGAACATTCGCGTTTGCGGGGGTGACCAGATGCCTAAGAGGACTGGTCGCGCCCCATTCGATCGTTGACTTGGGGCACCTGACCAACGCTTGATTTGTAGACATGAAAACCATCGTCATCCTGAGCGGCACCAACCGGCCGGGCAGCAACACCCGCAAAGTCGCCGGCCACCTCGACGCCATCTACCGGAAACTCGACGTGTCCGTGCAACTGCTCGATTTGCATGAACTGCCGCTGGAGGCTTTCACGCCCGCCTCCTATGGAAATCCCCCGGCCGGGCTGCTCCCATTTCGGCAGGCGATTCTGGACGCGGCCGGCGTCCACGTGGTCACGCCCGAATACAACGGCGGCATGCCGGGGGCGTTGAAATACTTCATCGACCTGCTGGAGTTCCCGGAGAGTTTTGAACATCGCCCGGTCTGTTTCACCGCCTTGGCTGCCGGCCTCTGGGGCGCACTGCGGCCGGTCGAACAATTGCAGTCCATCTTCAGCTATCGCAATGCCTTCATTTTTCCGGAGCGCGTTTTTCTGCCGGGGATCAGCAAGCTGCTCGACGCCCAGGGCAATTTCACCAGCGCCGAGATGCCTGAACGGCTGGCGAAGCAGGCCGCTGGCTTCGTGGACTTCGTCGAGAAACTGCGCGGGACGAAACTGCGGTGAAACCGGAGGCAGAAAGAGAAACCGCTCATCTTCGCCAATGAACACCCCGCCGATGGATTTGAACGAAACTTTTCCCGAACTCATGCTGCCGCCGGCCTCATCAGCGGCGTCGATTAACTTTCATGGGCGGTGCAAAATTGGTTTGCGAGTTGAGCCATTTCGCACTTTGCTGGCAACGAATCCGGCCGAAGCCCGTCTAATTTGCGTATGCGACATTTATTTCTGCTGACCAGTCTCACGGCGGCCTTCGTCTGGGCCGGCTGCAATTCATCCACCACCGCGCCCGCCCCCGCCGCCAGCGGCAGCAGTCCCGCCACCAACGCCACCAACCCAGCCGTGGCCGCCGCCACCACCACCAACGCCAGTCAACCCGCCTGGAACATGAAAGACAAAGTCATCAAGACCGACGCCGAATGGCAGGCGGCGCTGACCGCCGAACAATTCCGTGTGCTCCGCAAACACGGCACGGAACGCGCCTTCACCGGGGCGCTCTGGGAAAACCACGAGGTCGGCACCTACCTTTGTGCGGGGTGCGGACTGCCGATCTTCGGTTCGGACACCAAATTTGAATCGGGCACCGGCTGGCCGAGCTTTTTTCAGCCACTTCAGCAGGGCAACGTCGGCCTGCGCGAGGACAACACTTTTTTCTCGCGGCGCATCGAGGTGCATTGCGCGCGGTGCGAGGGGCATCTGGGCCACGTTTTCGAGGATGGCCCCAAGCCCACCGGCCTGCGCTACTGTCTGAACTCGGCGGCGCTGAAGTTTGAGAAGAAATAGTCCTGACCGCTGACCGACGAGGGCGATATTTCCTCACCCCGGCGGGAGGGTGAAGAAAAACTTCGCGCCGTGACCGGGTTCGCTCTCCACCCAGACTTCGCCGCCGTGGGATTGCACGATGTGTTTCACGATGGAGAGGCCCAGGCCGGTGCCGCCCGTCTCGCGGGAGCGCGCCCGGTCCGCCCGGTAGAATCGCTCGAAGAGCCGTTCCTTCGCCTCTTCGGGAATGCCGGGGCCGTCGTCGCTCACGCACAGTTCCACCTGCCCGTCGAGCCGCGCGCGGCCGGTCACGGTCATCCGGCCGGCGGCGCGTCCATATTTGATGGCGTTCTCGACGAGGTTGACGAAGACCTGCTGGAGGCGGTCGAGGTCGGCGCGGGCGCGGAGGCCGGCGGGGACTTCGTTGAGGAGGGTGGTGTTCCGTTCCGCCGCGCGCACCTGCATTTCCTCGAGCAGCTTACCGGTGAACTCGCGCAGGTCGATGTCTTCCAACTGCAGCTTGATGCCGCCGGATTCAAGCCGGGAGATGGTGAGCAGATCCTCGATGAGGTTGCTCAGGCGATGGGAGTGGCGCTCGATGGTGCGGAGAAATTTTTCGGCCACGGCCGGGTTGTCCTTCGCACCGTCGAGGAGCGTTTCGACGCAGCCGGTGATGAGCGAGAGCGGGGTGCGGAGTTCGTGGCTGACATTGGCGACGAATTCGCGCCGGGTGTTTTCCAACTGACGGATGCGGGTCAGGTCGTGGAAGACGACGATCGCGCCCTGGGGCCGGCCTTCGCGGTCGAGGACGGAGGCGGCGTTGACCTCGAAATGACGCGGCACGGCGCCGGGCAGCTCGATCTCGGCGCTCAGGCCCTGCTGTTCGGTCTTGAGCCGTTCGACGAGCGCGGCCAGCTCGTGCAGGCGGATGGACTCCATGAGGGTCTGCCCGCGGATGTCGGTGTGGATGCCGAAGAGCTGTTCAAGGGACTGGTTGGCAAGCAAAACCCGGCCCTGGCTGTCGAGCAGCATCACACCCTCGACCATGCTGTTGAAGAGTGTCTGACGCTCGGCGCTGGCCTGATCATCGGCTTCACGGCGGAGCTGTTCGGTGGCGGCGAGTTCGCGGAGGAGGCGGGCGGTCTCGCGGCGGGCGCGGGACGAGCGCCACCACGAGGTGAAGCTCAGGGCCGCGAGGGCGGCGGCGAGAAGAATGGTCAGCGTGGGCCACATGGCATCAGGGCCGGGCCGGGCGGCGGAACGGTGCCCGCCCGGATCAACCTTCCACCAGCCGGTAGCCGACGCCGCGCACGGTGTCGAGATATTTGGCGGCGCGGCCCATCTTTTCGCGGAGGCGTCGCATGTGGGTGTCCACGGTACGGGTGTCGATGAGGTTGTCGTATTCCCACACGTCCTGCAGCAGCTTGTCGCGGGACTGGACGCGGCCCTTGCGCTGGGCGAGGACGGTGAGGAGCTTGAATTCGGTAGCGGTCAACTCGACGCGCTTGCCCTGGATGCGGACTTCGTGGCGCGGGATGTCGATCTGCAAATCTCCCAGGACGATGCGGTCCGCCTTCTCCTCCGTCGGACGGCCGCGACGCAGGAGACCTTTAACCCGCAGCACGAGTTCGCGCGGGCTGAAGGGCTTGGTCACGTAATCATCCGCGCCCAACTCGAGGCCGAGCACGCGGTCGATCTCGGCGCCCTTGGCCGTGAGCATGATGATCGGAATGGCGGCGGTGGCGGGATCGCGTTTCAGCAGCTTGCAGACTTCCATGCCGTCGATCTCCGGCAGCATGACGTCCAGCAGGATCAAGGCGGGCGAAGCGGTCCGCGCCATTTTCAAGCCTTCCTCACCATCGGCGGCGGTGACGACTTCGTAGCCAGCGGCCTTCAAGTTGAACTCGACCAGTTCGAGCGCATCCGGCTCGTCATCGACCACCAATATTTTTGTGCTCATAAATAAAAATCAGACGGTCACCGGCGCAGCGGCCTTGCCGGAATGACGGATGTCGCGGCCTTCGTACAGGTAAACAACTTCCTCGGCGACGTTGGTGGCGTGATCGGCGATGCGTTCGAGGCTTTTGGATATGACCATCAGGTTCAGGCAGCGAGTGATGGTGGTGGGCCGCTCGATCATGTAGCTGGCCAGCTCGCGGTGGAGCTGTTTGTTGAGGGCATCGACCTCCTTGTCACGCGGGATGATGGCACGGGCCTTGGCCGGGTCGCGGTTCACGAAGGCGTCGAGCGCCTCCTTGAACATGTCGAGGCCCATGCTGGCCATGCGGGGGATGTCCACGTAGGGCTTGAGCTGCGGTTCCTGGCCGAGTTCCAACGCGCGCCGGGAAATGGTGGTGGCCTCGTCGCCAACGCGCTCGAGGTCGTGGGAAATTTTCATGGCCACAGTGATGAGGCGCAGATCGATGGCCAGCGGTGCCTTGGAGAGCAGCGAAATGGCCAGCTCGTCGATCTCCATTTCGAGCGTGTCGAGCTGGCTGTCGTCCGCCTTGACGGTGCGGGCCAGTTCGTCGTTGCGTTCGACGAGGGCGCGGATGGAGCGGTTTACGGCGGCCTCGGCGAGGCTGGCCATGGTGAGCAATTTTTCCTTCAAGGAATCGAGTTCCGTTTCGAAGTGGCGGTGCATGTTCATAGATTAAAAGTCTGCGTTGGCGAAAGCACGGCAAATCCGGAGCACGCCCCGTTCAACCGAACCGCCCCGTCACATAGTCTTCCGTCTGTTTCTTCGCCGGGTTCGTGAAAATTTTCGTGGTCGTGTCGTACTCGATCAGTTCGCCGAGATAAAAGAACGCCGTGTAGTCCGAGATGCGCGCGGCCTGCTGCATGTTGTGGGTGACGATGACGATGGTGTAGTCGCGCTTCAGGTCGAGCACCAGTTCCTCGATCTTCGCGGTGGCGAGCGGATCGAGCGCCGAAGCCGGCTCGTCCATGAGAATGATCTCGGGCTTGATGGCAATGGCGCGGGCGATGCACAGCCGCTGCTGTTGTCCGCCGGAAAGCCCGAGCGCGCTGGTGTGCAGGCGATCCTTCACCTCGTCCCACAGCGCCGCGCCGCGCAGGCTATTTTCCACGATGCCGTCAATCTCCGACCGGTCCTTCACGCCCTGCAGGCGCAAGGCGTAGGCGATGTTTTCGTGGATGGATTTGGGGAACGGATTCGAGCGTTGGAAGACCATGCCGACGCGCTTGCGGAGTTCGATCACGTCCACCTCCGGGCTGTTGATGTCGTGGCCGTGAATCCGCATTTCGCCCTCGACGCGGACCCCGTCGATCAGATCGTTCATGCGGTTCAGGCAGCGGAGCAGGGTCGATTTACCACAGCCGGAAGGGCCGATGAAGGCGGTCACCACTTTTTCGCGGATGAAGAACGAGATGTCCTTCAACGCCTGGGAACGGCCGTAGTAGAACGACAAATTTTTCAGGTCGATGAGCGGCGCGCGGCTCGAATGTTCCTCCGCCGACGCGCCGGGCCGGGCGGAATCAACTTTGAATTTCGGCAGCGTGATTTCAGAAACGGTCATAAAATTTTAATGGGCCGCCCGCATTTTTCGGCGCATCCGGGCGCGCACAAAGATGGCGACGATGTTCAGGGTGAAGGTCAGCAGCAGCAGCGCCAGCACGGTCGCGTAGAGCAGCGGCCGGGTCCGCTCGATATCCGGCGACTGGGTGGACAGAATGAAAACGTGGTAGCCCAGATCCATGAACTGGTCGGTGAACGACTTGGGCAGGCTGGCCATGTAGTAGGCCGCGCCGGTGAAAAGGATGGGTGCCACTTCTCCCGCCGCACGACTGACGGCGAGAATGCCGCCGGTCATGATGCCGGGCAGCGCCTGCGGCAGGACGATTTTGAAAATCGTTTCCAGTTTGGTGGCACCCAAAGCAAGACTCGCCTCGCGCAGGCCGGAGGGAATGGCTTTGAGCGATTCCTCGGTGGCGACGATGACGACGGGCAGCGTCATCACGGCGAGCGTGAGCGAAGCCCAGAGGATCGCGGGCTTCCCCCAGTGCGGCTCCGCGCCCGCGTGAAACATGCGGTCCAGATTCTGCCCGGCGAACGCGATGAAAAATCCCAGGCCGAACAGGCCGAAGACAATCGACGGCACGCCCGCGAGATTGTTGACCGCGCCGCGGATGAAGCGCGTCCAGAGCGAACCGGAGCGCGCGTATTCGGTGAGATAGATCGCGGTGATGACGCCGATGGGAATGACAAAGATCGTCATCAGGATGACGCGGGCGGCCGTGCCGAGAATCATCGGGAGCACGCCGGCATTTTCCACGCTGAACATGTCGCGCTCCGTCCCGCCGGTGAGGAAGCGCCACGAGAAACTCCCCCACCCTTCCCAGACCACGTTGCCGAGGATGATCGCGAGAATCGCCAGGATCAAAAACGTCGCCAGCCCAGTCAGCCCGGTGAAGAAAAACGAGCCGGCGTAAAAACCGTCCGTCCGAAAATGGCGGCCTGGCGGGTGGATGGCTGGAGGCTGGGCCGTGTTCATGCCTTGCCCTCCAGTTTGCGTTTCAACCGGTGCATGACCATGTCGCCGGCAAAGTTCGCGGCGAAGGTGACGATGAAGAGCAGCGCGCCGATCAAAAACAAAATCCGATAGTGATGCCCGCCCGTCACCGTCTCGGCCAGTTCCGCCGCGATGGTCGCGGTCATGGTGCGCGTGGAATCAAAGAAGCTGCCGGAGACGATGCTGGCGTTGCCGCTGGCCATGAGCACGATCATCGTCTCGCCGATCGCGCGGCCGAAGCCGAGCACCACCGCCGCGAAGACGCCGGGAATGGCGGCGGGCAGGACGATTTTCCACGCGGCCTGCCAGCGGGACGAGCCGAGCGCAAGCGCCGCCTGGGTGTAGCTGCGCGGCACGCTGGTCAGCGCGTCCTCGGCGATGGAGAACACCACCGGGATGATCGCCAGTCCCAGCGCGATGCCGGCCACAAAGGCGTTCAGGCGCGATTCGTAGCCGAAAACATTTTGCAGCACGGTGGCCATGACGATGAGCGCGAAAAAGCCGAGCACCACCGAGGGAATGCCCGCGAGCAGTTCGATGGCGGGCTTGAGCCATTCCTTGGCCCAGGCCGGGGCCAGTTGCGAAACGTAGATCGCCGCCGCCAACGCCAGCGGCACGCTGAAGAGCAGCGCGACGAGGGTGGCCTTCAGGCTGCCGATGATGAGCGGGACGAGGTTGTATTTGTGGATGAGCGAGATCGGCTGCCAGATGTAGGAGGGCTTTTCGTAACCGGTCCAGGCGTGGGGCCGGAAGAGATAGTGCCATGCGGTGGTGTTGACCGGGGCGTCCTTGTCCACGGGCTTCTCCTTGTCGGCCTCGACTTTGATTTCCATCATCAGCTTGCGCGTTTCGAGGTCCATCGAGTCGAACTTGGCCTTGGTTAAACCGAGGTAGGCGCGCAATTCCGCCGGCGATTGTTTGTCCATCTCGGCGACCGGGATGACGGTCTGCACCGAGGAGCTGTTCATCTTCCCGGCGACGACCGGCCAAGCCTCGCGCCCGACGAAGGCGAAGATCAGGAAGATCATCACGATGGCCGAGAGCGAGACGAGAAAGATACCACGTTCGACGAGCCATTCGAGCGGGCGGGACTGATGCCCCTTGCGGAGGCTTTCCCACGAGCGGGCGGCGTCTGTTTGTTTCTCGTTCATTCGTCAAAGTCAAAGTGGGCAGGCAAGGAAGAACGCTTCACTCACCCGCCCACCATTGATCGCAGGAGGAACCGATGATCAAATTCTCGGCGTTACTCGCGCAGGGTTTTCGGAAGCGGGAAGTAGCCCACGTCCTTGACAATTTTCTGGCCGTCGTCGCTGCGGATCCAGTTCAGGTAGGAACCGATCTCGCCCTTGTCCAGCGCTGGGTTCACATAGATGTAGAGGTAGCGCCAGATGGGATAAGTGCCCTTGACCACGTTTTCCTCGGTCGGTTCGATGGCCGGCGAGCCTTCTTCCTTTTTGATCGCGAGATGTTTCGCGCCCGCGCCGTAGGCCGCGCCGCCGTAGCCGATGCCGTTCTTGTCCTTGGCCACGGCCTGGAGGACCGCCGCCGTGCCGGGCATGGTCTGGGCCGCCGCCAGGAAGTCCTTCCCACCGAGCACATGCTCCTTGAAGAACTCGTAGGTGCCGGAGCTGTTCTCGCGGCTGTAAACGGTGATCGGCGCGTCGTTGCCGCCGACCTGTTTCCAGTTTTTGGTCTTGCCCGTGAAGATGCCTTCGAGTTGGGTGATGGTCAGTTCCTTCACCGGATTGTCCGAACTGACGAAGACGGACAGGCCGTCCAGGCAGACCTTGTATTCGGTGGGGCGTTTGTCGAAGGCGGCGACGCAGGCCAGGATTTCCGCCGCCTTGATTTTGCGCGAGGCGTTGGCGAGGTCGGTGGTCTTGTTCTGGAGCGCGGCGAAGCCGGTGCCAGAACCGCCGCCGGTCACCTGGATTTTGGTGCCGGAATTTTTGCCCATGTAAACCTCGGCCCATTTCTGGGCGAGGAT
>SIBH01000093.1 GCA_009695285.1 Pedosphaera sp.
GCCGCGCGATTTGCAAAAAATAAAAATATGTTTTCACACGTTGTCATCTTCTGGACCGACCCGAAAAACCCCGGAGCCGCGGACGCCCTGCTCGCCGGCATGGAAAAATATCTGAAGCCGATTCCCGGCGTGCTGCACTTTCACGCGGGCAAAATGGTCCCGAGCCATCGCCCGGTGGTGGAACAGTCCTATCAGGTCGCGCTGAACCTGGTCTTTCCGGACAAGCAGACACAAGACGATTACCAGGTGCATCCGCTGCACGTGGATTTCGTGGAAAAATGTTTCAAGCCGAACTGCGTGAAGGCGGTCGTGTACGACTTTGCGTAAACGACGACCGGTCAATCCGGCCCGCGCCGTCGCAGCTCAGTTTCGGCTCGCCGGGGCGTCGAGTCATTCGCGGACGAACTGGACCAGCTTGCCAATCGAGTAGGTCTTGGGCAGGAGGTTGTGCCGTTCGAGCAGGGGTGCGTCCTTGCCCGCCATGGCCGGACTGTAGCTGCTGGTGTAGATGACGCGCAAGCGGGGGCATTGGCTCAGGAGCCGTTCCGCCAGTTCGCCGCCCATGTGCCGCCGGGCATCACCATGTCGGGTGACGAGCAGATCGGTGGGGCGGTCGGCCTGGTCCCAGACCTCGAGGGCGCACTGGCCGGACTCGGCCTCGAGCAGGGTGTAGGCCTGAATCCGGAGGACCTGGGCGACCATCGGCTCGAGATCACCGCCGAACGGGTTGTCGCCCAGCACGCCGATGATGAACGGAGCCTTGCCATCCTCGAACGCTTTCGGCGGCCACTCGATGAACTTGGCGAAGTTGTAAAGATAGGCGCCTTTCAACTGGTACTCGGACGGCGGAGCCTGGGCGTGCCCTCGGGCGGCCGCGAGCAGCAGCCCCAGACTCAGGACGAAGCAGGTGATTTGGCACGCACGCATGAACGGTCAAAAACGATAGCGAGGTTTCGCTCCCATCTTGGATGCTTGCTTTCATTTCCCGACTCTGCCGGGAGAGCAAGCCAAACTTCTGGCAGGACTCCTGCTAATCACGCGGGAGTTGCCGGGGAGATCGTCCGCCGCGAGGAGCAAAACAGCTGGCCATCCCAGTGCGAATTTCCATTCTTTCGCCTCGCTTCGCCCGCAAATGGTCTCGACGGAGTCTCGCCCCTCCATGATGGAGATTTGCTTCACCGGGAGCCGGAGCACATTTCGCGGTCAGATGACTTCCACGACCAGCGGCGGCGGCGCGAACGGCTCCGGCGAAAGGTCAAACGCAGCGGCGAGCCGTTGCCCGGCGGCATCGGCCTCCTCACTGCTGCGCGCATGGATGCGGCAAAGTGTGCTGCCCGAGGCGACGACCTCACCCGGCTTGGCGATTTGATCCACGCCGACATCGAGATCAATCACCGTGTCCTTCGTCAGCCGCCCGCCGCCGAGATCGCGCACCACTTCGCCGATAGTCCGTGCGTCACAGCGCGAAACAAATCCGGCACGGTCACCGGTGGTCAATTCCACCACCTCCGGCGCGGTGTGGTCGAGCGCGAGTTTCTTTTGGAACGCAGCGAGATCGGCTCCTTGCGCGACGAGCAGCTCGTCCCACTTGCGGCGCGGTGCGCCGGACGCGAGACATGCCAGCGCGTGCTGGCGGGCGGCGGCGAGGTTGGGAGATTTTTTTGTCTCCACGAGTAGATGCGCGGCGCATTCCACGACGAGCGTTTGCAGATCGGCCGGGCCGCGATTTTCGAGGCAGACGACGGCCTCGCGCACTTCCAGCCAGTGGCCGGCGGTGCGGCCCAGCGGCGTGTTCATGTCCGTGAGCAGCGCGCGCGTGTTCACGCCGCACTCACGCGCGAGCGACGTGATGGAAGACGCGAGTTCGCGGGCCTGTTCGCGGGTCTGCATGAACGCCGCGCCGCCGAATTTCACGTCCATCACCAGCGCGTCGAGGTTTTCGGCGAGTTTCTTCGAGAGGATGCTCGCGGTGATGAGCGGGATGCTCGGCACAGTGCCGGTCACATCGCGCAGCGCGTAGAGCGCACGGTCGGCGGGAACCATCGTCGCGGTCTGCCCGGCCAGCGCGACGCCGATCTGCTGGACCTGCGCGACGATGTGGTCGGGCGCGAGCTGCGTGGTGAAGCCGGGAATGGATTCGAGCTTGTCGAGCGTGCCGCCGGTGATGCCGAGGCCGCGCCCGGAAATCATCGGCACGCGGAAGCCGAGGCACGCCAGCAGCGGCGCGAGCGGCAGCGAAACCTTGTCGCCGACGCCGCC
Organism: Pedosphaera sp.; assembly: GCA_009695285.1. Classification (GTDB taxonomy): domain Bacteria; phylum Verrucomicrobiota; class Verrucomicrobiia; order Limisphaerales; family SIBH01; genus SIBH01. The sequence continues at coordinate 2,260 of SIBH01000093.1, forward strand.
GGTGGAATGTTTGTCGACGAGCGGGCGCGGGTCGGCGGGAAATTTCAACACCTCGCCGGAATCGCGCATGGCTAGCGTGAGCGCGCGGGTCTCGCCGGCATCCAGCCCGCGAAAGAAAATAGCCATGAGCAGCGCGGCCATCTGGTAGTCGGGGATTTTCTGGTCCGTGAACTGACGGACGGCGTCGGCCAGGTCGCCGGGGGAAATCTTCCTGCCTTCGCGCTTGGCTTCGATGAGGGAAAGAAAGTTCATCGATCTTCCGGGGCGAATGCGGCCTGGCCGCGAATTTTATCCAACAAACTTCCGCGCCACGACACTGGCGTTGTGCCCGCCGAAGCCGAAGGAGTTGTTCACGATGGCGTCGATCTTCATTTCGCGCGCGATGTGCGGCACGTAGTCGAGATCGCAGAGCGGATCGGGGTTGTCGAGATTGATGGTCGGCGGGGCGGTCTGCGTTTGAATCGCCTTGGCGCAGATGGCCATTTCCACCGCGCCGGCCGCGCCGAGCATATGGGCAGTCGCGCCTTTCGTGGAGCTGACGGCGAGTTTTTTCGCGTGCTCGCCAAAGACGCTCTTGATGGCCTGCGTTTCGCAGACGTCGCCCTGCGGCGTGGAAGTGCCGTGGGCGTTGATGTAGGAAATGTCGGTGGGATTCAGGCGCGCGTTGCGGAGCGCCATCTTCATGCAGCGGGCCGCGCCTTCGCCTTTGGGCGAAGGGGCGGTCATGTGATTGGCGTCGGCGGTGTTGCCGTAGCCGAGGAGTTCACAATAAATTTTCGCGCCGCGCGCCTTCGCGTGTTCGAGTTCTTCGAGCACGACGACGCCCGCGCCTTCGCCCATGACGAAGCCGTCGCGGGCCACGTCGAACGGGCGCGAGGATTTTTTCGGCTCGTCGTTGCGGGTGCTCATCGCCTTCATCGCGCAGAAGCCGCCGATGCCGAGGGGGACGATGGTGGCCTCGCTGCCGCCGGCGAACATCGCTACGGCGTCGCCCATCTTGATGGTGCGCCAGGCCTCGCCGATGGCGTGGGTGGCGGTGGCGCAGGCGGAGCAGGTGGCGACATTCGGCCCGCGCAATTTGTAGAACATCGAGAACAGGCCGGACGCCATGTTCAGAATGAGCATCGGGATGACGAAGGGCGAGAGGCGGCCCGGCCCCTTGGTCATGAGGACGGTGTGGGATTCCTCGGTGGTGTGCAGTCCGCCGATGCCGGAGCCGATGAAGACGCCGACTTCGTCGCGGTTCACTTTCTCCAACTCCAGGCCCGAATCGACGAGCGCCTGATGCGCGGCATAGACGCCGAACTGCGAGAAGCGGTCGGCGCGGCGGGCGTCTTTCGGAGTGGGAAACGATCTGCCCGGCTCGAAGTTTTTCACTTCACCGGCGATCTGCGTGTCGAACGCGGAGGGGTCGAACTGGGTGATCTTGTCGATGCCACACTGGCCGGCCACGAGGCTGGCCCAGGTCTGGTCGGTGGTCAGGCCGAGGGGCGAGACGACTCCGAGACCGGTGACGACGACTCTGCGTTCTGAATAATTGCCCGACATAAAATCAAAGGGGGCAGCCCGGCTGAACCAGCCTGGGCTGCCCCGAAAAAAGCCTCAGGCGGTCACTTCTGCCGCGAGTCTTCGATGTATTTGATGACATCGCCGACGCTCTGCAGTTTCTCGGCCTCCTCGTCGGGAATCTCGTTGCCAAATTCCTCCTCGAGCGCCATGACCAGTTCGACGGTATCGAGCGAGTCGGCCCCCAGATCCTCGATGAACTTGGCGTCCGGCGTGACCTGGTCCGCGTTCACGCCGAGTTGTTCGACGATAATTTCTTTGACCCGTTGTTCTGTAGTTTTATCAGCCATGAGTTGCTCCGTTCTGTTTTTTTGTCTGTCTATGCCACTTTCCGAAAAGGCGTCAAGCCTCGAATGGCGAAAATCATGTTCAATTGTTCAGCCGCGCCGCATTTCAATGTTTCATCCGGCGCGAATCGCGGATTGGTCTAGCGGCGGTCGGTTTTATTGTCGAGCTAAACTTACATGACCATCCCGCCGTCCACGACCAGCACCTGCCCGGTCACGTAGCGCCCCGCCGGCCCCGCCAGAAACAGCGCAGCCTCGGCAATATCCTCAGGTTGCCCGAAACAGTTCAAGGGAATCTTTCCCAACAGCTCCGCGCGCACCGCCTCGTTCAGCCCCGCCGTCATGTCGGTCTCGATGAATCCCGGTGCCAGCGCGTTGCACGTCACGCCGCGTGAACCAACCTCGCGCGCGATGGATTTGGTGAAGCCGATCAGCGCCGCCTTGCTCGCCGCGTAGTTGCACTGGCCGGCGTTGCCGATCAGCCCGATGATCGACGCGACGTTGATGATGCGGCCGGAACGCTGCTTGATGAAGCTCCGCACGAAACCCTTGGTGAAGCAGAACGCGCCCTTCAAGTTCGTGTCCAGCACCACGTCCCAGTCCTCCTCGCTCATCCGCATCAGCAAACCGTCGCGCGTCACGCCGGCGTTGTTCACCAGGATGTCCACGCGCCCCGCCTCTGCGAGAATCTTCCCCGCCGCCGCCTCCACGGCCTTCGCGTCGGACACATCCACGGCCAAGGCCCAGGCCCGGCGGCCCAGGGCGCGCACTTCGGCGGCGACCTTCTCCGAATTTTCCACCGAGCGGGAAACGCAGACGATGTCCGCCCCCTCGGCGGCGAATTTCAGGGCGATGGCGCGGCCGATGCCGCGTCCGGCCCCGGTGATGACGGCGATTTGATTGGCGAGCTGGTTCATAGTGGGAAACTTTTAACCACGAATAGACACGAATGGACACGAAATAATGTTGCGGACGTGGTGCGTGGTGCGTGAGAGATGCCGCTGCGTTGTTCACGCCCCCAGCGCTTTCACCGTCGCTTCCAAACTCGCCACGTCCGAGACGTTCAGCATCTGTGCGGCGGGATCAATGCGCTTCATAAAACCGCTCAACGCCTTGCCCGGCCCCAGTTCGATGAACCGCGTGAATCCTTGCGCGAGCAGATAGCGCATCGAATCCTCCCAGCGCACCGCCGACGTGACCTGCTCGACGAGCCGCTGGTGAATGTCCGACGGGGCCGAGTGCGGCCGCGCGGTCACGTTCGAGACGACCGGCACGGCGGGAATGAGCAGCGGAATCGCCGCCAGCGCGGCGTGCAATTTCGGCTGGGCGGCCGCCATCAACGGCGAGTGATACGCGCCGGCCACGGCCAGCGGCAGCGCCTTCTTCGCGCCGCGCGCTTTGGCCAGTTCGAGGGCGGCGGGAATTTTCGCGGACTCGCCGGAGATGACGATTTGTCCGGGGCAGTTCAAATTCGCGAGCGTCACACCTGTCTCGGTGCAGACGGCGCGCGTCGCCGCCTCGTCGAGTCCGATGATCGCCGCCATGCCGCCCTGCGTGGCTTCGCAGGCGTCCTGCATGAACTTCCCGCGCTGCCGCACGACCGCCAGCCCGTTCTCGAAACTCATCACGCCCGCCGCCGTGAGCGCGGTGAATTCGCCGAGGGAAAGTCCGGCGGCGGCTTCAAACTTAAGCGACGGCACGCGCTCGCGCAGCACTTGCAGCGCGACCCAGCCGACGAGAAAAATTCCCGGCTGCGCGTTCTCGGTCTTCACCAGTTCCGTCTCGGGGCCGTTGAAGCAAATCCCCGCGAGATCGCAGCCGAGCGCGGTGTTGGCCCGGTCGAACCACTGTCGCGCCGTGGGAAAATGTTCCGCCAGATCCTTGCCCATGCCGACGCTCTGCGCGCCCTGTCCTGCAAATAACAATGCCGTTTTGCTCATAATGAATGGCCGTGACTAGCATACTTGCGGCGACGGGGGAAAGCGCAGAGTTGCCGCGTTGCCCCGTTTGGAGTTCCTTCCCGCTCGTTTGCGGGACGGTTCGGGGCATGCCGCACACTGGGCCGCGTAAAAGCGGAACTCCAAACGAGGGACGCCGCGCACTCCGCCGTCGCTCACTTCTTGAACGGCGACGCCGGCACGCGTTTCACCAGCGCCCGCGCCTGCGCGTAGGTCGTCACCTCGTCCTGCAACTCGATCAGCACCCACTTCTCCGGGAAGGAATAATTTTCGCCCGGCTTCAATTTGATCTCCGGACTGAGCGGCTCCAGCTCCGCGACCTTGCTATCGCAATAAAACTCCACCGAGTTGCCGCCGTCGGTGTAGTTGCCCTTGGGGAAGTACGGAAAATATTTTACAAACAGCAGCTTCCCCCGCGCGTAGGCGATCCAGCCCGCGTCGCTGTCCGCGCCCACCTTCAACGCCGGCCCGCCAGCTTGCGCGACGAGCACCCCGTCCAGCACCTTCACCCCCGCGTCGGATGGGTCTTTGCTGTTGTAGGAATATTTTTTATCAACCGTGCGGCGGATCGACCAGCCGGACGGAAAACGGCTGCTGCGGTTCAGCGGAAAAAACGCGAACCCGCCGCCTTTGCAAAGCGTGCGGTCCCACAGACAAAACGCCGTTTCCCGGTCGATCACGTTCCGCATCCGCTGCACGAGGCCCAGCTCGCCGGTGTCCGGGTCCATGACGATTTCCTTTTCCATCTGGATGCCGACTGTCAGATCGTGCTCACTCAACAGGCCGACAGTGTTTTCGCGCGGCGTGCGCCAGCGATGCGGCCACATCCACAGCTTGGGATGGTCCGGCAGGCCGCGAATCTCGGGCCCAAGGTCACACTGGTAGCCGGCCACCCAGAAGCCTTCCGGCGTGTTGACCATGGTCTTGCCGAAACTCGCCGGATTTTCAAAAAGGATGTTCTCCCCATTCAGCGAATACTGCGCGATGCGCCCGCCCGTCGCCGGCACGATCACCGCCTTGCAATCGCCGCCGCTGAGAAACATCGACTCCTCCCAGCCGGTGTAAGTGTCCACGCGCACGCCCTTGGCCACTGTCGCATCCGCCGCCGCCAGCGCGCCGGTGAAAGCCATCAGCAGGCCGCCCAAGATCAAAAAAGTATTTCGCATAAAGACTGAAAGGTCTGACCAGACTGTTGGAAAGCCGCACGGAAAATCAACCTGCAAACGTGGTCGGTGCAACTGGACACCTCCCTCGTAGCGGCGGGCGTCCCGCCCGGCGGAATAAATCTCCCGAACTGCGAACGCGCTGGAATGGTTGCCGGCCGTTGAACACTCGCACAGTTTTTTCCGGGCGGCGGGACGCGCGCTCTCTACGTCAGGCGGGACGTCGACGTTACGATCCAAGGCCGTGTTCGGATGCTCCGACTCCGTAGTGGGGCAGGCGTCCCGCCGGTCTCCTGGGGCGTCTCGCCCCACAACCGTTTTCCAAGGTCACAGGCGGGACGCCCGGGGACACAGCCGGGAAGACTGCGTCACTAAAGAACCGTGCGCCGATGCACCCCCACCTTCCAGCGTGACTTTCCCCGCGGGCCGCCGCAGATTCGACGCGATTTGAACGCATGAAAAAATCCACGCCAGTCTCCCGTTCCGGCCGGTTCGCCAGCGGTCCCGCCGCCGATGTCGCCCAATTTTCCGAATCCATTTCCTTCGACTGGCGGCTCTGGGAACACGATCTCATCGGCTCCATTGCGCACGCCACCATGCTCGCCAAGATCGGCGTGCTCACCCCGGCGGAGCTGAAGGCCATCCGCGCGGGCCTCGAACAAATCGGCCAGGAAATCGCCGATGGAAAATTTCGGTGGAAACCGGAGCTTGAAGACGTTCACATGAACATCGAGGCCGAGTTGACGAAGCGCGTTCCCGCCGGCGCGAAGCTCCACACCGGTCGCTCGCGCAACGACCAGGTCGCGCTCGACGTCCGCCTCTGGCTGCGCGACGAGATCGCCCTGCTCGCCGAGGAAATTCGCGCGCTGCAAAAAACGCTCGTCACCCTCGGCGCGAAAAATTCCGCCGTCATCATCCCCGGCTACACGCATCTCCAGCGCGCCCAGCCGGTTTATTTCGCGCACCATCTCCTCGCCTACGTCGAGATGCTGGAACGCGACCACGCCCGGCTCGCGGATTGTTTTGCGCGCGTGAACGTCTGCCCGCTCGGCAGCGGCGCGCTGGCCGGCAGCTCGCTCCCACTCGACCGCGAGTCCGTCGCGAAACAGCTTGGCTTCGTGGACACGAAAGGCCGCCCGCAGCTCACGCAAAATTCCATGGACGGCGTGAGCGACCGCGATTTCATGATCGAATTTTGCGCCGACGCCGCGCTGCTGGCCGTGCATTTGAGCCGGCTCGCCGAGGACGTGATTCTCTGGGTCAGCACCGAGTTTAATTTCATCAAGATCGCCGACGCCTACACCACCGGCTCGTCGCTCATGCCGCAGAAAAAAAATCCCGACGTGGCCGAGCTGACGCGGGGCAAATCCGCGCGCGTCATCGGCAACCTCGTCTCGCTGCTCACGCTTTTGAAGGGCCTGCCGATGACCTACAACCGCGACTTGCAGGAGGACAAGGAACGCCTCTTCGACACCGCCGACACGGTGCGCGCGTGCGTCCGCCTCATGGCCGCGATGCTCGCGAACACCGCCGTCAACGCCGCCGCCTGCGCCGCCGCCGCGCGCGATCCGCTGCTGCTCGCGACCGATCTCGCGGATTATCTGGTCAAGAAAGGAATGCCGTTCCGCCAAGCCCATCACGTTGTCGGGGCGGTCGTCGCGCTGGCGGAAAAATCCGGCACGCCGCTCGACCGGCTCACGCTCGCGGATTTTCAAGGCGTGGACCAAACCTTCACGCGCGACGTGACGGAAGTTTTGCATTTGGAAAAAGCGATGGCCCGCCGCGCCCTCACCGGCGCGCCCGGCACGAAGGAAGTGGCGAAGCAACTGGCGCGCTGGCAGAAGCTGCTCGGCTGAACGCCCGCACTTGAAATTTCGACAAGGAAGTCTCCTGCTAAAGCCATGAGCAATGTTCAACTGATCGAAGCGGAACTGGAAAAACTGACGCCGGAAGAAATGCGCCAGGTGCGCGACTGGGTGGATGATCTCCTGAAAGATGAGTTGGAGTTCACCGAGGAATTTGCCGCCCAGGTGGAGTAGTCCGAACGCGACCGCGCCGCCAGCCAGCCGGCCCGGAGCCGGTAGCCCGGAGCCGGTCAGTGAGCGCGGCGCGGCAAGTTTACTACCGGTCATTCGATGCCGCCTTCTTCAAACTTCCACCCACCCTGCAAGCACGCATCGAAGCGAAAATCGACCAGATGGGAATTCTCCTCGACCATTTTCCGCACCACTAATTGAAAGGTTCCACTCGTTATCGTTTGCGGGTCGGCGATTACCGGGTGATTTACTCATTTGACCTGCGGGGAAATGCGATTCACCTCCTGGCCGTTGGGCCCCGCCGGGAAGTTTACAAAAAAATAGAATTCTCTGGGCCGAGATTTCGCACGCGGCCCGAATCATTGCTGACAGCCGGCCCGCCGACGTGTTTCACTCGCGCGGAATCCGATGTCACACGCGCCCGATGAACTGCTGACCCGCCTGCTCCGCGACGTTTCGCGCTCGTTTTATCTCACCATGCGCGTGCTGCCCGCGCCGGTGCGCCCACAGATCAGCCTCGCCTATCTGCTGGCCCGCGCCACCGACACCATCGCCGACACCGAGATCGTCCCCGTCGCGCAACGGCTCCAGGCCCTGCGCGAATTGCGAGAGCGCATCCTCGGCCAGACGCGCGCCCCGCTGAACTTCACCGAGCTGGCCCGGTCGCAGGGGAAACAGATGCTCCGCCATTGCGACGCCGCCGTGCGCGAGATCGAGCTTTCCAAAATCACCGACCCCGCCCATCCCGAAAATGGTTCCACCGCCGAGCGCGTCCTGCTCGAACGAATCGAGGACGTGCTCGGCCTCTGCGCGGGCTTCGCGCCGGACGACCAGCGCCGCATCCGCGACGTGCTCGACACCATCACCGGCGGCCAGGCGCTCGACCTGCAACGCTTCGGCGCGGCGCGCGCCGGCCAGATCGTCGCCCTGCAAACCGAGCTGGAGTTGGATGATTACACCCACCGCGTGGCCGGCTGCGTCGGCGAGTTCTGGACGAAAATGTGCCGCGCGCATCTGTTTCCGCGCGCGCCGCTGGACGATGCCTTTCTGCTCGCGAACGGCGTGCGTTTCGGCCAAGGGCTGCAGTACGTGAACATTCTCCGCGACCTGCCCAAGGACCTGCGCCAGGGCCGGTGCTATCTGCCGGCGGAAAAGCTGGCCGCCGCCGGACTGACGCCCGCCGATCTGCTCCAGCCCGCGAACGAGCCGCGCCTCCGGCCGCTCTACGATCATTACCTCGATCTCGCCACGGAACATCTCGCCGCCGGCTGGGCCTACACCAGCGCCCTGCCGCGCGCCCAGATCCGCGTCCGCCTCGCCTGCGCCTGGCCCATCCTGATCGGCGTCCAGACGCTGGCCCGGTTGCGCCACTCCAACCCGCTTGATGCCACGCAACGCATCAAGGTCAGCCGCGCCGTCGTCCGCCAGATCATGCTCCAGTCGCTGCTCCGCTACCCGTTCCGCACCGCGTGGGAGGGGCTGTGGCAATTGGCCAGGCGCAGTTGAGCCGGCCACCTTGCGGCCACGTTAAACCATTTGCCTACCCGGCGCGTTCTGTAGTAATCAAATGCCATGCAATTTTCAAAACCGTGTCTTTGGTTGTGCCTGGCTTGTTTGACCTTCGGTCGGCTCTTCGCCCAGACCCTCACCCCGGAGGAACAGAACAAGGCCGTCGAAGCCCTCCGCAAAGCCATTGCCGACACCGCCGCCCAAGATCCAAAAGCCGTCGAAAAGGCCCGCCAGGAAGCCGAAACCAAGGCTAAGGCCGAATCGAAAACCAAAGCCGAATCTGACGCCAAGAAGCTCGCCGAAGACAAGAAAGCCGCCGCCGCCAAAGCCAAGGCCGAGACCGAAGCCAAATTGAAGGCGGAGCGTGAAACCAAAGACAAAGCCGCTACCGAGGCCAGGAAAATCGCGGACGAAAAGAAAGCCGCAGAAGCCAAAGCCAAGACAGACGCGAAAGCCAAAGCCGAGGCCGAGGCCAAGAAGCTCGCCGACGAAAAGAAACTGGCCGAAGCCAAAGCCAAGACAGACGCGAAAGCCAAGGCCGAGGCCGAGGCCAAAAAACTCGCGGACGAAAAGAAACTGGCTGTAGCCAAAGCCGACGCTGAAGCCAAAAAGCTCGCCGAAGACAAAAAAGCCGCTGCCGCCAAGGCCAAGGTGGACGCCGAAGCCAAGTTGAAGACGGAGCGCGACGCCAAAGACAAGGCCGCCGCCGAAGACAAAAAACTCGCGGACGAAAAGAAACTGGCTGAAGCCAAAGCCAAGACAGACGCGAAAGCCAAAGCCGAGGCCGAGGCCAAGAAGCTCGCGGACGAAAAGAAACTAGCTGAAGCCAAAGCCGACGCTGAATCCAAAAA
>SIBH01000094.1 GCA_009695285.1 Pedosphaera sp.
CCCATGATCGCGATCTTCACGCCCTTGAGATGTTCGGTGCGCGTCTTGATGCGGGCGGTGACGGTCTGCAAATTGAACAGCGTGCGACCGCAGCTCGGACAGGCCACGTAGTCGGTCTTGAAGCTGCGGCACCCGGCGGCCTGGAGAATGTTGTAGGCGAGCCGCAGCGACTGGCCGCCGCCCGCTTCACCGCGCACCAGAATCGCGTCGCCAATACCGTCCGCCAGCAGCGAGCCGATGACGACGGAGGCGCGGAGCAAGGCGATCTTCGGCTCCAACGGCGTCGGTTCGAAGGTCAAACAATCCTTGAGGAGAACCGGGTTGTTTCGTCCGAGCCGCTTCAGTTTCGCTGCAACGAGACGGAAGGCCGTGATCGCGGGCAGCGTTATGCCGTCCTGCACCGTGACAAGCTGCGTCTCGCAGTTGATTTGCCCGATGCCGATTTCCTGCGTCGGGTCGAGTTCGAGAATGTTCAGGTCTTCGTAAACCGCCTCCGGCCGCACGTCGTCCTTGGAACGAATTTTCGGCGCGACCTTGTCCCACGTCGCGCGGGTGACGACCACACGGATGAGTTGTTCGCCGCCGCATTTGTTCGTGTCGTTCAGCGCGATCTCCGGCGTGACACGACGCTCGAAGTGAAAGGGGTCGAACGGAAACGCGGAGTGCGGAACGCGGAGTGCGGAATTTGAGAGCAAGGGAATCTGCTCCAGCAGATCGCGGCAGACGGCGATCTCGTTCGGTGAATCTTCGGTGAGCGAGACGCGGATGGTGTCGCCGATGCCGTCGAAGAGCAGCGAGCCGATGCCGATGGCGGATTTGATGCGGCCGTCCTCGCCTTCGCCGGCCTCGGTCACGCCGAGATGAATCGGATAATTCCAGTCAGGGCCGAGGTCGTTGAGACGCGCGACCAGCAGGCGGTAGCACTCGATCATCACCTTCGGGTTGCTCGACTTCATCGAGAACTTGAAGTTGTGAAAATCATTCGCGCGCGCAATGTGGGCGAACTCCAGCGCGCTCTCGACCATGCCGAGCGGCGTGTCGCCGAAACGGTTCATGATGCGGTCGGAAAGCGAGCCGTGATTCGTGCCGATGCGGAGGGCGCGCTTCAACTCCTTGCAGAGCTTTACCAGCGGCGTGAATTTTTCCTCGATGCGCCTCAGCTCGGCGGCGTATTGCTCGTGGGTGTATTCCTTGACCGCAAATTTCTTCGAGTCGGCATAGTTGCCGGGATTGACGCGCACCATCTCGACCCACTTGGCGGCCTCCATCGCGGCATCCGGTTTGAAGTGGATGTCGGCGACGATGGGCACCGGGCAACCGCGCTGGCGAAGCTCGGCCACGATGTTCTGCAAATTCGCCGCGTCCTTCACGGTCGGCGCGGTGATGCGGACGATCTGACAGCCGACGGCGACCAGTTCGAGCGTTTGCTTCACGGACTCGGCGGTGTCCATCGTGTCGCAGGTGAGCATGGACTGCACGACGACGGGATGATTGCCGCCGATAATGACTCCGCCATTTTTGGGATCACCCACGACGACTTCGCGCGTCCGGCGGCGTTGGTGGAAGAACGGAGATTCGCAAAACGTCATGGCATTACTTCGCCGGCACCGGCTTCGGCGCGAAGGTGAGTTCCTGCTGCTTCTGCTTCCAAGGCAGTTCCTGAACGTCGTAGAAGGCGATGTAAAGCATGAAGCCGATCAGGGCGACCGCGCAGCCACTTTGAATATAGCCGAGCAATTTCGCGCTGACCGGGCGACGAAACAATTTTTCGAAAATCGCCAGCGTGATGTGTCCGCCGTCGAGCACAGGGAACGGCAGCATGTTCAACAGGGCCAGATTGACGTTCATCAGCACGCTGAACCAGAGGGCCAGCCGCCAGCCGTTTTCGCTTTCAAACAACAGGTAATAGACGCTGATGATCTTGATCGCGCCGCCGAGATGCTGCGGCTTGATGTCGGTCTTGCTGGAGAAGAGCGCGCCGAAGGTGCTGATCATCGCGTTGAGGCTGCCGCGCACCTGTTCGATGGCGCCCGGATGCGACAAGGCGGTCTTGCCGCCGTGCAACCATAGGATGCCCAACCGGGGCCGCTCGTTGGTGGGCGCGAGCGGGATTTCCGGCGTGACGCTCAACGTGAGCGCGTTCGTGCCGCGCAGGACGGCCAGCGTGATCGGCTGCGTGCCGTTCTTCTCGGTCAGGTCGGCAATGGCGCCGTAATGAAAAATTTTCTGGCCGTTCACGGTCACGATTTCATCGCCCGGCTTCAACCCGGCGGCGGCGGCGGGACTGTTCGTATAAATCTTCGCCACGATGGAGGATTGCGCCGGTTCAATGGAAATCTGGCGGAGGCCCTTGCGTTCCCAGGCCTCGGTCTTTTCGATTCTCGAAGGAGCGATCAATTTCATCTCCTTGCCGTCGCGCAAAATATCCAACGTAATGTTGGTTCCCTCGCTGCTGACCACGCGCCAGGCGATGCTGTCGCCCATGCCGCCGAATTTCGTCACCGTCCGGTCATCGACTTTGAGAATTTTGTCGCCCGGCAGCAGTCCCGCCTCCGCAGCGGGGCCGCCCTTTTCCACGTAGCCAACCGTCGTGGTGGTTTCCGATTCGCTGACCGGCCGGCCGACGATCATCACCACCACCGCGAAGACGAGCGCGAGCAAAAAACTGAACAGCGGCCCCGCGAAGGCCACGATGATTTTGTCGAGCGGGGAAATGTTCGGGAGCTGCTCGGCCTTTTCATCCGTCTTGCCTTCGATGGCCTCCATCGTGGCCATTTGCGGGAGCGAGACATAGCCGCCGGCGGGGATGCAGCCGAGGCAGTATTCCACGCCATTGAAACTTTTTTTCCAGATCGGCTTGCCGAACCAGATGGCGAAGCGCTCGACCTTGAGGCCGCGCCAGCGCGCCGCCAAGAAGTGGCCCAACTCATGAACGAAGATGAGCAGGTTGAACAAAATCAGCACTTCCAGGACGATAAAAATGACTTTCAAGACATGCATAATTTATTACGGCGACCACCGACAGCAGCAGAACGACTCGAATATAATGAACTCAAACGGACTGGCAACCTTGCAGAATGCCGCGTGGCGGCGGGCGTCCCGCATTGCCCCGGATCTCGGGACTGTGTCCCGCAGCAGCGGCGATGGGTTGAGGGCCTTTGGATTGGCCGACGACTCTTGCCATGGCGACGTGCTGCGGGACACAGTCCCGCGCTCCGCAGCCGAAGCCTTCAACTACCGCATCGTTTCCATCCGCACCGCCTCCTTGCGCGCCCACGCATCCGCCGCGAGAATCTGCTCCAACGACGCGTGCGGCACTACTTGATGACGGTGCATCACCCGCTCCACCAGTTCGCTGATCTGGAGAAAACTGATCCGGCGGTTTACGAAAGCTTCGACGGCGTGCTCGTTGGCCGCGTTTAACACCGCCGGCAGGGTGCCGCCCACTTCACCGGCGCGACGCGCGAGATTCAACGCCGGAAACCGCTCTGTGTCCGGCTCCTCGAAGGTGAGGCTGCCGATTTTCGCGAGGCTGGTATGAACGCGGTCGCTCCGCATCCGGGCGGGATACGTCAGCGCGTATTGAATCGGCAGGCACATGTCCGGCGTGGACAACTGCGCGAGCATCGAGCCGTCGAGAAATTCCACCATCGAATGCACCACGCTTTGCGGATGCACGACCACGCCGACGCGCTCCATCTCGATGTCGAACAGCCAGCGGGCCTCGATCATCTCCAGCCCTTTGTTGAAGAGCGTAGCCGAGTCGATGGTGATCTTGCGGCCCATCACCCACGACGGATGTTTGAGCGCGCGCTCGACGGTGATGTTTTGGAAATCCTCCTTGGGCGTCGTGCGGAACGGCCCGCCCGACGCGGTCAGCCAGAGTTTGCGGACGGAATGCGAGGGCTTGTCGTCGAGGCACTGGAAAATCGCCGAGTGCTCGCTATCGACGGCCAGCACGCGCACGCCATATTTTTTCGCCTCGCTCATCACGATCTCGCCGGCCATGACGAGAATTTCCTTGGAGGCCACGGCGATGTCCTTGCCCGCACGAATCGCCGCCAGTACCGGCTGCAGTCCGGCGGTGCCGACAATCGCGATCAACACAATGTCCGCCTCCGGCAACGTCGCCAGCCGGATCAACCCTTCCGCGCCGGAAAGCACCTCGACGGAATCACCGAGCGCGGCGCGCACCTCGCCGATTTTCGCCGGGTCGTTGATGGAGACCACTGAAGGACGGTGCTGGCGGGCCTGTTCGATGAGGAGCGCGGCGTTGTTGCCGGCGGCTAGGCCGATGAGTTGGAGATGTTCGGGCAGATCGTCCACCACCTTGACGGTGCTGGTGCCGATGGAGCCGGTGCTGCCCAGAAGAACAACTTTTTTCATTTCAGATCTTAGTGCGTCAGCACATGCCGCAGATACAAATACATGAGCGGCGCATTGAACAAGAGGCTATCCATCAAGTCGAGCATTCCGCCGATGCCGGGGAAAAACTTTCCCGAATCCTTCACGCCCGCCTCACGTTTGAAGGCCGATTCGATCAAATCACCGACCACCGCCGCCATGCTCAGGATCACGCCGAGAATGATCGCATGCATAAAATTCATTCCGTAGAGATGGTGTCCGGCAAAATGTGTGAAGACTACGCTGACCAGCGTGGAGACGACCACTGCGCCGCCGAAGCCCTCCCACGTCTTGCCCGGACTGATGCGCGGAATCATCTTGTGCCGCCCGATCAGCGAGCCGACCACGTAGGCGCCGAGATCACTGAACTTGGTCACGAGGATAAAATAGAGAATGTACCAGTTGCCCTCGACATCCGTCTCACGCACATCCGGGAAAAAATTGATCTTTTGCATGAAGTTGAGCAGCCACGGCACATACATCAGCCCAAAGAGTGTCATGGAAATGGCGAGGATGCCCTGCTGGTTGAGCTTGGACATGAACTGCCGCAGACACAGGCCCAGCACGAAGATGATGAGGATGCCGCTTTCAAAATCGTTCGCCTTGGCCGGAAAGACCTGCCGCACCATGCCACCGTGTAGAAAGATAAACGTGCTCGTCATCAGCAGCAGCCCGCCGATCATCCCCCAAGTTTTGAAGCAGACCAGGTCCCGCTTCCGCACCAGATCGTAAAACTCATTCAGCCCCAGCGCCGCAATCGCCAGCATGATGCCCAGAAACACATAATCCGCCACCGTCCGCTGCGTGAAGAACAGCCCCGCCAGCACCACCGACCAGAGCAGCACCGAACTGAACAGGCGGCGCAGAAATATTTTCCACTTGGAAAGCGGCGGCGCGGCGGGCGCGGGCGACGGGGTCGGTTGCGGTTCAGACATGGCGCATTAACGAAAAAATCACGGCAAAAGGCAAAAGGAAATCCAGTCCTCGACAATCACACCGCATCCGGAGGCGTTTTGTTGGAGTTCAAGCTTCAGCTTGTTCCCGGACGGATCGAAGCCTCAACCGCGCCACCGACACGCTAAAGCGTGAACTCCAACGCCCCGCTCACACCGCGCCGAAACGCCGGTGCCGCCGGGTGTATTCCTCCAGCGCCTCGAAGAATTGCACCTTACGAAAATCCGGCCAGAGCGTGGGCGTGACCACGAACTCCGCGTAGGAAATCTGCCAGAGCAGAAAATTGCTGATGCGCGTCTCGCCGCTGGTGCGGATGAGCAGGTCGGGATCAGGATAATGCCGCGTGTAAAGATGCTGCGCGATGGTCTGCTCGGTGATCTCCGCCGGTTCCAGTTTCCCGGACTTCGCCTTCGCCGCGATGTCCCGCACCGCCTCCACGATCTCGGTGCGCCCGCCGTAGCTCAGGGCGAGAATAAGCGTCAGTCCGTTGTTCTTGGCGAGCGCGGCCTGCGTCTTCTTCAACTGTTCCTGCACGAACTCCGGCAGCCGGTAAATCTGCCCGATCACTTCGAGTCGGACGTTGTTGCGGTTCAGTTCGCCGATTTCCCCCTTCAGAAACCGCGCGAGATATTTCATCAACGTGTCCACCTCGTCCTTGGGGCGGTTCCAGTTTTCCACGGAGAAGGCGTAAAGCGTCAGGAATTTCACGCCCACCTCGCCCGCCGCGCGCACGATGGCGCGCACGGATTCGACGCCGTTGCGATGCCCCTCCACCCGCGGTAGGTGCCGCTGCTTGGCCCAGCGCCCGTTCCCGTCCATGACCACGGCGACGTGCGTCGGCACGTTGGCCTGGGCGGCAGGGGAAAGTTGCGGCGTGGCGCTCATCTGCTCATAGAGCCGCAGCGGGGCGGTTCCGTTCAATCTTACGTGAACGATGCACGCGACTGCTCACAGAAAAATCGTCTGGTCGCGCGCGGGGCCGATGGAGGCAATAGCCAGTTCCGCGTCCGTCAATTCGGCGATCGCCTTGAGATAGCTGCGCGCGTTCAACGGCAGCTTCCTCCACTCACGCACCTTGTCCGTCGGCGTTCTCCAGCCAGGGAACTCCGCATAGACCGGCTCGCATTGCGCCAGCGTCTCGATCTCGTTCGGAATGTAATCGTAGCGCGTCCGCCCGATCTTGTAGCCGATGCAAACGCGGATCACATCGAGCGAATCAAGTCCATCGAGATTCGTCACGGCCAGTTGGTCGATGCCGTTGACCATCGAGGCGTGGCGCGTGGCCACGGCGTCAAACCACCCGCAGCGCCGGGCGCGGCCGGTCGTCGCGCCGAATTCGCGACCCATCGCGTGCAGCATGTCGGCGATCTCGGCGTTCTCGGTCGGCAACGGTCCCTCGCCCACGCGCGTCGTGTAGGCCTTCATCACCCCGACCACGCGATCCATGCGGTGCGGCGGCACGCCCGAACCGGTGCAAGCACCGCCCGCCGTCGTGTTCGATGACGTGACGAACGGATACGTCCCGTGATCAATGTCGAGAAAAGTTCCCTGCGCGCCTTCAAATAAAATTCCCCGATCCTCGCGCACCGCGTGATGGAGATAGACCACCGTGTTCGTGACGTAGGGACGGAGGAAATCTCCCGCCGCGCGATATTCCCTGAGAACTTTTTCGAACGACAGCGGCTTTGCGCCGAGGGCTTTGAGCACGGCGTTGTTCTCGGTGATGCGTTCCTTGAGCTTCGCCTCGAACCGCTCCGGGTGGATCAAATCAATGATCCTCAGTCCGACGCGCGCGGCCTTGTCGCCGTAGGTCGGGCCGATGCCGCGCTTGGTGGTGCCGATCTTGTTCTTGCCCTTGGCCATTTCACGCGCGCCGTCCAGTTCGCGATGATACGGCATGACGACGTGGGCGGTTTCCGAGAGGAGCAGATTCTTGGGCGAGACCGCGACGCCGAGCTTGAGCACGCCCTTGATTTCATCGACGAGGCCGACGGGATCCACCACGACGCCGTTGCCGATGACGCAGATTTTCTTTTTGCGGAGAATGCCGGAGGGAATGAGGTGGAGGACGTATTTCTTCGGGCCGATGAAGACGGTGTGCCCGGCGTTGTTGCCGCCCTGCGTGCGGACGACAATGTCCGCCTGCTCGGTGAGCACATCGATGATCTTGCCCTTGCCCTCGTCGCCCCACTGGGCGCCGACCAGAATTGTGTTGGCCATAGTGTTGTTCGTCCGGCGCCGGCAATAAAAAATCCCCGAAATGTAAATTCGGGGGCGGCGCGCTGTTATTTACGGGCGGAAATTAAGGAGCGGCGGCGGGGGTGTCAATCTTGGACATTGGCGGCACGACCGTGCCGAACCGCCGCGTCTGAAACATCACGTTGCCGGCGCTGATCGCACAGGCTGGCGTGATCGGGCAGCCGGCCTGGCGCAGCGCGCGCGCGGTCCAAACGTTGCAGATCTTCGGGAAATAATAACTCCCCGTCGCCCGGTAAAATTTGCTTTCCCCATACAAGCCGGGCCCGAGCAGCAATGTCTTGCCGACGGCACCGTGCGCGAAGCTCTCCTGCACGAAGGCGCACAGCTTCACCAACCCCGGCTTCGACAGCTCCACCCGCACCACCGTGCAGTCTGAAAAATACTCGCCCGGCGGCCCGCGAAATCCCACCACGTGCAGCACGCTTTTGTTCCGCCAGAAAAACGCCTTCACCCCATCGACCACCCCGGGCTCCTTGGCGCGATAAAACCCGTCCTCGCCCCAGCCAAACTCCAGATACTCCGCCGTGGCGAAAGCACCCGCCTCCGGCAGCAGGCCCGCCGGCAGTTCCGCGCGCGGCAGCACCAACCCGGTGTGCCACCCGTGGTTCACGACATAGACCGCGTGCTTCGGCGAGCCGGCGGCGGGCGGGAACAACCCTGGCACCGGCCCGACGCAGCCCGCGCCCATCCACGCCAGCAGCAGCGCGGCGAATAAATTTTTGACAAGCACGCGCGGAGGTTTCCACAAACTCCCCGGCCCGGCCACGCCAAACTCACTCGCGCCCCTTTTCCCTTTCGCCTTTCCCCGTTTGCCTGCTTAATCCGCCCATGCACTGGCCTGCTGATTATCACATGCACACGCCGCTCTGCCGCCACGCCGTCGGCGAACCGGTCGAGTATGCCGCGCAGGCCGTGAAGCTGGGCCTCACGGAAATCGGCTTCACCGACCACTCGCCGATGCGCCGCGATGATTTCGACAACTGGCGCATGCGCTCCGACCAGCTTGACGAATACGTCGCCAAAGTCCGCCGCGCGCAAAAAGAATTCCCCGCCCTCACCATCAAGCTCGGTCTCGAGGTCGATTACCTCCCCGGCCATGAGCCGTGGATTCGCGAACTCGCCGCGCGCCACCCGTGGGACTATTTCATCGGCTCCGTCCATTACATCTCCGACTCCTGGGACGTGGACAACCCCGAGAAACTTTCCCACTGGAAGGACCGCGACCCCTTCGAGGTCTGGTCCGTCTATTTCGAGCGCCTCGCCATGGCGGCAAGCTCCCGCCTCTTCGAGATCATCGGCCACGCCGACCTGCCGAAGAAGTTCGGCTTCATCCCGCAGCGCGACTGCACGTCCATGTTCCAGCAGTTTCTCGACGCGGCGAAGGCCTCCGACGTCGCCCTCGAGTTGAACACCGCCGGACTGCGCAAGGACTGCAAGGAAATTTACCCCTCCCCGGCCATTCTTCAACTCGCGCACCGCACGGGCGTGCCCATCACGTTCGGTTCCGACGCCCACGCGCCCGGCGAAGTGGGGATGGACCTCCTGCGCGCCATCGAACTCGCCCGGCGCACCGGCTACTCGCAAACCTGCCGCTTCACGCAGCGCCAACGCCGCCTCGTTACCCTCTGACCTCACCACCCCGCTTTCCCCCCCGGCTTTTGCCTTGACCCAAAACACGCCCGCCGCATCCTTGATCACCAAACCACCACCACTATGAACCGCCACCTCCTCCTCCTCCTCGCCACCCTCGCCCTCACCGGCTGTGCAGACCTGAAAACCTCCGCCCCCAAGCCCGCCTCCGCGGCCGCCGCCGCCGTCCTCCGCACCATCGAGACCGTCGGCACCATCGACCGCCTCGACCCGGCGCTCGACGCCCTCATCCCGCCCGGTGCCAAGCTTGAAAAACTCGCCGAAGGCTTCATCTGGTCCGAAGGCCCCGTCTGGATGGGCAGCCACCTTCTCTTCACCGACGTGCCGACCAACGCGATTTTCAAGTGGGAGGAAGGCCAAGGCGTCACCCAGTTCCTACGCCCGAGCGGCTACACCGGAAGCACCCCCCGCGCTGGCGAACCCGGCGCCAACGGCCTCACCCGCGACCTCCAAGGCCGACTCGTCCTCTGCCAGCACGGCGACCGCATGGTCTCCCGCCTCGAATCCAACGGCAAAACCACCCCGCTCGCCGAGTTCTACCGTGGACGCCGCTTCAACAGCCCCAACGACCTCGTCTTCAAGTCCAATGGCGACCTCTACTTCACCGACCCGCCCTACGGCCTCCTCGGAAACATGGCTGACCCGCTCAAAGAACTCCCCTTCCAGGGCGTCTATCGCGTCAAACCCGACGGCACCGTCACCCTCGTGGCCGAAGACCTCAGCCGCCCGAACGGAATCGCCTTCTCCCCGGATGAAAAGACCCTCTACGTCGCCAACTCCGATCCCCAGCGCGCCATCTGGAACTCCTACCCCGTCAAACCCGACGGCACCCTCGGCGAAGGCCGCCTCCTCTTCGACGCCACCGAACTTGCCAAGACTATGAAAGGCCTCCCCGACGGCCTGAAGGCGGACCTCAGCGGCAATCTCTTCGCCACCGGCCCCGGCGGCGTCCTCATCTTCTCCCCGGCCGGCAAACACCTCGGCACCATTAACACCGGCCAACCCACCGCCAACTGCGCCTGGGGCAACGACGGCTCCACCCTCTACGTCACCGTCAACCACTGGCTCTGCCGCATCAAAACCACCACCCGCGGCCGCCTCCCTTGATGAAATTCCCCCACCACCACCTCCTCAAGCCCCTCGCCGTCCTCCTGTTCCTCGGCCTCCTACCCAGATTGGCCCCCGCCGGGGCCGAAGACTGGCCCCGCTTCCTCGGACCGCGCGCCGACAACACCTCCACCGAGACCGGCCTCCTCGAAAAGTTCCCCTCCACCGGCCCCAAGATTCTCTGGGAGTTGAAAATCGGCCCCGGCTACGCCGCCCCCTCCATCCTTGGCGAACAACTCATCCTCTTCCACCGCGTCGGCGACGAGGAAATTGTCCAAAGCCTCCACGCCCACACCGGAAAACCCAGCTGGCGCTACGCCTACCCCTCCCATTACCAAGACCCCTACGGCTACAACAATGGCCCCCGCTCCACTCCCCTCCTCACCTCCAACCGCTGCTACACCTTCGGCGCCGAAGGCAAACTCCTCTGCCTCGACCTCGCCACCGGCCAACCCATCTGGCAACGCGACACCGCCACCGACTGGAAAATCCCCCCCGCCTTCTTCGGCGTCGGCAGCACCCCCATCCTCGAAGGCGACAAACTCATCGTCATGATTGGCGGCCAGACCAACTCCGGCGTCGTCGCCTTCGACGCCCAGACCGGCAAGACCCTCTGGGAAGCCGTCGGCGTGAAAAACTGGGAAGGCATTCCCATGACCGGCTGGCCCGGCGAAAGAAAAGTCCAGTGGCTCGACTGGGAGAAACAAGCCAGCTACGCCAGCCCCGTCGCCGCCACCATCCACGGCCGCCGCCACCTCCTCTGCCTCATGCGCCAGGGCCTCGTCTCCCTCAACCCCACCAATGGAGACGTCCACTTCTCCTTTTGGTTCCGCTCCCGCGCCAACGACTCCGTCAACGCCATGAACCCCGTCGTCCTCGACGACCTGATCCTCCTCTCCGGCGCCTACCAGCGCGTCGGCTCCGTCCTGTTGCGCGTTCAGCCGGACGCAAAAAGCGTGACCGAGGTCCGGCGCGACCTCTCCCTCGAAATCCACTGGACCACCCCCGTCCTCCACGACGGCCACCTCTACGCCTTCACCGGCCGCAACGAACCCGACGCCCGCTTCCGCTGCGTGGACTTCAAGACCGGCGCCATCCGCTGGGACCGCGACGAAAGCTGGCCCCCCCACAGCAACCCGCAACCCCCCGTCTATGGACGCGGCTCCGCCATCCTCGCCGACGGCAAACTCATCACCCTCGGCGAAGGCGGCCTC
>SIBH01000095.1 GCA_009695285.1 Pedosphaera sp.
CTCCACCTGAACCGCACCGGCAAACCCGAGCCGGTCCAGACGATGCTCGGGCTTCATTTCACGGAGACCCCGCCATTGGATACCAATATCAAATTCAAACTGACCTCTCTCAGTCTGGATTTTCCCGCCGGAGCATCGAACGCGGTGGTGACTGATTCGTTCACCCTGCCCGTGGATGCCGACTTCCTCGCGGTCAATCCGCACGCGCATTATCTTGCCCGCGAAATGCAAGGCTGGGCCATCCTCCCCGACGGGACGAAAAAGTGGATGCTCTGGATCAAGCAGTGGAATTTCAACTGGCAGGGCGAATATCGTTACGCGCAACCCGTGTCTCTCCCGAAAGGCACTACGCTGCATCTGCAATACACCTACGACAATTCGACGAACAACGTCCGCAACCCGAACCGATCGCCCAAAAGGGTGGTATACGGTGATCAGTCTAGTGACGAGATGTGCGAGCTGTGGTTTCAAATCGTCCTGCGGCAAAGCGCGGACCGGCCGCTCTTCGAGCAGGCCCAGGGCGAACATCTGCGCCAGCTTTACCTGCATTCGCTGGAGCAACGAGTTCGCGTCGGACCGAACGAAGCTGAGGCCATGACCCAGCTCGGGACGATTTACCTGTCGAAAGGAGACAAGCGCGAGGGCTGGCGGCTGATCGAAGAGGCAATCCGTGTCGCGCCGGAACTCGCCGAGGCGCATCTCAACAAAGGCGCGATGCTGCGTCTGACCGGACGCTTCGCCCAGGCCCGGCCTGAACTGGAACTCGCCGTCCGCCTTGATCCCAAGAACGCGAAAGCCCACAGCCAGCTTGGCCTCGTGCTGTTTTCCCTGGGCAAGCGTGCCGAGGCCGAGCTTAGTTTTCAGAAGGCGCTCGATCTGGATCCCAAGGAACGTGATGCCCTCGGCGCCTTGGAGGAGATCCGTCAGCGCAAGCGCCAGTGAGGCCGGGCGAATTGGCTTTCCGGAAAATTTTCTTCCCTCTAATTTTGCACTCGAAATGATGCGCTCGATCACGCTTGGTTCCAGTTCGCTCTCCGTCAGCCGTCTGGCCTACGGCTGTTGGCGCATCGCCGGCGGTCCGGACCCGGCCGGGGTCACGCCCGCCGAGGAAGTCAGCGGCCGCCGCGCCGTCATCGCGGCGTTCGAGGCGGGCTGCACGCTCTTCGATCTCGCCGATGTTTATTGCGGCGGGATGGCCGAGAAAATTTTCGGCACGGCGCTGCGCGAAGTTTCCGGGATGCGCGGGCGCGTCGTCATCGCCAGCAAATGCGGCATCCGCAAACGCGGCGAGCCGGACGCATTCGCGCCCTATCGCTACGATTTCAGCGCGGCCCACCTCATCAAGTCGGTCGAGCAGTCACTGCAACGGATCGACGTGGAGACGCTGGATGTGCTGATGTTGCACCGGCCGGATTTCTTGTGCGACCCGACGGAGGTGGCCGGCGTGTTCAGCGGATTGAAGCAGGCCGGCAAGGTGCGGGAATTTGGCGTGAGCAATTTTTCGCCGGCGCAGTTCACCGCGCTGCAGCGCGCCTGCCCGATGCGGCTCGTCGTCAACCAGGTTGAGATCAGCCTGGCCGACCTCGGCCGATTCACCGATGGCACGCTCGATCATTGTCTCTCGGAAAAAATCACGCCCATGGCTTGGAGTCCGCTCGCGGGCGGGCGGCTCACCGAGACGCTGCCGATCGACATCAACGCGCCGGACCACGCCAAGCGCATCGCCGTGCGCGAGACGCTGGAGGAAATCGCCCGCGCGCGTTCCGCCACCCGGGCGCAAATCGCGTTTGCGTGGCTGTTGAAGCATCCGGCTGGGATCATTCCCGTCATCGGCTCGGCAAACGCGAAGCACATCCAGGCCGCCGCCCAGGCCGCTGAAATTGAACTGACCCGCGAAGAGTGGTACCGGCTGATGGAGGCCGCGCGCGGGCAGAGGTTGCCGTAGATTTCATCACTGACGTATGGACACTCCCGCCTCTCTTGACTTTCACATGCCCGCCGAATGGGAACCGCATGCCGGCACTTGGTTCACCTGGCCACGGCCCGAGGGCATCAGCTTTCCCGGCAAATACGAAACCGTGCCGCCGGTGTATGCGGAATTGATCCGCCATCTGGTCACCGTGGAGGACGTCCACATCAATGTCTGGCACGCGCAGATGGAGCAGTGGGTGCGTGGATTGTTGCGCGAGAACAGGACGCCGCTGGAGCGCGTTCACTTCCACCATTTCCCGGCTTACGAGCCGTGGTGCCGCGATCACGGACCAATCTTCCTCGTGCGTGAACAAAATGGAAAACGTGAGCGCGCCGTGGTGGACTGGGGCTACAACGCGTGGGGCGGAAAGTATCCGCCGTTCGATCTCGATGACGCGGTGCCGCAGCACATCGCGAAGCTGCGCGGGCTGCCGCTGTTCTCGCCGGGCATCGTCATGGAGGGCGGCTCCATCGAGGTGAACGGATGCGGCACGCTGCTCACTACCGAGGCGTGCCTGCTGAATCCGAACCGCAATCCGCACCTGAACAAAGCGCAGATCGAGCAACATCTCCGCGATTTTCTCGGCGTGACGAACATCCTCTGGCTCGGTGATGGCATCATCGGCGACGACACCGACGGGCACATCGACGATCTCACGCGCTTCGTGAATCCGACGACGGTGGTCACGGTCATCGAGGAAGATCCGCAGGATGTGAATCATGAAATTTTGCAAGACAACCTGCGCCGGCTGCGCGGCTTGAAGGATCAGGATGGCCGGCCGCTGCGCATCGTGGAGCTGCCCATGCCGGGCGTGATCGAACACGACGGCCAGCGGTTGCCGGCGAGCTACGCGAATTTTTACATCGCCAACGAACTTGTGCTCGTGCCGACGTATCGCGCCGCGAACGACGCGAAGGCGCTGGCGATTTTACAGCGCGAGTTTCCCAACCGCCGTGTCGTTGGCGTGGATTCCACTGAGTTGATCTGGGGCCTCGGTTCGTTCCATTGCATCAGCCAGCAGGAACCGGCGGTGTGAATCAGGCCGCGAACCGCAGGCTTGCCGCTTTGTTCTGAGCCCGCTAGCTTTGGCGCACTTATGGCACTCGACGACATTTTATTGGAAGCGGAAGAGAAGATGCTCAAGACCGAGGAGGTCGTGCAGAACGAATTCTCCGGCGTGCGCACCGGCAAGGCTTCGGCCTCCTTGGTCGAAAACATCCTCGTGGAAGTGTACGGCTCGAACATGCGCATCCGCGAGTTGGCCGGCATCACCACACCGGAGCCGCGCATGTTGATGATCACCCCGTGGGACGCGGGCACGATCCAGCCCATCGAAAAGGCGATCCAGAAATGCAACCTCGGCCTCAACCCCGCGGTGCAGGGCAAATTCATCCGCATCGTCCTGCCGGATCTCAGCACCGAACGACGCCTCGAATTTGTGAAGACGGTCAAGAAGATGGCCGAAGACGGGCGCGTGGCCATCCGCCACGTCCGCCGCGACGCCCTCGAGGCGGTCAAGAAGGAAACCAAGAACGGCGGCGTCTCCGAGGAGCAGGAGGAGGTCGCCGAGAAGGAAGTGCAGAAGCTCACCGATCAATACATCGGTAAGATCGAGGCGCATCTCGTCCACAAGGAGAAGGAAATCCTGACGGTCTGACGCGGTGCAGGGCGGCGTGGCGCCGGTCAGCGCGGCGGCGCGGGCTTGGGCGGCTTCTCGAAGTGGATGACCGTTTCCCCCGGCTTGGCGAAGCCCAGCGTTTCGCGGGCGAGACGTTCCACGGTTTTGGGATCGGTCCGTCCGGCGGTCACGGAGGTGGTCAGGCTTTTGTTCAGCTCCTCCTCCTTTTTGACCTGCTCGTCGAGTTGGAAAACGCGCTGGCGCATTCGCTCGTTCTGGCGGATGAGCGGCAGATACCAGACGCCCACCGCGAGAAGTCCAGCGGCGCCCATCAGGATAAGCACCAACTTGGTCAGCTTGGACCAGATGCCGAGGTTGACGTTCACGCGCGGAGTCAAACAAATCGGCCGGAAGAACGGAAGGTGGAAAATGAAAATTTTGCACGCCGCCTCCGCCCCGCCATCCTGGTTGCACTCCCATTTGCTCCAATTTGATTGTCAGCGCCGGACCGGGCCGTTAATACTTTCGACGACATGATTCAAGCACCGCTATTGATTTTAGATCCCACTGGAAACTGGGAGAAAATCGCCAAGGCTCAACGCGGCTACCTGTTCATTTGCCTGCTACACCTGCTCCCCTTGCTGGTCATCACCATCGGCCTGGAGGTTTACGCCCTGATCCATCTGGGGGAACGCCGCGGCATCACCGACCAGTATTCCAAAATCTCGGAACTCGTGGCGCTGCGCTACGGGGCGGTGCAGTTCGGCTTGAATCTTCTCCTCATTCTGTGCGGCGCGAAGCTCGTCCAGAAGCTGGCCAACAACTTTCACGCCCAGCACACTTATCACCAGTGCTTCACCGCCCTGGCCTACGGCCTCAGCCCGCTGTTTCTCGGACGCATCCTGGACGCCGTGCCCTTCCTGAATTCCTGGGCCTGTTTCGGCATCGGCATGATGTTGTCCGTGGCCGTGCTCTACCAGGGTATCCCGCTCCTGCTGAAGCCGGACTATGCCAAGGCCCTGGGCCTGTACTTCGTCACCGTCGCGCTCATGTCCGGGCTCGCCGCCGCGGCCCACCTGCTCGCGCTCCTCATCCTCCACGAGAAAATCAACGCCGGCGTGTTTGACAAAATCCGCCACGTCTTCGGACTCTGAGATTGTCCCCGGCGGAATTTTCAGTGCAGAGTCCGGCGTGTCTTCTGCTGTTCCGCCCGACGCCGGCCGTCTCCGCGCCGCGCTCACCCAGGCCGCCGCCGCGTTGTCCGCCGCGCGCGCGCCGGCGGGCCATTGGCCCGGCGAACTTTCCCGCAGCGCGCTCTCCACCGCCACGGCGGTCACGGCGCTCGCGCTCGCGCGGCGGCACGGCGCGCAATTTCCAGCCGCCGGCTCCGATCCCGCCGCCGCCATCCACGCCGGCTTGCACTGGCTCGCGCAAAATCAGAACGCCGACGGTGGCTGGGGCGACACCACGAGCAGCCTGAGCAACCTCAGCACCACCACGCTCGGCTGGGCGGCCTTCGGCGCGGGGGCCGCGGATGAAATCTTTGCCGGGACGGTGCCAAAGGCGGAGCGATGGATCGAGCGTGAGGTGGGGCGCGTCACCCCGTGCGCGCCGCCGGCTGAGTGCGAACCGGCGGCCGGCCAAGGACAGCCCGTGCGGCCCGATCCCCCACTCCGCACCCCGCACTCTGCACTCCGCGTTCCCCATGCCTCGCTCGCCGCCGCCATCATCGCGCGCTACGGCCGGGACCGGACGTTCTCCGTGCCGATTCTCACGATGTGCGCGCTGGCCGGACGGCTCGGCGCGGGGCGCGCGGCGTGGCGTCAGGTCATTCCGCTGCCGTTTGAACTGGCGGCGCTGCCGCATCAGTTTTTCGCGGTGTTGCGCCTGCCGGTGGTGAGCTACGCGCTGCCCGCGCTCATCGCCATCGGCCTGGCGCGGCACGTTCACGCGCCGTCGCGCCATCCCTTCGCGCGTCTGATCCGGCAGGCGGTTCGTAAAAAAACCTTGCGGGTGCTGACCAAGATTCAGCCCTCCAACGGCGGCTTTCTCGAGGCCACGCCGTTGACGAGCTTCGTCACGATGAGCCTAGCGGCCAGCGGCGAGGCGGATCATCCCGTCACGCGGCGCGGGCTGGAGTTCTTGCTCCAGTCCCAGCGCGCCGACGGAAGCTGGCCCATCGACACGAATCTCTCGACGTGGTGCACGACGCTGGCGATGGACGCACTGCCGCAGGCAGCCGCCCCGAACTCATCCGCCATCCGCGACTGGCTCCTCGCCCAGCAACACATGGCGGAGCATCCCTACACGCACGCCGCGCCCGGCGGTTGGGCGTGGACGGATCTGCCCGGCGGCGTGCCGGACGCGGACGACACGAGCGGCGCGCTGCTGGCGCTGGCTCGAATGCGGAGTGCGGAATGCGGAGTGCGGAATGAAGAGGTGAGCGTGGCGGCCGTTGCGGGCGTGCGCTGGTTGCTGGGCGTGCAGAATCGCGACGGGGGCGTCCCGACATTTTGTCGCGGCTGGGGCGCGCTGCCCTTCGACCGCAGCAGCGCGGACATCACGGCCCACGCGATCCGCGCGTGGGCGGCGTGGCGCGAGGAGCTGCCGCGCGGGCTGCAAACGCGCGTCGCCCGGGCCGCCGGACGCGCGTTGAAATTTCTCGGCCGCACCCAGCGCGACGACGGCTCTTGGACGCCGCTCTGGTTTGGAAATCAATTCGAGCCGCGCGAGGAAAATCCAACTTACGGCACGGCCCGCGTGCTCCGCGCACTCGCGGACATCCGCGGCCCGGACAGTGATTCCGCCGCGGCCCGCGCCGCGGGTTGGCTGGTCGCCGCGCAGAACGAGGATGGTGGCTGGGGCGGTTGCCCGCGCGGCCCGGCGTCGGTGGAGGAAACCGCGCTGGCGGTCGAGGCGCTGGCGTGGCTGCTTGTGTCCGGCGCGAACCAGGAAATTTTGCGGGCGCCGGTTCGCGACGCCGTGGCGCGTGGCGCGGCGTGGCTGGTGGCGCGCGTGGAGTCAGGCGGATGGACGCAGCCGGCGCCGATCGGCTTTTACTTTGCGAAGCTGTGGTACCACGAGCGGCTCTACCCGATGATCTTCACGGTCGGCGCGCTGCGGGCGGCGGAGCAGGCCCTGGCCGGCCGGGTCAACGAGGCGGGGTGACGTGGCGCCAGCTTTTGACGACGGCGTTTTCAAAAACCACCTCGGCGCGCGGGTAGTGCCGCGGATAATATTCGTATTCCAGATACGGCCCCGCGTAGGAGCGGCGGCGGGCCGGGCTGTAACGGTAGGCCCAGTAACGATGCTCGTGCATGGTGGTGCCGAGGTAGAGCCAGGTGGTCACGGCGCCGCGGTCGGATTCCCCGGCGAGGATTTGCGCGGGCGGGCCCCACGCGATGTACACGGCGTCCATGCTCATGCCGACCTTGACCTGGCCCTGGTCCACGGCGGATTTGGTTTCAGGCGGCAGCGCGTCAAAGGCGGCGCGGCGTTCGGTCCGGCGGGAATCAACGCTGCTGGTCGCGCAACCGCCCAGCGCGAGCGCGGTCAGCAGCAGCGGGAGGAGAAAAGTTTTCATGGGTGGTCGTTTAATTTCGCGGCGAAACATCGGCGACAAACGGATTGATGTAAAGTTTGCCCGCCGCTATGCTCCGTCCCGCTTCGTGAAACTTTCGGAATCAAAAATATGAACTGGCTGATGTTTGCCTTGATGACGGTGGTGTCGTGGGGGCTGTACGGAATTTATTTGCACCAGGGCCAACTGGCCATGGCCGACAAGGTTAACGGCCGCTACAAGGCGTTTCTCTTCGTCGGTCTCGCCTACTTCCTGACCGCCGTCCTCGCGCCGCTGGTGCTGCTGCTGATGCGCAAGGCGGAGTGGAGCTTCCCCGCCAAGGGCATGGGCCTGTCACTCTTCGCCGGCATCCTCGGCGCGATCGGCGCGTTTTGCGTGCTGCTCGCGTTCGGCGCCAAGGGCACGCCCACGGTGGTCATGTCCATCATCTTCGCCGGCGCGCCGGTGGTGAACGCCTTGTTCGCGCTCTGGCTGCATCCGCCGGCCGGCGGCCTCGCCTCGCTCCGGCCGCAATTTTTCCTCGGCATCCTGCTGGCGGCGGCGGGCGGCTGTCTCGTCTCGCTCTACAAGGATCCGAAGCCCGCCCCGCCCGCCAATCCGCCGGCCGTCGCCCAGTCTTCGCCCGCCCCCACCGGACGTTGATGCCATGCCTCCCGCCGGCGCTTTTCCCAAACGGCTGGCCCTCGTCACCGGCCAACTCGACCAGTTGAACGCACTCCTGCCGGCGCTGGCCGGGAGGAATTCCTTTTACACGTGCAAGCTGGCTGAAGTTCATCTGCCTTACAAAATCCCCGATCTGGAAGTGTTCTCGGAACTCGTCCCGTTCACCACCAAGCCCGAACTGGCGGAGGACCAGCGCGCGACGCCGCCCTACGGCACCAACCTCACTTACGCGCCCGACCGCTACACGCGCTGCCATCAGACCAGCGGCAGCACGGGCGCGCCGTTGCGCTGGCTCGACACGACGGAAAGCTGGGAGCGAATGTTGCAGAGCTGGGAGCGGGTTCACCGCATCGGCGGCACGACCGGCGCGGACCGGATTTTTTTCGCGTTCTCGTTCGGGCCGTTTCTGGGCTTCTGGACGGCGTTCGAGTCGGCGGTGCGGATGGGCTGCCTGTGCCTGCCGGGCGGCGGGATGAGTAGCGCGGCCCGGCTGCGCGCCATCCTGGAGCATCGCGCCACGGTGCTGTGCTGCACGCCCAGTTACGCGCTGCATCTCGCGGAAGTCGCGCGGGCGGAAAAAATCGATCTCGCGCAGTCATCGGTGCGGCTGCTGAACGTGGCCGGCGAACCGGGCGGCAGCATTCCCGCCACCCGGGCGCGGCTGGAGCAGCTCTGGCCCGGCGCGCGGGTTTATGATCACCACGGCATGACCGAGACCGGGCCGGTCACCTACGAATGTCCCGCGCGGCCGGGCGTGCTGCATGTGATGGAGGACGCTTTTGTGGCCGAGGTGATTGATCCCGCCAGCGGCCGGGCCGTCGCGCCGGGCGCAATCGGCGAACTGGTATTGACCACGCTCGCCCGCGCCGGTTCGCCGCTGCTGCGCTATCGCACCGGCGACCTGGTGCGGCCCGCCGTGGAAACGGCCTGCGAATGTGGACGGCACGAACTGGCGTTGGAAGGCGGCATCCTCGGACGCACCGACGACATGGTGGTGGTGCGGGGCGTGAACATTTATCCGGGCGCGGTGGAGGAGATCATCCGGGGCGGGGGCGGGGCGGAGTATCAGGTGAACATCAGCACGGCGCGGGCCTTGACGGAAATTTCCGTGCGCGTGGAGGCCGGGCCGGGCGCGGAGGCCGGCGGGCTGGCGGAGAAACTGGAGAAGCTGTTCGAGGCCGCGCTCACGCTGCGCGTGCCGGTGACGCTGGTCGCGGCGGGAAGCCTGCCGCGCTTTGAAGGCAAGGCCCGGCGCTGGGTGAAGACGGCCGCGTGAGGAGGCTCCGAAATCAGCCGCACCTTCACCGGCGCGGCGGCGGGGTTGGGAGGATTCCCACCGGGCGCGTCTTGTCAGCCGCGCCGCCGTTCCCCATGCTCCCGCCATGAGCCAGGCTCCAAAAAATTTCGACTGCGACGTGGCGGTCATCGGCGGCGGCAGTGGCGGCTACGCGGCGGCGCGCACGGCGGCAGACGCGGGGTTGCACACCGTGATCCTCGAAGGCGGCGCGGAGGTCGGCGGGTTGTGCATCCTGCGCGGCTGCATGCCGACCAAGGCGCTGCTCTACGCGGGCGAAGTCCTGCACCTCGCGCGCCACGCCGCGACGTGGGGCGTACAGACGCGCGAAGTGAGCTTTGATTTCGCGCGCGTCCTGGAGCGGAAGAATTCCCTCATCCGGGAGTTTGCCGATTACCGCCGGCAACAGCTTGCCGGGGGAAAGTTCCAGTTCATCCGCGCCCAGGCGCGGTTCACCGCCGCGCACACGCTGGCCTTGAGCGACGGCGCCACGCTGACCGCCGCGCATTTCATCCTCGCCACCGGCTCGGTGGTCGCGCCGCCGCCCTGGCCCGAACTGCGCGACCTCGGCTATCTCACCAGCGATGACGCGCTCGCGCTGACCCGGCTACCACGCTCGCTCATCGTCCTGGGCGGCGGCGCGGTGGCGGTGGAGTTCGCGCAGTTCTTCGCGCGCTTCGGGGTGCAGGTGACGCTGCTCCAGCGGAGCGAAACGATTTTGAAGGAGTTCGACACGGACGCGGCGCGGGAGGTGGAGAAAGTTTTCCGCCGCGAGGGCATGACCGTTTTCACCGGCACGAAACTGCTCGGGGCGCGGCGGGACGGAGCGATGAAGGAAGTTTCCTTCGAGCAGGAAGGCAAAACGGTGCGCGTGGCCGCCGAGGAAATCCTCTTCGCCTTGGGCCGTTCGCCCAGCACCGCGTCGCTCGGACTCGAACACGCCGGCGTCGCCACCGAGGCCGGGCGCATCGTGGCCGACCGTTTCATGCAGACGAGCGTGCCGCACATCTATGCGGCGGGCGACTGCACCGGCCCGCACGAGATCGTCCACATCGCCATCCAGCAGGGCGAGACCGCCGCGCACAATCTTGCCCGGCCGCACGCGCGCCGCACGCTCGATGACCGACTGCTCATCAGCGTCGTCTTCACCGAGCCGCAGGTCGCGACGGTCGGCCTCACGGAAAAGGCGGCGGCGGCGCAAAACATTCCCGTGCTCGTCGCGAGTTATCCATTCAACGACCACGGCAAGTCGCTCATCATGGAGGCGAAGGATGGTTTCGTGAAGCTGCTCTGCGATCCGGCGACGGGAGAAATTCTCGGCGGCGCGTGCGTCGGCCCGGTGGGCGGCGAATTGATCCATGAAATCGTGGCCGCCATGTTCAAGTGCATGACCGTGCGGGAACTGGCCATGATGCCGCACTATCATCCGACGCTGGCGGAAATCTGGACGTATCCGGCGGAGGAACTGGCGGGGCAGATCCGCGACGGGCTGGCGTGATCCGGCGGGCGCGGCCGCTCAGGGTTTGCTGGTGATGCTCGACCAGTTGATCCCCTGCGAAGTGGCGTATTTGTCGAAGGCCTTCTCGTTTTGGATGAGGACCGCGCGCACGATGCTGGAGTCATCCGCCCCGGCGAGTTCGGGAATGATGGCCGGAATGAGATTGGTCTGGCGGTGGGCGCAGGTCAGGGCGAAGACGGCCTCGGCTAGGGCGAAGTAGGGCAGTTCCTTGTACACGCCCTCGGCGGAGTCCTCGACGGCGTCGGCCAGAAATTCCAACTGATCGACGAGGTGCGGAAATTTGGGGGCGTTGATCTGGGTGAACTCGACCTTCCAGAGCGGGAGATGGCGTAAAACTTTTTCGAGGATGGCCGGCGTGATCTGCGAGGCACCGTGGTTGACGTAGTTGACGATTTCAGACATGCGCGCAGGCTACCAGCACGCCGGGACGGAGTAAACGGGAAACCCTGGCGGCGCGGCGCAATGGAAACCGCGCATGACGCGGATGGGGGAAAGATGTTCTGCCTCAGCCTTCGGAATAAATTCGTCTGATCCTTATTCGGGCCATCCGAGCAATCCGAGGTTCTGCTTTCGGTTTCGGAGTTCAAGCTCACGACTGCCTGCGGCTGATCCCGCGCGGCGCGGAACACAGCCGCGCTCCATCACGGTTTGATCAGCCGGTAAAACTTCTTGGGCAACGTGGCTGGGACGACGACGGGATTGGCGGCTCCGCTCACGGAGTTGGTCCAGTTCCCGGGCGAAAGCGCGAACGATTCTTGCAGGACGAAGCCCGGCGTGGCGGGTGTCCACGAGACCTTGGCCTGGCCCGGCGCGGC
>SIBH01000096.1 GCA_009695285.1 Pedosphaera sp.
CCACGAGCGGGAATTGCTGGAAGCGCCAGTTCTTATCCGGCCAACGTCGGGTGCCCGGTGTTTTTTACCGGGTGACTGAAGGCCGCCGCCCGCCGGTGCTACTGGTAGGCCGAGACGGGCTTCGGGACGACGCCGAGTTCCTTGTAGTTGAAACCGCTTTCGAGCGGTTGGTAGTTACCGACGATGGCCACGCTGCGCGTGGGGCTGATGGCCGCTTCCATGCCCATGCCCCAATAGGCCGCATTGATGATGAGGCGGCGCAGGCCAGCGGACTCGAGATCGTGCGCGCTGCCCATGGTGGATTGAAAGACGCGGGCAGTTTTACCTTCGCTGGTCTGCCAGTTTTTGAACCAGGCGACGGGGAGCGGCTCCAATTTGGGATTCGGCGCATCGTCGTATTTTCGGCCCATGAGGGGCTGGCCCCAGACCAGGGCGGTGCAATTGGTCGGCAAGCTCGTTCCTTCCTTGTAGGTCCGGTAAACGTCGGAGTTCCCCCAGATGTCGCTCACGCCTTTGAGAATGGGATGATCCTTCTGCTCGGGAACGATGGTGCCGCGGGTGGAGTCTTGATGCCAGCGGCCGTGGTGGCCCATGAAGGTTCCGCCCAGCACGTCATTGCCCCAGTTCACCTGTTTGCCGTTGATCTTGTAGGGCAGCGCGGCGTGAAAGCCGTGGTTGGCCGTGCGCAGTGCGATGATGGGTTTGCCGGAATCAACATACTTCACAATCAGCTCCCGCTCCGCCATCGGGAGCGTGAGCAGCCGGGCGAAGAAAATGACGAGATCGGCCGAGGCGAGTTGCTCCAGACCGGGAATGTGGTGTTCCTTGAATTCTTTTCCCTTCTCGGGATAGACCGGCATCGTCGGATCGACCACGCCCTTGTCGTTGACGGCGAAGAGCACGGTGCAGTCGAAGCCGTGATGCGTGCTGAGAATCTTCGCCATCATCGGCATCGATTGTTCGCTGCGATATTCCTGGTCGGCGGCGATGAACACGATGCGCTTGCCTTTGCCGGGCCCGTCGCCGCTTGGGTAGGTCAGCCATTGCGGGCCGTCCGCGGCGTGAGTCAGGGCGCAGGAGGCAAGGAGTGCGATGGAACAGAGAAAGTGGCGGAGAAGTTTGCGCATGATCTTAAGGTTGGAGTAGGAGTTTCATGAGGTGTTGGTCGCTCAACGGCTGCCTATTTCCAAGCTTTCAATTCGGCGGTAACGACTGGTGCGGCTTGTACCGGATCCATGGGTTCGGGCGAGGCGTGCAAGAGCACGCCAAACTTCAGCCGCAGCGTCTCACCTGCGGGCACCGTGAAGGGCAGCGAAGGCACGTCCTTCACGCCGGGCGGAGGGCCGGTGGGATTCATGGCGAGGAATCCGTAGTCGCGCGCGTGCGACCAGACGGGGCGCGCGTTGTCCGCCGCGGCGACGGCGAGGATCCCCGCGTGCTTTCCGCCGAGCGTGCCGCTGTAGTCCCACCACGAGCCGATGCGGCCCCAGTTGCCGGCTTCGTTTTTGCCGCCGTGACTGCTGCTGATGCTGCCGTTGCCGCCTTTCACGACGAGCGGCGTGGCGATGCGAAAACTCAGTCCCATCTCGTGCTGCGGGCCGAAGGTGAGCGGCCCGTCCGCGCGGCGCAGCGTGGTGCTCCACATCACCAGCGTGCCGGGCAGCGCGGGCTGCATCGTGTCACCGGCGACGAAGCGGAACTCGTTCACGCCGCGACAGACTTCGGTGCCGTCGGGTGCGAGATATTTTTCCTCGACCGCAAACGACAACCGCCCGCCCTCGACACGCGGTTCGCGCACGAAGCGCACATGCTCGATGCGCCCTTTGTTGCGCCAGAAATCCACGCCATTGAGGTCGCCAAACGCGAGCGCGAGTCCGGGATGCATGGTGTCGTGGTCGGTGGCGTCCTGACCTTTCACCGGCGGAAAATTGCGCGTGACCTGCGTGCCGTCGGGCGCGTAGAGCCGGGCGAAATACGGGCGCGGAATTTTCGCGTCGCGAAAGACATAGTCTCCTAGCGGACGCCCGCGCCACAAGAGGGCGAGCGCATCCGCGCGCGGCTCGACGCGGAAACCATCTCCCGGGACAGGTGGCGCACCAGAAACTTCCTGCCGAGCAATGCTCGGCGCTCCGGCTTTCTGCGCCAGCAGGTAGATCGTGAGATCGGCCACGTCGTGCGGTGTGAGCAACGTGTCGTAGGCGGGCATCGCGGAAGTTGCAGCAGTTTTCCGTGACGCAATTCCCGACTTGGGAATGACCTGACGTTGTCCGGTAGCGAGGCCGAGCGTGAGATTGAGACCGCTTTCCTCGATCAGAATGCCGGAATACTCCGCGTCCGCCGTCATGACGGTCTGCAGGTTGAAACCCTCGGTGATGACGGCGTTCGGCTCGAGCATGGACTGGACGATATGCCGGGCCGTAGCGCGATCGCCCAGCGCTGAAAGGTCGGGGCCGAAGCTGTTGCCGTGGTCGCCAAGGCGATGGCAGTTGAAACAGCCGGCGCCGCCGCGCGCGTGGAAGAACCACTCGCCCCGCTCACGGTCACCCTGACCTACAAGAGCCAACGACGGGTCAATGGCCGTCGCACGGGTCGGCGGTGTCAGCGGGAGCGGTTCGAGCACGACGATGTAGTTGCCCTTGCCGCCCGCTTTGCCGTCATCAGTGTTGCCACCGAGTTCGATGCGACCGGCCGGGAACGCACGGGAGTAGAGCTGGAAAGACCAGTGGTCCGCCTGAATCCGCTGTTCGCTCCGCTGATAGTGCTCGCGAATCCACGACGGCACCGCCGCAGCGCGGGCGTCGAAGCCGACGTGAACGCGCACGGGCATCAGCGCCTCGAACCCGAGCCAGCCATCGCCGCGCGAGCCGTCGTCGTTGTTGGCGGTCTGGATAAAGTCCAAGTCCGCGAGCGCGGCGGGAACTTGTTTCAAATCGTAGTTGCGGTCGGTGTAGGGCCTGGCCCCGGCGCGCAGTCCGGCAGGTGCCAGGGTGTAGCGCGCGCCCGAGCGGGCTTTGATGTTTCGAGCCAAACCGATTCGAGGAACCGACGGCGCAGTTTCTAGTGAAGCGGTGTTGAACGGACGGCCTTGCACGACAACGGCCTCGCCGCCGGCCGATGCCTTGCGCAGCCAGAGTGCCGCGACGTCGCGCACACTTGAATCACGGTCCTTGGCGAGCGGACGAACTTCCGATTCCTGGAGGGAATGGTCTTCGAGCAGCGCGAGCAACGCCGCTTTCCGCACGCCGTCGCGTGAGTCAGTGAGCAGCGGTTTGAGAGCGCTCGAATCGTGCAACCCGCGCAAGGTCTGCCACGCCGCGTAGAATGTGGTCGGGTCATTCTCCACCGCGAGCAACTCCAGCAGCGCCGGAACTGCTGAGCGTTGCCGTGCCTGCCCGATCGCCTGAACGGCTTCGAAACGAAGTCGCGGCTCCGCGCTGCGCCGAAGGTTGACGACGGAGGCAGGCAACTCACGTCCACCGCCCGACTGACGGATGCGATGCGCGAGGATGCGCAACGACTGCGCGCGGAGATTCAATGTAGCCGTTGAGTCTGCGGCTCGCGCCGAGAACCAGTCGTCGATGGTCCGGTCCTGGGGCATCACCCGGCCCAGCGTCCAGGCGGTCCAGGTTTCGCGCGCCTCGTTGAGCCCACGAGCCCCCAAGGTCGCGAGGAGTTCGGCTTTCATCGTGGCACCGCGCCGGACGAGTTCGTCCTGTGCGTCGATGCGCCACACGGGCAGCGGGCCGTCGAAGTCTGCCACCAGTTCGCCCGCCGTCCATTGCGCGAGCGGCTTGCTGCGCTTGGACGTCTGCCAGCGAGCGGGCGGCGAGGACTTCGAAACGACGCGGAACACGCGACCTTCGCTCGTCATCTGGCCGTCCTTGTATTCCGCGCCGTAGCCGCTGCTCCAACCGAGAATCCACAGCGCGCCGTCGGGGCCGACCTCGAGATCAGTCGGACGAAAGAGCGACGGGCCGCCTTGGACGAACGGTTCCCAGTCGCCGCCCGCAGGTCGGAGCAACGCGCCGTCCCAGCGCGGGCGCCACACGAACGTCGTCTTGCGCAACCAGTCATTGATGAAGAACACGCCGCGGTGCGACGGCGGAAACTGCGGCGAGTCGCCGAAGACCATGCCGGTGCCGGAGCCTTCAAAGAGCGGTCCGCTGACGGGTGCGGAAGGCGGATGCGCGTCGGTGCCCCAATGCGCGCTCCAGGGATGATTCCAGCCGAAGTGCGCGCCGAAGAACGGCATGAACACGCGGTCGCCCGATGTCTGGTCGTTGTCGCTGCCGAGCCAGTTGAAGCCGGAATCAAAGGTGATGTCCCATGGATTGCGCATCCCTCGCGAGACGATCTCAAGATTCTGCCCGCCGTCGTCGCAGCGCAGCACGCCGCCTTCGCGGCCCCAGTCGTCCTCCGGATCGTGATACGACTTCTGGTATTCGCCCTTCTTGAACGTGCGCGGCTCCGGGAAGTCGGCCGAGCCAGCCGGAGCGTTCATGCCCCACAACTCGCGGAAGGGTTTGGGCGCGATGCGGCCTGGTTGCGTCAGTCCCTTCGAGTTCCCCTTGCTCATGTAGAGTTTCCCGTCGGGTGCCCAGTTCAACCCATGCAAGCCGTGTTCGAGATTGCCGAGATCGGTGAAAACGCGGACGTATTCATCCGCCTCGTCGTCGCCATCGAGGTCGCGCACGACGGTGAGGTCCGGCGCGTTCGCCACCCACAAGTCGCGTCCGTGCCAGGCGAGGCCCTGGATGGCGTTGAAGCCAGTGGCGAACGTCTTCGTGCGATCCGCTTTGCCATCGCCGTTGTCATCCAGCACGAGCACGACGCTGTCGCCCGGCGTAGTCGGCTTCGGATTGCGGTATTGCGGTCCCATGCCGACGCAAAGACGGCCCTTCGCATCGAACGCCATCGAGCACGGCTGGCGCACGAGCGGTTCCCGCGCGAAGAAGGAAACCTCGAAGCCGGCCGGCACAGAGGGCAGGGCGTCGCGGTTCACATCGCGATCGAATTGCCAGCCGGGTAGTTGTTGGGCCAGGGCGGAGCAACACGCGCCGACGGCGGCGAACACTGCGCAGATCCGTGTGAGGTGATTCATCTTCATAGCTTGAATAGTTGCCGGGCATTGCCGCTGAGAATCTTCGCCTCAGTGGCGGCGGGGAGGTTGAGGCTGCGGAGGGGATCGAGGATTTCCTTGGGCTGCACCCAAGGATGGTCGCTCGAGAAGAGGAGTTTGTCCGCGCTGCTGAAATCGAGGGCGAACCGCATCGCCTCGGGCAGCGGCGAGACGATGTCCATGTAGATCGAGCGCAGATATTCGCTGGGTTTGCGCTGGAGATTCTGCGGGCCGCGCTTGAGCACGGTGAGTTGGTGGTCCATGCGGCCGCAAATGTAGGGCAGCGTGCCGCCGAGATGCGGGCAGACCAGCTTGAGCTTCGGGTGCCGGTCGATCAAACCGCTGGCGATGATTCGGGCCAGCGCGATGGTGTTCTCGAACATGTTCCCCAACGTGCTGGTCAGTTCGTAACCCTTGACCTGCTCCGTGGTCATCGGCTTGGCCGGATGCAACAGGATGGGCACGTCCAACTCCTCCGCACGGGCGTAGAGCCAGTGGAATTGCGGCTCGTCGCACCAGACGCCCGCGAGATTCGTGTAGAGCAGGATACCTTTGAAACCGAGCTTCTTGACGCAGCGATCGAGTTCCACTGCGGCGGCTTTTTCGTTTTGCAACGGGAGCGTGCACAGCCCGCGAAAGCGCTTTGGGTGTTTGGCGATCACACCCGCGAGCGAATCATGGATGAGTTGCGCCACGACTGGGCCGTCGTCTCCGAACCATTCGGGACCCGGATCGTTCGTGCTGAGCATCGTGATCTCGATGCCGCTGGCGTCCATCGAGGCGAGCTTTGCATCCACGCTGACGTAGGCCGGCGGCACCTTGCGCAGCCAGTCGCCCATCTTCAGATAAGTGGTGCCGTCCTGAACGTAAACGAGCGGCTCGGCTTTGCGCCGGCGCATCAGGTCGATCACTTCGGGAAAGAACAGATGGCTCTGGCAGTCGATGAGGCCGGTGGTGAGGCGGGCCGCGGGCGCGGCGCTTGTCAGTAAAGGCGTGGCAGCGGCCAGCGCCGAGCTGCCGGTGATCGTGGTGCCGAGAAAGCGGCGGCGCGTGATGGCAGGTGATTTGGTGTTCATGGTTTGCGAGTGCATGGAGCGGGATTGGATTTGAAGCTCACGCATCGAGCGATTTGCCCGTCGTATCCGGCGCCCACCAGATGACGACGATGCCGAGGGCGTAGATGGAGGCGCAAAGCGTGCCGACGCGCGGGTAATCGCCGCCCAGCGCGGTAAACAGGAAGCCCGCGAGCAGCGCCCCGGCGGCGGTGGCGAAGCGGCCGGAGTTGTAGGCGAGGCCGCTGCCGGTAGCGCGCACGCGGGTCGGATAAAGTTCCGGCAGATACAGCGCGAGCCAGCCGAAGAACAGCGTGGCGACAAAGCCCTGCGCAAAGACGATGGGATGAAACGACGCGGTGAGCGGCGCGGTGAGTTGAAACATCGCGAAGGTCATCACGACCGTGGCGATGCTGATGAGGCAGTAGCTCAGCCGACGACCCAGCCAGCTGGCGAGTTGCGCGCCCGCGAAACTGCCGAGCGTGGCTCCCAGCGCCCACCATCCCTGCGTGGCCGCTTTGTAGCCGACGTTGGTGGCGCCGGCGACTTTGTCTGACCACGGAATCATCCACTTGCTCGCCGACCACGCACCGATCATCGGAATCGCGGCGAGCAGAATTCCGGTGATCGTGAAGCCAAGCAGCGCCGGCTGAAACAACTCGCGCAGCGGCGCAACCGGATGTTTTGCGAGACCGCGCGAGGCCAGCCACTTTGGCGACTCCGGCAGTGCCACCAGCACGACGATGCCGAGCAGTGCAGGAACGCCGGCAAATTGAAAGACCCAGCGCCATGACTCCGGCGTGATGGGCCATGCGCGGGCCAATTGCGAAAGCATGAGGATGCCTGCATTGAGTCCCGCCATCATCGCGCCGGAGACGAGCGGGCGCGAAGCTCCCGGCCAGCATTCGGACACGAGCGCGATGCCATTCGGCCACAAGCCCCCGACGCCGAGACCGACCAGAAAGCGCAGCACGAGCATCTGCTCCTGCGTCCGCGCATACGCGCCGAGGGCGGCGAAGATCGAGTAAATCAAAATGCTCACGCCCATCGCGCGTGTGCGCCCGAAGCGATCCCCCAGACTGCCGAGCACGATCCCGCCGATGGCTGCGCCGAGCATCAATGCCGCGGTGAAACGCGCGAACCACTCGCCACCGAGCGTGGGCGTGAACGCAGCGCCGAGCAGGCTTTTCGACACCGACAGCGAAGCAACCGGCATGAGGCCGAGTTCCACACCATCGAAGACCAGCGCGAGAAACGCGGCCAAGAGCACCGCGTAGCGCGCCCGCGGACTGAGAGACGGCGCGCTCACGCAGACGCCCCCTGGATGGCTTTGATGACCGCACTGTTGTCGAATTCGCCGTAGCCGAGCGCGACGGCTTTCTCCAGCAACTCGCGGTGCGTTTCGCTCAACGGCAGAGCCAGTGGCGTCGCGGCGAGCATCAGTCGCACGTCCTTCAAATGCTGCGACAGACGCGCCACCGGCGTGAAATCGCCGGAGATCATCTTATCGCCCTTCGTGTCCATGATGCGCGAATACGCCGCGCTCTTGAGCAGCACGGCGAGCGTCTGCGCGAGGTCGAGATCGAGCGCCCCGGCCAGTGCCAGGCCTTCCGCCAGCGCGGCGCGGTTCAGGCCGAGCACAAGGTTGGTCACCAGCTTCATCTTTGATCCACTGCCCGCCGCGCCCGTGTGAACGACTTCTCTCGCCACGCAGCGAAAAAGTTCCGCGCACCGCTCGAACGCCTCATGCTCGCCACCAGCCATGCAGATCACATCACCTTCCCGCGCCTGCGCGCTGCTGCCGGAGAGCGTCGCATCGAGATAGAAGACTCCGCGCGCCGCGAGCTGCCTCGCACTCTCGACGGCGGCGTCGGGATCGCCCGTGGTCGTATCCACCACGATCTGCCCGGCCCGCAAATGCGCCACACCTTCCGCCAGCACCGCGCGCACTTCGCGATGATCCGGCAGGCTCAACAGCACCACCTCGCAGGCGCCGAGCACCGCATTGGCATCGCCCGCCATCTCGCCGCCCAGCGCGACGAACGCAGCCACACACTGCGCATCCGTATCAAAGCCGCGCACCGTGAATCCACCCTGCCGCAACCGGCACGCCAGCGCGCTGCCCATCAACCCGAGGCCGATGATACCGATTACAGACGGAGCGACTGGTTCGGCTGAGTTCATCATGAAAAGTGGAGACACTATGGAAGGCGTAGGCGCGCCGCAACATGCCAGAACTGCCGGGATCCTTGCGAAAACTGCCCGCCGCTGATCACGCGCGGGAGCTGTCGCGAAACTGGCGCGGACTCATGCCCGTCGCACGCCGGAAGAAATGGCTGAAGTAGAATTCGCTGGAGAAGTTCAGCCGCTCGGCAACTTGCTTGATCGAGAGCCGCCGGTCACCGAGAAGCTGCCGCGCCTGATCCAGCCTCGTCTGCTGGAGAAACGCATGGAGCGTCTGCCGCTGCGCCGCGCGGAACTGCTCCCGCAACCGCGAGTAACTCACACCCGCCAGCGCCGCGAGTTCGAGCGCCTTCCAATCGCGGGCGGGATTGGCCAGCACGACCTCGATCACACGCGCCACCGCAGGCGGCGCCCCGGCCCGGGATGCGGAGAACATCCGCCGGTTCGCCGCGAGATCACCGAGCAAGCCGGTGAGCACGAGATGAATCCCCCACTCACAGCCCTCGCGCCGATGCCTCAACAAATCGCGCAATCGTCGCAGACTGCGACGCAGCGGACTCGCTCCGGGTTTCCCTGAAAAATCAAACACCGGATCCCCCCGCATCATTTCCAGCCAGGCCTCGACGCCCGGTCCGCGGAACCGGATGCCCTGCGACAACAAAGGCCGCCCCGGTGCCGGCAGATAAATGCGCGGCTCCCGCAAATCCAGCAGCCAGCAACGGCCACCGCGGTCGAGCGCATACTCCTTTTTGCCCACCACCAATCGCCCCGCTCCTCCCGCTACTGCGAAGAGAAACACCCCCGGCTTGTCGAACCCTTCATGCCGCTCCGGCTCATCGCGCGACACCACGCCCAGCGACAGCACATGCCACAGAAGCCGCCGTGCCGACTCCGAGGGTTCGTTGAGAATGAGCTGTGAGGTGGAGATGGGCACGAGTGTTTTTTAAGGATGGAGGCACCAGCGCCGCGCTAATTTTTCGGCACTTCATTCACCGTGTAGTAAGCCTTGTGGTGCAAAAGCGGCTGGCCGTCCAGCGAAGTGACTTTGGCGAGGTCGAAGTCATGGATATGGTCTTCGGTGATCTTGTCGAGATGCACATAAACGGAAAGCCCGTCCGCCGAGGGAACAGCCTGGGTCACGCGCGGAGTGGTCTGGTCCACTTCAGGGCTTCCGTAGGCGCCGT
Source organism: Pedosphaera sp. (assembly GCA_009695285.1). GTDB lineage: Bacteria > Verrucomicrobiota > Verrucomicrobiia > Limisphaerales > SIBH01 > SIBH01. Next base: position 9,540 of record SIBH01000096.1, read on the forward strand.
GGTAGATGTGAGTGTAGGTGGTGATGTTGTAGGCGTCGGTCTTCGCGGCCACTTGTTTGTCGACGGGCTTGGTGAAGGTGACGAGGAAGCCATCCTTCCGGATGTTGATCTCCTTGATCTCGAAGGGCACGACACCATTCCAGTCGATGCGCTGGATGGCAAATGGAGCCGTCCCGCGCACGGGCCACTGGCTGCTGGTGGTGAAGCCTCCGGCGATCAGTTGTCCCTTGGGCGAAAACTCCACGTTCATGATCCCGGTGGCCAGCCCCTCGCGGAAGGGATAACACGCACCCTGCCACACGCCGTTGATCTGCTCGGTCGTGGCGCGCATGATCAGGCTGAGACTGTAGTCGCCGAGGAAGATCTGGTTGTCGAAGGGGCCGAACTTGCCGTCGGTTTTGTTGAGCCGGAAACCGGAGATCGAGCGGCCCATCTTGATGTAGGGAAACTTCACCGCCGGAGGCGCGAGCTCCTTAACGCGCTTCTTTTCCACGCCCATGCGCGAATCACTCTTGGGCTCGAGTTCGGGAGCCTTCATGCCGGGGACGAAGGGATACCAGTTGTAACTCGCCGGATGACCGAGGAAGGCGCCTTCCTTGAGATGCTTCAGCGAACAGCATCCGTTCCACGGACCCTGGCTCTCGATGACAAACATCGCGCCTTCTGCATTCGCGCCCACGCCGCCTGGGCTGCGCAGCCCGCTGCACACGGGAATCATTTTCCCCTGCGGCGTCACCTTCACCGCCCAACCGCGGAAGAGATTGTGCGATTCATACGAACCGCTCAGACCCAGCGCGACCCAGATGTTGCCGTCCGGATCGTGCTTGGACCCAAAGGCGAATTCGTGACCCTCGGCATAGCCCCAGTTGCTGGTCAGCGTGTCGTAGCGGTCGGCGATTCCGTCACCGTCGGCGTCGGAGATGCGGCTGACCTCGCCCCAGGTAGTGGCCGTCATCGCGCCGTCGCGCCACGAGAGCGAGAAGGTCTCGTCCTGCCCGCTGGCGAAGAGATGAAACTCGGGCTTCGGCGGCGAATCGAATGCGCCCTTGATGAAATAGATGTCTCCGCGCCGCGTGCCCACCGCGAGCCGGCCGTCGGGAAGAACTTCAAAACTGCCCGGCCGCATCGGCACCCCGACGGGGATCGGGATGTTAACGATGGGATAATACTTCGCCTCCTCCGCAGCCGTGCCCCACATCGCCCCGAGGTCTTCCGCGGCGCGGAGGGACGGAGCTATCACGACGAGCGCGGAAACGAGGATGTAACGCAGGTTTACCATTGGTATTCCAAGGTGAGAGTGGAGCGGCCTTTGGGCAGCGTCAGCGGGATGAGGACGTCGCCGCTCTGGCCCTCGCGGACGATGCCCATGTGGTCGCTGGTGATGCGGAGTTGGAGCTTGTCTGCGGCGAAGGTGCGCTCGGCGGAACCGGTGATTTTCTTCCCGGCGGCGGCGCGAAAATAGAACGGTGTTTGCGCTGCGGGCGTGTCGAAACGCAGCGTGCGTTTGAAGTAAGCCTTGCCGTCCTGGTCGCGCACGTCCTCGAAGAAATCTTCCACCGCGATGTCGCCGTAGTGGTAGAGGAGCGTCGGCCGGCGCGCCGCATCGAGATGATAGCCGCGGAACTGGTATCCG
>SIBH01000097.1 GCA_009695285.1 Pedosphaera sp.
ACGTGTGCGAATTCTTTGCGCCGTTCGTTTCCCAAAGCGGTGCCGCGTCGGACTTGCCACCGCAGTGCAAAACGTTCACTTCTTCGTCGCCCTCTTGGTCAGCAGGTACGCCAGGAGATCGTCAAATTCATTGGGCGGAATCACTTCGCCAAAATTCTCCGGCATGAGCGAGGTTTCAGATTCGCGGCGCTCCTTGACGCTCTTCTTCGGAATGGAAATTTCCTTCCCGGTCGATTCGGCGAGAACGAGCATCGCGCCTTCTTCCCGGCGGAAAAGCCCGCTGGTCACGTCGCCGTCGGCGAGGACGAGCGTGGTGGTGCGGAAGGCGGTGTCCACATTCCGGTTCGGGTCGAGGATGTCCTCGATGATCCGCTCCGCTCCGCGTCCGCCCAAGCCGTCAAGCTGCGGGCCGACGAGCGCGCCCTTGCCGTCGAGTTGGTGGCAGACGGCGCAGCTCTTCGTGAACACTTCCGCGCCTTTCGTGGCGCTGGCCTTGGCACCGACGAAATCTTTGGCACGCTGGTCGATGAGTTTTTGCACTTGGGCATTCGCCTGCGGGAGATCCTTCGTGAGCTTCGCGACGCGGGCGGCGAGGTCGCGCGGCTTGGACGCGGTGAGGTGGTCACGCACGGCGCGCTCCTGAAAGAGCCGCGCGGGGGCCTTGCCGGATTCGGCGGCGGCGAGGAGCAGTTCCGCGCCGCCCTTCGTGCTGGCCAGCGAAAGGGCGAGCTTCGACTGAAACCGGCCCGGCGCGGCGCGTAACGCGGCGGTCAGCGCCTCGTGGGCGGCGGGCGTGTTCGCCTCGGAGAGTGAGACGGCGAATTTCTCGCGCAACGAAACATCGAGCGCATCATCGTTCACCAGACGCGCGACGGTGGGAATGGCGGCGTCCGGCTGCAAAACAACCAGGGCCCGGGCGGCGGCGGCACGGGCCTCCGGTTCGGCCGCGGATTGGTTGAGCAGTTTGGTCAACTGCGGTTCAAGGCTGGCGATTTGCAGTGTGCGGGCGAGGTCGGCCCCGGCCGCCTGACGGGAGGTCCCGGGCGCCCCCGCGCCAAACGACAGTTCCGGCAGCGCCGGTTCAAAGCGGCCAAAAGCGAACCAGGCGTAGGCGGCGCCGGCATCCCCGTCGGTGACTTCGATGAAGCCGCGCTGGCCGGCGAACTCGGCGAGGCTCCAGGAAATTTTCTGCGCGGTGTCGCTGCGCGCCGGCCATGCTTCGCGCAATACCACCTTGGTCGTGGCATCGCGGAGGCGGACGACATTTTTCTTTTGCGCGGGCTTGGTGGGCGGGCCGTCGTGGCCGGCGAGGTGGAAGCTGAGTTTCGCGGGCAGGGCGAAGGCGGAGGAGCGGAGCGTGCCGGTGAGCGCCTCGCCGAGCGGGAAGCTGGACATGAGCGGCGCGGGCGGGCCGTCGGCGCTGGGACGTTCCTCAAATTTCCAAGGGCTGGCGGTGGGCGCGGCGTCGAGCGGCGTATTCACCCACACGGGGTCCGTGACGGGTGCGGTAGCAGGCGGGGCGAGGAGCTTGGTCGCGAGTTCCGTGCCCCAGTCGTGCACGCCGCCACTGAGGGCGAGGCCACGCTGGGCCGCGCCGTCCTGGATGGATTTGAAGTAGGCGGTTTGCGCATCGAGGTCGGTGGCGAATTTCGTGCGCGTGAAACGGGCGAGCGTATCCAGGTCCTTCTCCGGCGCGAAGCGGACGGCGTGCTTGAGGTAGCGGGTCATGGTGTCGCGCGGCTCGGAATACTTCTGGAGATGCGCGATGAGGAAGGAGCCGGCGATGGAGTTGGTGACGGAAGCCACCACGTCCGCGAGCACGCGCGAGTTTTGTTCCGTCAGCTCGGAGTCGGGGAAAGATTTCTCCAGCACGTTCCGCAGGGCCATCCGCACGACATGGAGGAGATGGGTGTCTTCCTTCGGCACGCGCTGGCGCAATTCCAGCAGGCCGTTCACGCCGGCGTGATGGAGGCCGAGGGCGGTGGCGGCCTCGCGTTGCACGAAGGCCTCGGGGTCGTTGAGTCGGGCCACCACGGCACCGGTGTCTGGCAGGGTGGCGGAGTCCGCCAGCATGCGCAGGGCATGGACGCGCACGGTGCGATCCTTGTCTTCCAGCGCGGCGGTGAGGGCCGGCGCTCCGCCCAGGCGCTGGAGCAGCCAGAGTCCTTGCACTTTTTGCAGCGGCTCCGGTGTGCCAGCCAGCATTTGGGCAACAGGCTTTACCGCATCCTGTCCGACGACATCCGCGAGATAATTCAGCACCAGCATCCGGCGGGTCTGATTCGGCGAGCCGAGTTCGGCGATGAGTTCCTTCAGCGGCATCTTCGTGAAATCGGGCAGGGCGCGGGCGACTGGTTTGTCCCCGGCGTTGCCGCGATAGACGGCGCGCCAGAGGCGGCCGCGGTCGCGGTCGCGGCCCGGATGGCTGAGCGGGACTTCGTAGTGGCCGATGATGCGGTTGTAAAAATCGGCGAGGTAGAGCGCGCCGTCCGGGCCGATTTGCAGATCGACCGGGCGAAACCACGGGTCGTCGGAGCGGAGAAAGTCGGGCATTTCTTTGCCCTTGGAGGTCGCGCCGAGGAAGTTGATCTGGTCGCGGTTGACGCGGCTGGTCATGACGTTGCCGACAAAAATGTTGTCCTGAAACTCGGCGGGCCAGGCGGGGTCGCTGATATAAACGATGCCGCCGATGGCCGTGCTGCCGTGGCTGTGTTGAATGGTGACGGGCGCGAAGCCGAGGCCGTCGCTGGGCGCGCCGAAGCTCGGATAATACGCGCCGCGCAGAAGCTGGTAGATCGGCGAGCTGTGGCAGTCGGCGGAGTAGAGGTTGCCGAGCGGATCGAAGGTGAGGCCGAAGGGGTTGACCTGGCCGTGGGTCCAGTGTTCGAGGCGCGAGCCATCGAGGCGCATCCGGTAGGTGTTGCCGGAGGGGAGGAAGATTTCGTGGCCGTCGCGGCCTTTGACGGTGGAACGATTGTTGAAACCGTGCGTGGCGTAGAGCCAGCCGTCGAAGCCGCGGCGGAAGCTGGACTGGTTGCCGTGGGTGTCGCGGGTGTGATCGAAGGGGCCGAAGAGAATTTCTTTTTTGTCCGCCACGCCGTCGCCGTCGATGTCCTCGAAGAGCCAGATGTTCGGGATGCTCCAGGCAATGCACTTCCAGGTGGGGGGGGGTCCCCCGCTGCTGGCCGGGCTGAGGAAGGGATAGATGCCGATGGGGATGTTCAGGTTCGTGGCGAAGGTGGTGATTTTTTGCGCGCGACCGGTCGCGTCGAAGTTGGAGAAGATGCGGATGGTGTCGCGGCCGGGTTCACCGGGTTTGGCGGGGAAGGGATATTCGCGGGACTCGGTGATCCAGAGGCGGCCGGAGGCGTCGAAGGCGAGGTTCATCGGCTTGCGCAAATCCGGTTCGGCGGCGACGAGCTGCATCTCAAAGCCGGGCGGCAGATGAAAGGTTTTCTGTTCCTGCTCGGGCGTGAGCGGGTCGGCTTTGCGGACGCCCTCGGCGAACGGATCGGCGGCGCGGACGGTGGTAAGCGCAATCACGACGGCGCACCAAACGGCGGAGACACGGAACAATTGTCTGAGTTTCATAAAATGGAAAACGCGGACATGGGCGGGCGCAGACTACCCGCAATCGGCTTGTGAAAGAAGTGCGAATATTCAAGGAATGCCCGGGCGCGAGATTGGTGGATTCAAGCAGCCGTCAGGGTCCGGCCAGCGATTCGTAATGTGGCCGATTGTCGTCGGGCAGCACGCGGTGTGATCACGGAGAAGAATCTCCCCGCCCAAAGCACCAGCGACCGCCGAGCAGGCTTCCCGAGCGAGGAAGCGCCCGGCGGCGGCCGTGGAGCCTTGATCCGTCCGTACTACCGGGCAATCGCCCGGTAAAATTTCTGCGGCGCGTTGGTCGCAAAGAAATCGCTGTAAGTGGTGATGCCGCCGACGTTCGTCACGATGGCGACCGGGGTCCAGACGGTGGAGTTCAGGTTGGTGTTGCACTGGATCTCATAGGCCGCGCCGTCCGAGCCGGTGAGCTGCAACTGGAACGGGCCGGCCGCCGTGTAGGTCAGGCCGCGCAACTGGGCGGGCACGGACGGCCGCACGATGATGGTGCCGCTGGTGAGCAGGCCCGAGGTGTCCCAGAACAGTCCCGCGCCGAGCGCCGGAAGATTGAGCGTGGCGAACGCGCCGCTGTAACCGCCCGCGATGAACAGTTGGAAAAAGTCCCCAGCCGTGAGCGAGTCGCCCGTCGCGGTGACCGTCAACACCCCGCCGGAGTTGAGGGCGGTGAGGCCGATGACCTGGTCATTCGTCAGCGCGACGCCGACTTTGTTCACTCCCATCACAGTGGTGCCGGAGAGGGTGAGGGGCCCGCTGATGGTCAGCGTGCCGAGGCTGGTGCCGGGCGCAAGCGTCGCCCCCGCGAAGATGCTGACTGCGCCGTTGATGCTGCCGTGACCGCGCAGGGAACCGCCCCAGACGTTGACCGCGCCGCCGCCGGTGAGCACGCCGTTCACGATGAACGCGCCGTTGCTGACGACCGTGCTGCCGCTGACCCCGGCGGTGCCGGTGAGGGTCACATCGCCGGTGCCGCCGGGGAAGGTGAGCGTGGTGTTGATGCGCAGAATTTTGGTCGTCGTCGCGAGGGCGGTGGGGGTGATGTCGCCGACGATGGTGGAGTCATCGAGCAGGAAGCGGTTGAAGGTGTTGCTGGGCGCGGCCAGGCCGTTCGAGGAGGAACCGCCGGCCCAGTTCACCGGGTTGGCGGTGAAGAGCGCGCTGTTGGTGTAGTCGCGGAGCAGGCGGCCGTATTGGTCGCGATAGACTTCGGACTTGGCGAGCACGATGCCGTTGGCGACGGCGGCAAAGAAACCCAGCGGCGCGGCGGTGATGCTGGCGTCGCCGTTGTGGGAACCGAAGGGTGAACCCTGCCGGGAGTTGTCCCAGGTGATGCGGTGGCGCAGGAAGTCCGCCCAGTAAAACTCGACGAAGTTGATGTCCACCGAGGAGCCGGGCGCGGCCTTCTTGTAGCCGACAATCTTCGTGCCGGCGCGGTCGTAGGCCGACTTGAGAATGCCGTCGGCCAAACCCCAGGCGAGGCTGCGCTCGACGCTGTTCAACATCGCGCCACCGCCGACGGCCGACGGAGTGTTCGGCATCGGCAAGACGCTGGGCATAAGGGGCTGGAGGCTCGCGTAGTTTGGATCGGCGGGCAGCGCGAGCGCGTTGCCGTTCAATCCGTAGAGTTACGCGTTGTTCTCGGCGGCACGAGCCGTCCACCACGCGTCATCGGGCGCTTGTGGGTTCAGCGGGTTGTAGTAGTTGGCGACGATGTGGCCGAGGATGACGCGGTTGAGGCCGGGCACAAACTGCCGCACCGACGTGTTGCTCGCGAGGTAGCCGGCCGTGGTGTGGTGGTCGTCAGGAGGTTGGCCGGCTGGGTGTTGTCTCGGTTCAGGTTCATATATCGGTTTGGTTGGTATTAAATGGAGTCATTGCCAATTCATCATCAACTAGCTGACCACAGTCCGTGAGTTGGAGACAACGGAGGCAGGGTTACTTTGCCGCAACGGTTCGATGACCGCGCCCATCGGTTGTCCGTTGAGTGGCACTGGTGAATGGACAAGGCCGTTCCGCCGCCTCACGGGCCATCGGAGGCGGTTCGTTTCACCGGGCTGAAACGCCCCGGCGATTACATCTGCCGGACAATGATGACGAACTGCATTTGCAACCGGGCGGCGCAAATTACCGGCGTGGGTGCGCGAAATTTCCCACCATGAATCAAGGTTCGAGTCACGAGCGGCTCCTCCACGGCGGAGATTGACCACGACGGGTGGCGAATGAAATGTGAAATCGCGATAGGTTCGATGTTTCCGCATTCAGCCACTGGTCGTCCAGTTCTGGCGAGAGGCGCGGAGTGGTGCGGGAGGTTTTTCTGGCTTCGAGTGGGGCGACGCGCCTGCAGGTCTGGATGGTGCGGGCGTTTCCAACTCGTCCACCATGGCCGTCCTCTTCCTGGGGCGTTGCCCCAGGAATGTTCCGTGACAGCGCGAAAGGCTGAAAGCCCGTTCCGGCGTTCAATCCCACATATAAGCCTCGTCGTATTCCACGCCGTATTTGTTCAGGAACATCCGAAACTCGTCCTGAAACGTCGGCGTCTTGTGATGCTCTTCCTAGTCGTCAATGTAGGCGCGCAGAGAATCCAAATCCGCCAGGCCGACGGAAAAATATCCGTAGCCTCGTTGCCACGAGAACGCTGCGAGGTCCGATGACTTGTGTCTTCACACATTTGGGGGACGGCGTTTTCAACGTCTCCACCAATTCTGCGATGGAGATGGTGCGCGAAAGTCGGATCGCGAGGTGAACATGATCCGCCACGCCGCCGACGCGATACGCCTCGCAACCCGCGTTGCGCACGACGGTGGCGAGATACGGGTGGAGCTACGGTCGCGTGTCCGGGGCGAGGAAAGGGCGGCGTTCCTTCGTGCTGAAGATGACTTGGACGATAACGAGGCTCAATGATTGTGCCATGGCGATGGCAGTCTAGGGCCAAAGGCCCGGCTCGTACCAGCAGCGCCCCAGGAATCGGTTCGACAATTTGTTTCGAGCGCCGAAGGCGCGATCCATCGGCAACGGCACGGAATGGCTGATGGGAGCAGGAATGGTGACGGGGCATGTTGGGCCGGGCCTTCAACCCTCATGATATTTTCGGCCTTGGACCTGGGACGTTGCCCCAGGCTGGGATGGAGTCGCGCCGTTGGCGCTGGGAGGCGGTGAGGTTGGCGGTGGGGAGGTTCCTGGCTCCAAGAACTCGGCGATGAACCACGCTTCAACCTTCTGGCGCGCCCAGGGAGTCTTGCGCAGAAAAGTGAGAGCGGATTTCACGCTCGGATTGAACTGGAAACAGCGGACAGGAATGCGACGTCCCATCTTGCTCCAGCCATGCCGCTGCACGAGTTGATTGATGATGATTTCCAGCGTGATGCCGTGCAACAGATCGCGTGGATGGGAGGCAAGCTCAGGCATGGGGAATGGACTTCAGGTCCGACGCAGATCAAAAATCACCGCGCTGTCACCAGCGCGATGAATGTTTGAACGCGCCCCGGGCATTCGGTCAGGAAGCCTTGCGGGAGGCCCCAGGCGCTGCCTTGGGCTTCTCTTTCTTCGGCTTCTTGACTTCACGTTTCTGACTGCGGTTTCCTTTGGCCATAATATTTTTTAGTTAGTACCGGCCACCAGCTACGCTGTTTTGATCGGATATTGCAACAGAAGACACGCCCCAATTTCCCGGAACCAACGGCGCGGGTCATGGGGTGGGGCGAGGCTCTGCCGAGCCGGCTCGTGGGACATTCGCCCCACCGTCTGGCTTCGGCTCAACGGCGGCGTTCGGCGGGCAGCAGATTTTCCAGCAGCTTCACTGCGTTGGTGGGCGTTGATCCATCGATTTGAAAGGGGACTGGCGCAAGTCGGAGGTCATTTCCCTGGATGCGGATTCCACGGGTCTCCGGCCCGAGCGCTTTCAGAAAAACCGTGGTGCCTTCAAGGGCGCGGCTGCGGCGGATGATCGCCTCGGCGACTTGGTTCAGCACCACGGCGGGATGATTTGGTGCGCCGCGTCCGGCGAAGCCGTCCAGCGCGAGGCTGCGGATGTCTTCGAGATGGAGCGCGCTTTGCCAGGCGGGCAGTGAGGGCTTTTCCCAGGCCACGGCCAGGCCCTTGATCTTGAGATTTTTTGCGCGGCGGATGTCGAGGGCGTGGTCGGCGTAGTCGAAGGGCGCGGCGGGATCGGCGGTGAGATGCAGCTTGACGTTTTCGAGCGTGAGGCTGTCCAGCCAACTCGCGGCATGACCGTAGAGGCGGGAGGTGCCCTTCGCGTGTGCGGTGACGTCACGGATGGTAATGTTGCGAACGGTGCCGGGCGGAGGCTCGCCGGGTTTGGCTGGTTGCTGGTTGAGTTCGCTGAAGGGGGCGACGCGGAAATGAAAGGGCTGGCCATCGCCCGCCCAGAACCAGTCGAAGCGGTTGCAGTGAATGGTCAGGCGGGACAGCACCACGTCGCTGATGTCGCCGCCCTGGACGGTGCTGTAGAAGACGAAGCCGCGGTTGACGTTGGTGAGCACGCAGTCGCTCACGCGCACCTGGCGGACGCCGGCGTGGTTACCTTCGCTGAACTTGATCCCGGCCGAGGCTGAGGACAGCCGACAATGGGTGACATTGATGTTCTCGCACCGGCGCGCGGGACCCCAGACTTTTTCGGAAATAAAAACGATGCAGTCATCCCCCGTCTCAATGGTGCAATTCGTGATGGTCACGTCCTTGCATCCGTCAATGTCGATGCCGTCGGCCCAGACGCCTTCCTTGAGGCTGGTGTGGACATACAAGCCGTCGAACTTCACCCGGTCGCAGGCGTAGAGGTTGATGGTCCAGCTCGGAGAATGCAGCCACTTCAGGCCGGTGAACTTCACGTCCTTTGATCTCCCCAGCCACACGAGGCGGGGGAAAACCTGGCGTTGGGGGAGGCCTTTGGGAAACGAGCGCCGGAGCGGTTTGCCCAGCGCCATCATGGTTTCCTTGTGGTTGAAACCTTTCTCCACGTCGTCCTCGCGCCATTCATACTCGGCCTGGCCATCGACGGTGCCGGCTCCCTTGATCTCCACATCGACGAGGTCCTCGCCCAGAAACAACGCGGCCTGGGCGACGATGGGTCCGTACTCGTAGGCCGCCGGATTCGTCGAGGCGAACAAGGTCGCGCCGGCGGCAATTTCGATCCGCACATGACTGCGGAGGCGGAGCGTGCCAGAGGTGTACTCGCCGGGTGGGATCAGCACGGTGCCTCCTTTGGCGGCGCAGACTTCGATTGCTTTCTGAATGGCGGGACGGGCGTCGTCGGATTTTTTTCCGGTCGCCCCATAATCCCGGACGTTGAAGACCGCGGCGGCGCCGGATGTGAGCAGGGGGAAGAGCAACAGCGCCGGGATCACGGTGGAGAATTTTTTCCGGCTGGGCATGGGGAGATTTTACGGAAACACCCAACGTTCCGCAATCGTGCTTTGCACGGCGTCGGTTCCGGCCGGACACCGGAACCGACGCGCGGGCTGACCTCACGCCGCTTTGGCCGTCGGATGTTTCAACATCACGCCGAGTAGGTCGTCCACCAGTCTGGGATTTGCGCCCGCGCCGTTGACGGCCACGTCGGGGACGATGCGAACGTTGCGTTCGCCGATGATCTGCATGAGCTGCATCATCGTGTAACTCTGCGCGCCGAGCACTTCCACGCCGACACGGTAGGATTCGGCCTTGGCCCCGCCGAGGGAGCGGATGGCTGCGGGCGTTGAGGAAGTCGAGCACGGTGGAGTCCTGCGCGGAGTTGCGGAAATAATTTCCGACAATCGGCTGCAGGACGTGATCGACGAGGTTCTGCATGGAGCCGACGCGAGAGATCACTTTCGGCGCGTCGAGCGCGCCGACATGGATGATCTCCGAGACGTCAATGTTGAACGCGAATCCATCGTGCGAACGCACGGTGATGGACGAAAGTTTTTTGTCGTAATGATGCACTTCGGTGCGGTTGGCCGAGTTGAGCACGATGTTGGTGGTCGGCACGCGCTCGACTTTCATAATGCGCGTGTTGATCGGATGTTTGCCGGGATAAAGCGGCGTGACCCAGACACCTTTGTGGCCGGTGTTGACCAGATCGCCGTGTTTGAAGTCCACGCCGCTGACGTCCACATGCGCCATCCCGACGTAGGACATGACCACGCCGACGTAACCGATGGGGATCTCCACCATCGGCACCTGCTCGACCTGGACGAACCATGGGTTCAGGTTCCACGAGCGGCTCAGGAGAATTTGCTCCTGCAAACCGCGCCGCCCGCCGCCGTCGAGGAACGCTTGCGTGTTCTGGAAATTGTCGTGGCCGGTGATGACCGGTCCGGCAATTTCACCGGGTTCGATGGGCCGCCCGTCCAGCGCGGTGACGATGCCGACCTTGTCGGGATCAACGCGATGAAGTTGGAGCTGTTCGGGAAACATTCCGTGCATCGGCGCCGTGGCCGAAGTGATGACGGTGAAAAGCGCGCTGTTGATGCGATACGTGCCGTCGGTGATGAGGCCAAGCTGCCGGCCCTTTTCGCCGCCGTTGAGCAGGAACTTGCGCGCGTCCTGGAAGTTGTCGCTCTCGACGATTTTCCCGAGGATGCGCCCGGTCGGAATCGACCCATCGTCCGCCGTGATAATGGGGGCAATTTCGCCCTGCGGCACGACGACGACCGGCACCTTGAGGATGCGATACTGCCAGCGGAAGAATCCGAAGTGGAGACCCGGCGGCAGCGTCGCGGCCTGATAACCGGCTTCGCCGTCGAGGGCGACGAACCGGCCCGGTTCGAGTGCGCGGGCGGAGAATTTTTTCACGACAATCCCCACCTGCCGCTCGTGAATCAAAACCGCTCCAAGCACGAACGGCCCGAAGCAGACGACGAGCACAAGGACGGCGGCAGACGAAACCAATTCCGCCGGTGACAGAAAACCAAGCACGACATTCGCGATCATAACGAACTCCGATGTGGTGGCAGACCGCGCCGGCTTATCGCCAGGCGCGACGCTGCCACGCATTGAGGTGGGGAGAACGTGATGCCCCGAAAATCGGGACCCAGAGGATCACCCTTCCAAAGGCCGACGAGGTTAGCTGACGGGCTTGGTCTTGAAAGTGATCTTGGCGATGGTTGCCCACCGCCGTGCGCCCCGTCCCCGGATGAGAGATCCGGGGAATTTGGGTTCCCCGCGCTGCCCCGCAGGAAGGCGGAGCAGCTTAGGCTGCAACTACGGCCAAGCTGTTCTCATGGACCGGCGGGCTTGTCAAATCGGGGCGGGGGAAAACCTGTCAACATGGGGGATACGTGAATCCAGCTTGGCACGAAGTTGACACGCGCCGGGGCAGAGTTTTGACCCGGCGCAAAATTCCGTGACTCTGAAAGTCGCTTTTGGTGAAGGGATGGCCGGAGATTTTCAATTCAGTCCGCGAAATTTTTTGATGGTGATTTGCATTGTCGTCACCACCTCCTTCCTCACAATCCACCGCATGGCTATTACTGAAAAACCGGTGGACATGCACGTCCACCTCGTCGGCAACGGATTGGGCGGCAGCGGC